>CANKTL010000011.1 GCA_947486405.1 bacterium
TACCTTTAAATCGGCCAAATTGGATCCCAAGCCGGTAGAAGCGGCCAAACGCCAAAAGAAAATGGATTATTTGAGCGGGTTTGACAGTACCGATGAGATCGCCAGTGGATTAAGTAATTCGATTCTATATAGCGGTACCCCTGATTTCTTTCAGGTCTATACCGATCGTATGCAGGTAGTGGGGGCAACGGAGATCCAACAAGCGGCGATTAAGTATTTGGATTTTGATCGCATGGTGACAACCGTATTGGTAGGTAAAAATCAGGTCCTCAATTCTAGTAATCAAGAGGCGCAATTGGCACCTCAACCACCAGATGAAATTCAGTTGTCTAACGGTATTCGTGTGGTGTTGATGCCGCCGGATGGCGTGGCTCGCGTGAATGTTCGTGCCTATGTAAAGGGTGGATTGCGTGCTGAAAGTTGGGACAGTAATGGGATGGGATATTTGCTCAGCCTTTTGTGGGGTAAGGGATCAAAGCAGTGGAATCGGGCAGCGCTGGAATCTGCCTTTGAGGGGCGGGGGGCGGACCTTGAAAGTCGCTTTGGAATGCGGTCGATATCGTTGGAAATGACAGCCTTGGCCGATGATGTGCCCAGTTTATTGCCTAAATTTGCAGACGCTTTTTGGAACCCTGCCTTTGATGCGAACTCCTTTGAAGTGGCCAAAAATCAGCAGCAAGCGGTAATCAGCCAGCGGGAAGATCAATGGTTTAAGCAAGTCATGGCGCGTGTTCAATCCGGGTATTATCGGTCGCATGCCTTTTCCTTTCCGTTAGAGGGAACTGCCGACAAGGCGGATAAGTTCACCCGCGAGTTGATTTTAGAATGGCATGGCGCACTAATGGATCCCGGCAATATGGTGATTGTTGTATCAGGGGGCTATCAGAAGGCCGAAGTAATGGCCCTGATTCAGGATCATTTTTCGAAGTCGGTTGAGCACCGATCGCTGTTGCAGCCCTTTCGGTCGTTAAACTTTGTGCCGCCAGCGGATTCGGAAGTCGTGACTGCGTCGCTTAACCAGCCCGTGTCGGTGGTAGTCGTGGCCATGAAAAGTCCCACTGTGTTGGATTTAAAACCGCAGGTGGTGGTTGATGCCCTGGATGCTGTTTTGTCAGGGATGGAATACCCTGGCGGCCGGCTTCACCGAAAGTTACGTGGCGAGACCGATGGCTTAGTCTACATGGTCCATGCCCAATCCCTACCGAGCCCTGAAGGTGGCATGTTTTTTGTCTATGCGCTAACCAGTCCAGACAAGGCGCAAAAGGTGCAACAGCTTATTTCAGATGAACTGGATCATCTGACGACGATTCTGGTGCCCGAAATGGAACTAAAAACCGCGATTTCCCAGCAAAAATTTTCTTATCGCAGCCAATTAAATGCCCTGCAATCCCGGGACCAAGTAATGGGCACTGGGCTTGTCCAAGGCGTGCCATTGGCCCATTGGACGGATCGCATTAAGCTGGCCGATCAAGTCACGCCAATCGATCTTCAAATCATGGCAAAAGACTTGTTCGCAGTTCGTCAGGTATATTTGTTCAACTGCCCAGACGTGATTCCCAAGCACAAACTAGCTGACGCGGCCCCAATTTTAGAAGCAGCGGCACCGGTGAAGCCAACCGAGTCCATCACACCCGTTCCCTTAAAACCGGTGACAGCGCCTAAACAAAGCACTCCCAACCGTATTCCAACACCTAACAAGCCCCTTTTATCACCAATTTCAACCAAAACATCCTCAATAAATAAAGTCCCTACGCTCAACAAGATTCCATCACAAAATCGGATTCCCTCCCCAAATAAAATCCCAACAAATACCCACAAACCAACCCCCCAGCAAGCGAAGCAAAGCGGTAGTTTAGCGAGTCAGTGGACGATGGCCGTTTCAAAAGCGTGCTCAGGGGCAATTTCTCGATTTGCGCAGACTACCTAGAGCGGAGCTTCAGCGCAGCGTGTAGTTAAGCAAAGCGAAAATTGATCATGTGCGCGCTTATTGAAATGGCCTAAACGTTGAATAAGAATTCAACAACATCCCCATCTTTCATGGTGTACTCTTTGCCCTCTTGGCGAACTAAGCCTTTTTCCTTGGCGCCTTTCCAACCCTGTGATTCCACAAATACAGGAAAGTCGACAATATTGGCGCGGATAAAGCCTTTTTCAAAGTCTGTGTGAATTACCCCTGCAGCTTGTGGGGCTTTAGCGCCCACAGGAATTGTCCAAGCGCGAGTTTCTTTAGGCCCTGTGGTGAGATAGGTTTGCAATCCGAGTAGCGAAAAACACGCCGCCGATAGTTGATTCAACCCAGATTGAACAATGCCAAATTCTTCTAAAAACATGCCTCGATCTGCTTCATCTAAGCTGGAAACTTCTTTTTCAAGTTTTGCAGAGAGTAAAATTGCAGCGGAATTTTGGCTCGCTGCATATTGAAACAGTGCCTCACTAAAGGCATTTCCTTTGGGTAATTCGGATTCGCCGACGTTGGCCACATAGATCATTGGTTTCTGGGTTAAAAACGCACTATCTTTGGTGAGTGCTTTTTCGTCCTCAGTTAGAACTAATGTTCGCACCGGTTGTTCGCTTTCCAAATGGGTGTAAATTTTAGTGTAGGCTTCTAAGCGAATGACTTCCTCTTTGTTATTACTTTTGATTTTTTTCTGCTGGGACTCGACCCGCTTTTTAGCCACGTCTAAATCGGCCAGGATGAGCTCCAAGTTGATAATTTCGGCATCTGCCACGGGATCTACTTTGTTGTGCACGTGCGTAACGTTGTCATCTGCAAAGCAGCGTACCACGTGAGCAATGGCATCGGTTTCGCGAATATTCGTTAAAAACTGGTTGCCCAATCCTTCACCCTTGGATGCCCCTTTAACCAATCCGGCAATATCGGTGAACTCAATGGTGGCGTACAGCAATTTGCTGCTGCCGCTGATTTTGGCCAAGGCGTCTAAACGGGCATCAGGAACTGTCACGATGCCAGAGTTGGGTTCGATGGTGCAAAAGGGGTAATTGGAATCTTCCACTTGTGATTGCGTAATGGCGTTAAATAGGGTTGATTTCCCCACGTTTGGAAGGCCAACAATTCCGACTGATAATCCCATGGTGATTTCCCTGCTTAGTTTTTTAAATACGACAGTAATGTGTCGTGTAGTACACCGTTCGAGAGTGCAATGTGTCGGGTATAAATGGTCGGAACGCCGTTTAAGTCGGTGAGTTTGCCGCCTGCTTCTTCAACCAAAATTTTCAGAGGCGCAATGTCCCAAGGATTGAGATTAAAATCAAACGAAACTTCGCCACAGCCCATCGCCACCATGACGTGAGCGTAGTAGTCGCCAAAACCGCGTTGGCGGTAGGTTTTTTTCAATAGTTCTTGAACGCCTTTTCCATAACTTTCGTCAGACTCGCGGCCGTATAAACTGCCATAAAACGCTTGGGCATTTTCTAATTTATCAATTGAGGTTACATGAATCGATTCGCCGTTATAAAACGCGCCCGAATTTTTTTGCGCCCACCAGCGATTGCCATCAATTAATGAGCAAACAAGACCGGCAATAACTTCGCCGTCTTCTTCAATAGCCAGAAGAGCACCGACGTGGGGGATCCCTAAGATAAAGTTTCGGGTGCCATCAATGGGATCAATAATTAGCTTAGTTTTGCCACCGGATTCTTTAATCTCGAATTCTTCGCCGACGATTGAAAGCTCAGGATATTTTTGACCCGTGTATTCTCGGATTTTAAGTTCGATTTCCCGGTCGGCTTCAGAAACCGGGCTGAAATCTTTTTTTTGATCTACTTTAAGGGATTTATTTCGAAAATAATGCTTGGCAATGGGCTGCGCAATGTCTGCCAGCTCAGCTAAAAAAGGAATCCAATTTTGGCTCATGAGTGCTATTTCTTTCTACAGGTTTGGTAGTAATTATGGTACCGAAGGTCGGGATCGAACCGACACGGGGTTGCCCCCACAGGTTTTTGAGACCAGCGCGTCTACCAATTCCGCCACTTCGGCAAAAGACCTAAGAAAAACTCAGGTCCTAACCAGTTTATCGAAAAAGCCTTAGCTTGCCAACCGCCCTTGAAAATGACTACAATTTTAATATCAGCATTTCGCAATACACTCACTGGGAGACATCATGTCACAAAATCAAGATCCAAAAAGCCGTCTGATGACGCTGGCTCACCCCTGGCATGGGATTTCCGCTGGCAAAGATGCGCCGCGAACCGTAAATGCATTTATCGAAATCGTCCCAATTGATACCGTAAAATATGAAGTCGACAAAGAGTCGGGGCACCTCAAAGTAGATCGACCTCAAAAATATTCCAGTACCTGTCCGGCACCCTATGGGTTTATTCCGCAGACACTATGTGGGCCGCGTGTGGCGGGCGAATCGATGAGATCGACTGGTAAACAGCATGTGGTTGGGGATGGTGATCCGATGGATATTTGTGTGTTAACCGAACGGACCATTAACCACGGTGCGATTATTCTGAAGGCCCATTGTATTGGCGGATTTCGGTTGTTGGATGGCGGAGAGGCCGACGACAAAATTGTTGCGGTTCTTCATTCCGATCCTACCTATGGGCACTACACCGATATCAGCGAAATTCCAGTGGCCATCGTGGAGCGCCTGAAACACTACTTCTTAACTTACAAGCAAATGCCGCAATCTAAACGGGGTCCGTGCCAGATTTCGGAAGTCTACGGACACCAGCTGGCGCACCGGGTGATTCAACAGTCGATGTTGGACTATCAGGAATGGATTGACGACGCCACTTCATAAACGGCCCATTGCCCGTCTGGGTACCTTTTTGGTAGGATAGGAAGTAGTTTGAGTTATGGGTGAACCCGTTGCTCTATTGGTAGTTGAGGTTGGAAAATACATTTTGGTACCTCACTCCAATTAGCCGCGTTTATCTTTATGGATTGATGAAATCGATCTTATCTCTCGGATTATCGTAACCGATTATTTAGCCCAGTTTTAGAAGAGATTGTAAGGAGATTGTAATATGACAGATGTATTAACCCAGCCGGAGTTTGGGCAAATTGAGCGTTGGCATTTAACCCGTTTTGATAAGCAGGCCGTGTCTGAATTGGCGTCGCAGCTGAATATTCCGCAGCGTTTGGCCAAAATTTTGATCGTGCGGGGCCTTGATAAGCAAGATGTGAACTATTTAAAAGAATTTATTTCACCGCCGGCAGAATTGATCCGGTCGTATAAGAATTTAACGGCGCCAGATCAGCTGGAAAAAGCCATTGTGCGAATTGCCTATGCAATTAATAACCAAGAGCGCATTTTGGTGAACGGTGACCCGGATGCGGATGGTATATCTGGTACCACTGTTTTGGTTGCCGGTCTTCGGTTCTTAGGGGCGTATGTAAATTATGACTTCCCAATTCGCGCCAAAGAAGGTCACGGCCTTCAACCACGGATTATTGATGACGCGCGTCAACGTTTCACCAAGTTGATTATTACATCAGACTGCGGTTCTAAAGACGTTGAGGCAGTTGTTTATGCGAATACCGTGGGCATCGACGTTATCATTACCGACCACCATATTTTGGGTCGAAAATTGCCAGAGGCTTTGGCCTTGGTTAACCCCCAAACTGTACCCGGTGCGAACGCAGAGAAAAAATTGTCTGGTGCAGCGGTTGCCTTTAAATTAATCGTCGCCCTTTTTGATCATATGAAAAAAGAATTGCCGCAAGAGCTTGAAAGCTATTTGCTATCGATTGCGTCATTGGGTACTTTGTCTGACCGTATGACTCTGCAAGAGCCGATGAACCGTGTAATGGTTACCGTCGGTGTGAAGGCATTGAACAGTACCCGCTACGAAGGCTTAAAAGCACTTCGCAACATTTCATCGCGTGGTTACGACGTATTGCGTCCCCGTGATATTAGCCGAACCATTGCGCCACGATTGAACGCTCCAGGCCGAATTGGTGACCGCGAAGAAGGTATTCCGGACTCTGTGTTTGCCGTCGATTTGCTGTTGATCGGTAAAGGCGAGAAAAATGCGCGTCGTGCAGATGCCTTCATTAAAGACTTTAACCAAGTAGTAGAGCTTAGCCATTCTATGGCAGCGAAGTCAGATGCTCCGGCCGCGCCTAAGCCAGAAGAAGAATCCCAATCTGCTGAAGATGCGCAGACTGATATTGGTAATCAAGTTGAAATGGTAGACCAAGTGAACGAACGTCGAAAAGCGATTACGTCTCGAATTGAAGACGAAATTGAGCATTTGATTGAAACCCAAGTAGATCCGATTAAAGACCGTGTGGTTGTGGTTCGCGGTAAAGACTGGAACCCAGGCGTTATCGGGATCGACACCGACCGCTTGAAAGACCGCTTTTTGCGACCCGCCATTATTATTACTGAATCATCGGGTACAGAGTATTTCCGTGGTTCTTGCCGAAGCATCCCGGCCATCGATATGTACCATATTATCGAATCGGTCCAAGATGATTTCGAAGACAAATTTGGCCGCCGGCTGTTTGTAACTCAGGTGCAAACCCATGCTGGCATGCGCGTGATTGATTCCTTTGGAGGCCACTCCCAGGCCTGTGGATTTACCTTCCACCGCGATGACTACGATGCTTTTGTTTCAATGGTCCGCGAAAAAATGGAAGATATGCCTGCGCGACAATTTAAATATACCTATGAAATCTCTGACGTCGTCGATATCGACGAAGTGAATCACGGATTTATGGCTGAGCTTGAGAAACTATCTCCATTTGGCCAAGAGTTTGAATATCCTGTGTTCTTAATGAAGGGTGTAACCTTTGGACCAACTGTTCGCCCCTTTGGGAACAAGTATCAAAAGAATCGCACACCTCACTTGAACTTCACCGTTATTGGCTCAGTTGAAAAAGGTCATATGCAACGCACCATCACAATGGAAGCTGTTGGATTTGGCATATGGGAAAAATACCAACAACTGGTTACCAATGATTTCAAAGTGAAATACGACATTATTTTCTTTGTGGACGATGTTCAAAAAGGCGGTCCTCGTGGCGGTGGCAATCACCAACGTAATCGCCATCAGCAACGCAATCGTGTGAAGGTGTTACGCCTTAACGTGCTGGATATTCGAAAAGCCCGCGTTTAGGGCTTTTTGAGGGGGCGTTTGACTTCTATTGTGGCGTCTGGGGCTTTGTTAATGCCCCGGCCCAATAGCCCCATCTGCTTGTTAGCGTGCTCTTGATAAGTACGGCTAAATAAGTGGGTTCCGGCGCCATCTGCGACAAAAAAGAGGTAGGGGCTTGTTTGCGGGATTAGTGCGGCCTGGAAGGCGGCTAAGCCGGGATTTCCGATCGGACCTGGGGGCAACCCCGCATTCCGGTAGGTATTGTAAGGGGATACGAAATCCAAGTCTTTATACAGTAAAAAGCGTTTAGATGGATTTCCCATCGCAAACGTGACCGTGGGGCAACTCTCCAAATACATATTTTTGGCCAATCGATTTCTAAATACACCGGCTATTTTGGGCATTTCAAATCCCATCAATGCTTCTTTCTCGACTATTGAGCTGAGCGTTAGCATTTGGTGGAATGTCATCCATTGATGGGGCGAGGCTGCCCAGGTGACCCATATCTTGTCCTGAAAATTTTTTATCATCATGTCTGCCAATACATCTACCGTTGTGCCCTCTACAAAGTAGTAGGTGTCGGGAAATAAATAGCCTTCAACGGATTCAATCGGGATATCGGCCAAAAACGGATACTTCTCACTTAGCTTTTTCTTGGCAACCTTGTCGATATATCTCTGAAATTCGCCGGGCTCAATTAAGACTTCTTTGGCCAGTTTTTGATCGATTTCAAGTGCGCTATACCCTTCGGGAACCGTAAACCGCACCAAGCTTTCCGGACCTACGGGTTTGCTAAGGGTTTTGGCGATGTCGAAGAACGAGGAGGGAGTATCCAAGGTGAATCGACCTGCGTGGAGGTGCCGATCGACCTTGCTGATGCGCAGGAACGCTTCGAGGATTTTAGGGTACGGGGTAATTCCTTTTTCGTGGAGCACGTTTACAATTTGGTGGGTGGTTTGGCCGGTTCGAATGAGTACCCGGGTTTCATGGGTCGGTGTGGGCCACAAAACGCTGTGGAAAAAGTACGCCGATGCTCCGATGGTGAAGCCAAAAATAACGATAAAAGCCAAAAAAAAGCGATTCATGACAATTCTTGCTGAGGGGGCTTATTTTTTAAAGTTTCGAATGATGACATGGACGGGAGTCGTGCTCGCTTGATGGCTAAATTTTGCCTTTTTGAAGGGTGGGGGAAGCATGCCGCTGTGGTAGTTGGAATACCCCGTGGGTTCTTGGGGAAATCCCACTACATTTTCGAGCTTTTTAGAGGCGTTGCGGTCTTGGTAGGCCTTAACGGCGTATTCGCCGAAGGGGATATTCTCAAAGCTAATGCTTTTGCTGTTACCGCTGGGATTGAATTCGGCCTGACGAAATACCGGTACTTCAGCAGATACAAATTCCGATTTTTCGCGGGCAAGTGATAGAACGATCATCCCGTGAGTAGGAACGTATTCGCTTAAATGAACGACAATGCTACCTGTTGATACCAATGGGGTCGGTGCATCTGCTGCCATCGTTGTGCTGCCAAATAGGGCCAATCCAATAATGAGTCCCAACAGCACACGTTTCATACAGCAGCCTACCATCCAAATGGTGAACTGAGATTTGCTGACCTAAATAAAATGAGGCCAATTAACGCCAGAATGATGAAAATGGCCGTAGCCAGGATCGTACGTCCCCATTTGTGAGTTTTTAAGCTTTCCCACCCGTGTAAATCTAACTTGGTTTTGGGAATTTCTCCTTCTGCTTCAGGTGGCGAAAGAAGTGATGCGGCAACTCCGGTGGCCAGCGTACCTCCAATGAACATCAGTGTGACATAGGTGGGGACATGAAATACTTCATGCAGTCCCATTTTGACGCCGATGAAAATCAAAATGAAAATGAGACTTTGCTTCAAATACCGTAATTTAGTAAGGCTAGAGGCCAACACAAAATAGAGAGAGCGAAGCCCAAAAATCGCAAAAATATTTGAGGTCATAATAATAAAGGGATCAGACGTGACCGCAAATATTGCAGGAATTGAATCTACCGCAAAGGCAATATCGGAAAGTTCGATAATAATCATGGTTAAAAAGAGGGTGGTGACTAGTCGTTTGCCATTCTGGTAAATGAAAAACCGGCCTTCATGGTCGCCGGTATATACCAGATTTCGGCGGGTCAAAAAACGAATAATAAAGTTGTCTTCCGGCTTAAAGGTTTCTTCTTTATCAATCATCATTTTGGCCGCAGTGTATAAAATGAATACACCTAGCAGCACAGTTAGGATTTGGAATCGTTCGATAAAATACACACCGGAAATAATTAAGATACCGCGGAATACGACGGCGCCCAGAATTCCCCAAAACAAGACTTTGTGTTGGTATTTCATCGGTATTTTGAAATAGCTAAATACCAAGGCAAAAACAAAGACGTTGTCTAAACTAAGCGACTTTTCAATGATATAGCCGGTAAAGAAGGTTAATGCCGCTGATGCGCCGGGATGTTTGGACGGAGGGATGTTCGCAATGAAATCGTAGGGATTGTATTGATAAAGATAGTAAACGAATCCGTTGAAAAGAAGGGCCAGGAATACCCAAAAACAGGTCCAAATTAAGGACGATTTCATTGAAATCACTTCATCTTTTTTATGAAAGACTCCGAGGTCAATTGCAATTAGGGCTGCGATTAAGGCAACAAATCCAATCCAAATCATACCCAATGATAATACTTCTACTAGGCCCCTTTCGTAAACCGGAAAAACAAGGATTTCCGTAAATTCAGCTCTGTTTGTGGTGTATTAAGCACCATGTCGCATCCAACGTCCGCCAAAAACAGGTCAATATTTAAAGGAGACGTCTCCACAAACTAAAAATTTAATGGTATTTTTCCAGATTCTAGGGCGGTTAGCTCAGTTGGTTAGAGCGCTACCTTGACATGGTAGAGGTCACTGGTTCGATTCCAGTACCACCCACCAGCCGAATTTATTTGGTTGGATGATTATAAGTTTATTGCTCGGCTGGTGGGTGATACTTCCTTATTTATATTTTGCTCACTTTGGCTCCTGCCAAAGATTCGCAATCGCTTCGCTCCCGGCCTGCAGGCCGGATTTCATCCGAATTTAGGGAAATTATGGAAATTGGGGAGTGGCTTTAGGAGCGAAACTTAGCTTTGCTTTGTTTTGCCGGGGGAGTGCTCATGCTTAACTCGTGCAATGTTGTGTTGCCTTGGCTTGTTTTTACTTCATTTCCGAATTCAAAGCCGGGCAGGAACTGAGCTGTTTCCGGGTTGAGTATTCTTTTTGAAAATAGGGCTTCTGTTATTTCTCCTACGGGCACGCGGACTTTCCCCTCATAAACAGGAGATTTGCACACTAGCGAAATTAGGGCCCAGCCACCGGGAACTTCGGCACTATGGGTTACTGTTCCCACGTAAATGTCGTATTCCGTCCCCGCAATGCAACAAGCGCCTGCATGTTCTCCAAAAGGGTCGAGTTCGCTTTTGTTAAACCAAACCATGACCTCTGCCACAATATTTTGAGGCGCCATCTCAGGCGATTTTAAATACCACCATTCTGCTGCGGTGTTATAGGATCCAATGGCTTCGACCTTAAAACTGATGTCAAATGACAGCGATCCTAAACTAGCGACAGGGATTGGCCAAATTTCGGTTGGTTTTTGACCGGAGGTCCATGGTTTGATTCCCACAATTGCTTCGGGATACCCGGCAATACTAGATACTTTGGTGTCTGAAACCTCCCAAGACCATCCGTTGGGAGTGATACTCTGCGTGTACTTGTCTCCTCTGACATTTCCGCCGCTAATGCCCCATTTATTGTTTTCTATGACGATGCTGCCATCGCCCTGAAAGGGAAGATGTGCCCAATCATCAGTTAAAGAAATAGAACTCGCTTGGGTAAAAGAAAGAAGTTTTTTCACTGTTTTCTCCGAATTTTTAATACTACAGTTCTATAGTTATCGGTTTTTAAAATAAAAAAAATCATTTTTTGTTTCTGTGTAAAGGGTCATCATTTCGCATCCCCGCATAGCCATTTGGGACGGCTTTTGACCTTGAGGCCGGGGTTCTGCGCCATTTGGCAATGTTTGAAACGACATTAAATGTAAGTTTGCGAGTTCAAGATTGGATTGTGGATGTTCAAATTGAGGGAAAACGGCGTGCGGGGCCAGGAGCGACCCATAGCCATCTCATCCGATTGTCGTACTCGAAAGATGCGACCTTTTCGTTTCAGATTTCAGATTTTAATGGGGGAGTCACTAAACGCTTGCCGACGTTATTGAGCGTTTCAACCAAGTTGTTTGGTCATCTGAAATTGGGCACTCAATTCACAAACAGGAAGGTCCGATTGCTCTGCTTTTGCGATAAAGACGATACTCCCTTAACCAACGTCAAACTGCGCACGGAGAATTAAAATGTGTTGCCGCTTCCAAATGCCCTTGCTAAAATTTGCCTACTATGAAAATTCAACGACGAAAAACAACTACCGTTAAAATTGGCGATGTCCCAATGGGATCTGAGCACCCGATAGTCCTGCAATCGATGACCAACACACCTACCGCCGATGTTGATCTCACGGTTGCTCAAACAATTGAACTGGCCAAAGCTGGATCCGAATTGGTACGACTCACCGTTAATGACTTCGAAGCCGCAGCTGCAATCCCTGCGATTGTGTCCCAGCTAGAGAAGAAAGGGTTTAATGTCCCCATCATCGGAGATTTTCACTATAACGGGCACATTCTATTAACCAAGTACCCTGACACTGCCCGCCTTTTGGCCAAATACCGGATTAACCCCGGCAACGTTGGAAAAGGTCGAACCCACGACGACAATTTTGCCACCATGATCGATGTGGCCCTGAAGCACGACAAACCTGTTCGTATTGGCGTGAATTGGGGATCTTTAGATCAAGACCTATTTACCTCAATGATGGATGCAAACGCAAAGTTGCCAGAGCCCAAAGACTTTAAAGGCGTTGTTTATGACGCGATGGTCAAAAGCGCACTGGATAGTGCAGCGCAAGCCCAAGCATTGGGAATGAAAAAAGAAAAAATCGTTTTAAGCGTCAAAATGTCTGAGCTTCAAGATATGGTGCACGTATACCAGCTGCTTGCGGCGCAATCTGATTACGTTTTGCATCTGGGACTCACCGAAGCTGGTGGTAGCCTAAAGGGAGTGGCCTCTAGTTCAGCCGCCCTGGCTATTCTAATGCAGCAGGGTATCGGTGACACCATTCGCGTCTCATTGACGCCTGAGCCCGGTGTAAGCCGCGATCAAGAGGTTAAGGCGGGTAAAGCAATCCTACAATCGATGGGCCTGCGCTATTTTATGCCCAGCGTTACCAGTTGCCCGGGCTGTGGCAGAACCAATAGTGACAAATTCGTGCACCTTGCTAAAGATGTCACCGAATATATCGAGGCCAAGATGCCGGAGTGGAAACAGCGCTATGTGGGCGTAGAACAACTCAATATGGCCGTAATGGGCTGTGTGGTGAATGGTCCCGGTGAAAGCAAATATGCAGATATCGGTATCAGCCTACCCGGCAGTTCTGAAAAACCGTCGATTCCCGTATACGTGGATGGCAAGTTGTTCAAAAACCTCAAGGGTGACGACGTAAAAGACCAATTCATCGCGATTCTAGAGAACTACATCGACAAGAAGTACGCCCCAGTAAACGTCGCTTAGTCTTTAAAGCTCCGTATAAAATTTAAACAACTCGATTGGCATCGGTGTTGCAATGGGAAACTCGTCAGGTCAAAAAGGAGGCGAAGATTAAACCATTTTGCAGTTCCGTGTTTGTTTAATTTAAAAAATTTTAAAAGGAGAAATAAAATGACATGCTTAACCCCTTCACGTCGATCCGTTCACTATGTGACGCCATTTGATGAGGCCATTCGGCAATTCTTTGGGGACGCCTCGAGTGCCTATGACGGAAAAGTGGCACCGGTAGATATCGAAAGCGATGAAAAAAACATCTATGTGGTTTTGGAAGCACCGGGTGTCAACCGGGAGGACATCTCAATCCAGTATCAAGATCGGGTGCTGACGATTTCGGGTGAAAAGAAAAGTGCCGTGAGCGACGAGAAAAACGGTGTCCATTTGAGTGAAATTCGACATGGTAAGTTTTCTCGCAGTGTCCGAGTCGGTGAAGTTGATTTTGAAAAGGCGGAGGCCAAATTGGATAAGGGGCAACTCAAAATTACGCTCCCTAAATCTCAAGATCTTCAAGCCAAGAAATTAGATATTCGCTAAGCTAATTAGCCTCAAAATACCACGCAAAACCCTCGGTGAAAGCCGGGGGTTTTTGGCATTCACCCCTTGATTACCGTGCGAAAGCGTGGTAAAGTTACCTATGGAACAAACGAAAGCGTGGTAAACAAAGAGAGGTGAAAATAAAATGAAAATTTGGATTCAGTCTAAACCCAGAAAACTGGTGTTGTTATCAATGGCAGTGCAATCGATTCGAAAGGGCGAATTGTCTTTTTTGCATCCGAGCAATGATTCGAAATGGTCGGGGTTTCGAGACCTTGCCGGACAACGAGTCGCATAGTGGTGGTTGGGGAGTTTTAGTGGAGAAGGATTTGGTTATGAAATCAAAGTGGGTAACGGTATTTTATGGGTGTGTTTTTTTGGTGTTTTGCTTTCACTTTTATATGGTGGAAGATTCAATGCGGTTTCAAATCGACTCACTCACAACTGAATTAGATTCAGTTCGGATCACACAGGGGGGCCTATTAAATGAGGCGTGGCTAGAGTCTCGCAGCTCAGTAATGGAACGGCGATACGGGCTTTAGTCCAACGTCGTTTCTAATTTCCAAACAGGCTGGTGAGCTTGGTTTGAATCTCCGAAGAAGTGGCGAGGATTTTGACGAATTCTCGTCTTTTAACGGGAATGTCTGACCCCACGTTAGGGGCATTTACCTCGAGGCCGGCTTTGGCCAGGGCATCGATTACTTCACCAAGGGTCACATTTCGATTGGGAACATAGGAACCAGTCGGTGGGGCCAATATACCTCGGTTTACCAGCAATCGGTAATTAGATTCATTTGGCGCTGATCGGCTGCTGAGTTCTTCAAATGTATAGGCTTTCTGAGCCATTTTGCTATCAATTCCCAATTGGGCTGACAAGAAATCAACAAGGTTGCCCAGCGTTAAGCTGTTGGCCGAAGAAAATTCGCTTTGTTTGATAAAGCTGAGTGCGCCTAGTGTCGCAAGCCCTTCAATGGTTCGTTTGTCGGGATCTGACGCGAGTAAATCTGGGAACTCACGTAACCGTGTAATTTGAAGGAATAGCGTAAGGGCCTGCCCGTTTTTGAGTGTGGCATCAAATGGGATTTTGTTTTTGCCCAGCTTTAAGGTGGTATCCGTTGTGTAAAATCCTTGGCTAAAACCGACACTGTTCCCCGCAATTTTGAGTTCAGAGATTAGCGGACTCACTTCGCCGACCAATGCCGCAGTTCTGGCATACGTTTGGCTGTTATTGTGCCCTTGAACGGAGCGCAAGAAGATGGGGACGGTAACAGTGGATAGGGGTTCATCGTCGTCTGCCTTCGGCGTAATGCTGATGGTGGCGAAATTGCTGCTGACCGTGTGGTGGATGGGGCTGTCTAGGAGGTTGGTAATATCGGCGCGCCAGTAGCCCTCGGATTCGTTGAATGATATCGGGTGGGTATCCACACGTCCGTTGGGGCGTTGCGTGGTGCCGCGTAAAATACGAACCATGAGGCGGTCATCGATGATTTCAAATTCGGGAGTTGCGTGATCAATGTCCTTGGCCGAAAACACGGTAAGTGTCGGAGACAGGTCAGAAAGGGATTCTTCGCTTTTGGCTTGGGCTTGGACCAGGTTTTGGCCGGGAACGAGTGGAATTTCCGCACTCCAGTATCCGCTGCCGTCGCTTTCCACCCGCTTCACCGGCGACCCGTTAGAGATCACTGAAATGGTCGCATTTTTAGGGCCAATACCTTGCAATTCGATGTGGTCTTTCGCGGTGTGAGTGCCGTTGACGGGCAACTGAATCGCGGGTGCAGACGACTGGGCAAGTCCCAGATACCGAAGTGTAAACGAATTCCATGGGGCCTGATTCAAGGAACTGCCCAATTGAACATAACTGTAATCAAATTTAAGGCGTACTGGTGATTGGCCCATGCCCGATAAGCGATCTAGTATGATGCCCAAGCCGATTTCAAATTGGCTAAAGTCGGTGGCGGCGCGCAGCTGAACGCTGCTGTGGAGGTCATACTCCGCACCGATTACAGGGGAGCGTTGTTCATTTTGAACAAATAGGCGTAGCTTGTCGTTGAATGTGCTGGCTGTGGCACCGAGACGAATTTCGGGGGCGAAGGTACCCGAAAGGCCATTGGGCCATTTAGCTGCCGATGACACCCCATTAATTAGGCTTGCGCCCACCGTCAGGCTATCCACCCATCCAACAGGGCGTATCAGCGTGGATACTCCACCAAAATCGGCGCTGATTAGGGCGCGTTGGTCGGCTCCGATAAATTGGCTATTCCATTTTAAGTTGGTTCCCATTGAAAATTTAGGAAAGATCCAAAGGTGATCAAATGATTTTGACAGGGACACCATGGCAGTTCGAATGCCGGCGCTGAATTTATTTAATGCGCGAATACGATCTTCTTCGATTGTTGTTTCGTAAAAATTATCGGCGGATTGTTGGGCGAAGCCAAATCCAGCACCGAACCCGTAAAGGGGCATCGCAGTGACAATTGACAGTGTGGAAAACGAAACCAACGGCTGAGAGTACGAAAAGTCGGCGACGGGACCATCGACTTCGGCCATCACGGCAGGGTTTAAGAAAATGGCGCTGGTTTCACCCATCAATACCGGAGACCCACCTCCCAACGACGTAGCTCGGGCCCCTGCATATTCGGCTTGCGGGTTTGAAATGGTCGTTGCACCCAATATTGTTGAGGTGGCTATGAGTCCGATAATGGCGCCGATGGCGGGCCCTTTAATATATTGCCAGTCGTGTGTTCGCATACGTTTTGTTTCCATTCGAATCGGTTGCCGTGATAACCACGTAATAGATGCCAGAGAAGATAATGTTGCCGTCGGTTCGTCGGCCATCCCAAGTGATTTTTTGGTAGCCCAGGGTAGAAATATCGAAACTCTTTTCAGCCACTTTTTGTCCACGAGAATTTAAGATTGAAATGACGCCGGTGCCGGGCTGAGTGGCGTTAAATCCGAAAGTCATATTGCTGCCATTTGGCACATAAGGATTAGGAAACGCATAAAATTCTGAAATCTTGAGGTCGTTTGAAACGGTGACCCAAATATTGGCGACGGGCAATGGGTTGCGGTTCTTGTCTGTAAAGCCAAGCGCGAAAATAACATTGGAATTGCCCACATCTTGGATTGTAATTAATCCGGTATCGACGCCGTAGGTGTAATCCGTATTTAGAATCATTGTTTGGTTACCAGCACGGCCTTTACGAATCAAAATCATTGAAGCTGGGTCAATACCCCGACCGGATTCTGCCAATTGAATTTTAAGCTGAGAGTGGGCTGGAACGGCGTCACGATTTAGGAATGGTATATCAGTGCTGCCACGTTGAATCGCCATCGATTGAACAACGCGGGGGATATCCCAGTCGTAGTCTTCCGTCGAGGAGCTGGCAGTAATCTGGGCCACTGTAGTCGACGCTGATTGCCAGGTGGTGGCGCTGGTTTTAAAGCGCTGCACCATAATTGTGGTGGCGTTGTTTACTTGGGCTGTGAGTGCCGCATCAACAGCCAGGGTGCCGTCAAAGACCAGGTTGCTGGCATTGGCGGTGAATGACAGGGTGACCGACGCCCCTGCCGCGATGGCGAGGGGATAAGTGTCGACGGGGGTAATCGCGAATGAATAGGTTGTGTCTTCGCCGTAGGCATTGTTTTTAAAGAAGCGGGGAGAGGCTTGTGTAATAGAGAGGTTTCGGGCGGAGTTGTTTTTAATGCCGACTTCAACCCCCAGTGCCACTGTTTGATCGGTCACAGTACTGGATGAGAGCGCCACTTTATTCACGGTCAGAGCAAGTGTGTTAATGGTGGACACCGCAGGTGAGGTCGGGATGGGTTTGAGCCCAATAAATGTAATGGCAGTGCCGCTGCCTGTTGGGACAATGTTATCAATTTGAGCAGCTGCACCCACGCTAGAAGCGGTGAGGCCGATGTCATATAGCAGCAAATATTGAACGGTTTTTTGAGGAATCGAAATGGGGCCCAGCGTGGCCAACGAGGAGGATTCAAACTGGGTCGTGGCCGCAATAAATTTGTCGCCGTTATCTAACGCGCCGACGGTGGCGCCGCTATCTTCATACAACCAGATTTTGGTAACCCCCTGCCCGAATGACGAATAGGTGCTGTTGGTGTTGCGCACGCGAATATTGGCCGAAGATAATGATTGGGCCGCGGTTAGGCTAAAGCCCAGCATTGGTACTTGAACCTGGCCTGTGAAGGCGTCAGCGGGGGCCAAAATGGTGACATCATTAATGATTAGGTTGGTTTCTCCAACGGATAATCGGGCGGGCGGCGTGGCGACGGCAGGTAAAGAGCCAGTGAGTGACACGAGTGCTCTAGATACGTTGCTGGAGGCGGACACAGCAACCAATTCCGCCGTTGCCATACTAGTGGCGTTGCCTGACGCATCCTTTGCCGAGGTTACATCTGTGCCAATCACGTATTCCACAAATACTGTGGTGGCATTGTCGATGATGGGGTTATAGGTCGGAATGTTGAGTCCGTCGGTGCTGCCAGGAACAACGATGTTAACTGGTGCCTGGGTATCGGTTTGGCCAGCACCATTACCCAGCCGAAGGGTACCAATTTTTCGGTCGCCTTTTTCAGGGTCCAAGGTTTCGTTTTTGAAATTGTCATCATAGATATTTATACGGGTGATGCCGCGGTTGCTGAGCGTGTCGGTGACATATTTAATGGTGCCGGAGTTTTGAATCGTGATTTGGTTCATGGTCACTGATCCATTTTGGGCCCGTAACCGCATTTTTAAGATGCCGGCGGATGATCCGGCGCCGAACGAGGTGCCTGTATTGATGCCCGTGAGCGTGCCGATTGCGATGCCCGAAACAAATGCCTGAGCCGGGGTGACTGGGGTGGAAGTTTGAAGCGAAACCGGGAGTCTGGAAGTGGCCCCGGCACCCCGAATGCCAGTTATTTTGGCGCTGATGGCCGAGTCTTTGGTAACGGTGGTATTTTCGCCCAAGTCATACACAATATATAACGTGCGTGCAGTTCCTGCCGCCAATGTCAGGTTTGCTGAAAATCGGGTTGACGTGAACGTGACCGAGTCGGCCGTCGTTAAGTTTGTTCCCTCAACTGTTTGGAGCAGCGTGTCAGTCGCTGATTCAAAAGTGGCATTGGCATTGGCATCTAAATACAAATGAGCCGCAGTAACGCCATTTAGCGAGCCGTTTTTATCTACAAAATTGGCAGACTCATTAGCGACTGTAAATTCAAGCGTGTCTACATTTTCACCGGTGCTTTGCAGGCTAAGCCGTAGCATTGCAATTTTTACTTGGTCGGGGACGACCACACCTGGTGCAATCGAAACCGCAGTAGCGGTTGAAAACCCAGTTACCGTGAAGTTTGAGGCCTGCACAACTCCCATATTTATCTGTCCGGCGGCGGCGTTGAGTAGTCCGTCTGCTTTTAAGGTTACGTTCCCCACTTGACCGATTGCGGCGGTCGCGTTGAGGTCATAGGCAACTAAATATGTTTTAGAAGTGCCGTTGGCGATGGCTGAACTTAAGGTAATGGTAGCGGTGTCTGAATCAGGTACTTTGCTACCTAACGGTGTTTGCGCTTCATCTGCACTCAAAATACCGTCGTTATTGGCGTCGAGGAAAATCGAAACATTGTTGATGCCAGCACCAAAACGAACCGTTCCTGCGCCAATATTTTGAACCGTTACGCGAGTCAAACTTTCGTTGTCAGTTTGGGCAGTTAAGGTAAATGAATACACCACCACCTGTTGGGCCCCGACCGGAATTAATAGCTTTCCAGCAGTTCCATTGGTAAACGCAATCGCCCCAAGCCCCAATTTAGAGCCCAAAACCAACATGACCAGTGCCAACCCGCCCTTGGTCAAAACAGAATATTTTCTCATACTATTTTTAGTGTAATCCAAATTTGGAAATCTACAAAAAAATTAATTTTCAAGTCCATTTAAAATCGACTCAGAAATATCAAAATTGCCGTAGACGGCTTGTACATCATCGTCATCTTCCAGTTTATCGACTAATGCGAGAATTTTTCTTGCACTTTCTTCGGACTCTAACGAAATTTTGGTTTCAGCATCTTGAATAATTTCGGCTGATTCATATTTGAGTTTGGCTGATTCAAGGCTGCTTCGTACAGAATCGAATTCGGCCAAGAGGCAAATCACTTCAATGCTGCCATCCGAGTTTGTCACAACATCTTGCGCGCCGCCATCAAGTGCCGCTTCCATTACTTTTTCTTCAGAAGCACCCGCCGGAAAAATAAAAATGCCTTTTTTCTCAAACATATAAGAGACGGCACCTTTTTCGGCCATATTGGCACCGGCTTTATTTAAAATAATTTTGATATTGGTGATCGTGCGATTGCGATTGTCGGTTAGGGAATCAATCAGCAGGGCGACACCATCGGGGGCATAGGCCTCAAAGGTAATTGCATCCAGGTTGGCTTCGCTTCCACCACCCGTTCCTTTTTGAATGGCCCGTTTGATATTGTCGTTGGGCATATTGCCGGCCTTGGCTTTTTGAACAATTAGCCGAAGCCGGGCGTTCATCGATTCGTCGCCGCCGCCTTCTTTGGCGGCCACCATGATTTCACGCGAAAATTTAGAGAAAATCTTGCCACGTTGGGCGTCTGTTTTTCCCTTTTTGTGTTTGATAGTGGACCACTTACTATGACCAGACATAATAGTTAATTCTAACCCGGCTCTGCTATACTTGCCAAATCATGTGTTGGGTTGGAATTAATTTGGCAGTTGCTCCCTACGGTTGGACTGTAATTGATGTTCAAAATCGGGTTATGCTTAGCCGCGCCTGGGACCCTTCTTTTTTTTCAGCTGAAACCTTAGTTGATGTCTTGGAATCAGAACTCAAAAGCGTTAATAAATCGCTGGGTGAAATTCAGTATATTGCGCTAGTGTCAGGGCCTGGAAATTACACTGGACTTCGGCTCTCGGCAACCACGGTTAACTTTTTGGCTCAGATTTTGGGGGTTCAGTTGATTCCGATTACCACTTTCGAATGGATCGGCGCTCATGTGGCCGATTTTTCAGGTACATATTTGGGCGTGACGCCGTCGGTAAAAGGGCAGATCAATACGCAATTACTTAGTGTGAATGAGGGGCAAGTTGAGGTTCAATCGGAATTGATTGGAATGACCGCTGCGGAATTTAAATTATTTGTTGCGAAATTTAATGTGCCATTTAAAATTGTGGGCGTGTTGCCGAACGATTTTGTAGGGCTTTTGGCCGAGTTTCCACTGCTTCAATTTGTGGCACTGACCTTAGATTCACGATTTGCAATTACAGTGGCCAAGCGTCATTTGGACTTGGCGAGATCGTTTATTTCTCCAGTTTATTTTCATCAGGCTGTTAGGCCCGCGTCATAAGGAGATAGATATGAATAAATGGCAGGTTTTGCTTCTACTATTGATAATGAGTCCGATTTCAGCGTTATCGGCCGATTTTACCGAATATAGCTTAAAAAGCGGGGTGGGGGTGAAGGGCCTATCAATGGGTGGCGCTCAAACCGCTATTCCCAACAGCGGTACGGCGATTTTTTATAACCCGGCGGTGCTGGCTCGGATGTCTAATTTTTATGAATATGATGTGTTGGACGCGAAAAAAGAGACCTTTTCGGTTGCCGATTCTCACCGAGGCAAAATCGGGCCATTTGGGTTGGGTTTAACGACATTTGGTACGGATAACGGCGATAAATCGGCTGTTTTTGCAATTAGTTTTTCTAGACAAGGAAATAAAGGCGTCGATTGGGGCGTTACGTATAAAACGGTGAATTCCACCGTCTCGGGGGTTTCGACCTCCGGGTGGAGTACGGATTTGGGCGTCATTGCCAATGTATCGAAGAGCATGTGGGTGGGTATGACCGTCCAGGATATTGTGGGCGAGCGTGTGAATGTGCCACTTTCAATACGAACCGGTTTGACTTATGCAACGATGGGCGACGAACTGATTATGACCAGTGACTTGGTGTATTACCGAGGGAGAAGCACGGCACAGATCGAGCCCCATCTGGGCGCAGAATATGCAATTGCACCCGGCCTAACCCTTCGCGCGGGCTGGTTTGATGGCTCGCTAACCGGGGGTGCTCAGATTCAAGTGCCCTGGGTAATGCTGAATTACGGTGTTGTCCAGGCCGCTGAAGGCAAACGCGAAACCATGCATTTGGTGGGGTTGACCTTCTTGCCTCCTGCTAGAAGTAAATAAACCTGATTTTTGGAAAAATTCCTGTATCTAGCACCATCAGGGGCAGAGGTGTAGTTAAGCGGGGCGAAAATGGCCAAGATGGCGTAAATCAGCAGGGCCTATTTAGAAACTTCCAGGCTTCCGCCTACGGACACCTCAAGGTCGGCCCACGTGGCCCAGAAGGCAGCCAGATGTCTAGCTTACGCTTGCCGAGCGTTCAGTTCTTCTTGGCGCGACTCGATCAAGGCATAAGTACCCGCCAGCAAATTGTTATAGTGGGCTTGGGTGAGATCTGCGACTTTATCGTGAAGCGGGATCAAATGGGTTTTGATTTGGATGATTTGCTGATGTTCGTACTCCAGTTGCGTGACCAATTTTCGAACCGAGTACTGCGCCTTTAGTTTTGCATCCTCCATCGTTTCGCTTAATTGTCGCGTGGCTTGGTTTTTTTTCGATTGGCTTAATTGACCTTGGTTAAAAAGGGGAATGCCGACCTCCACTTTGGGAGAGATGGTTTTTTTGCCGTCAATGTCCTGAGCCACGATAAATCCAGCTTTCAGGCTGCCGATTTTATCCTGCAATTCTTGCGCATCCAAGCGATTTTCTTCGGCGGTAATCCGAAAACGAATAGCCGCGATATCCAGTCGTTTGGTGTCAATTAATGTGTCCAACTCGGTGAGCGTCGGAATCTTGGGGACAGCTTCGCGTAATTTTCCCTCGATTTTCCACTCCGTTTGATTGGGATCCAGCCCCATTGCCAATTGGAGGTCTAGTCTTAATTGCGCCAGTGTCAATTCTGATTTTTGCAATTCAAAAATGGTGTTTTGAACGGTGACTTCCCCCAATTTGAGTTGCAATTCATTGATAGTGCCCGCTTTGTATTGGCGTTTCTGAAGATCAAAGGTTGCTTTCGCGGCGTCGGCGTAATTCGCTTGAATGAGATGGGCTTCCTGTGCTGCAAGGTAGGAATAATAGGCTTTTTTTAATGTGGTTGAAAATTCCAAGAATGCTTGGGAAAACTCCATGATTTGAGCCTTTGTTAACGCATCTACCCACGAGGCTTTGGTGCCATGTAATATCCAACCCATCAAGTCCTGTTCAATCGTGAGTTCAGTACGGGAATTCGACCGATCAGCGATTATTCCGAACCCTACCGACGGATTTGTGATGGCAAGTCCCTGCTGAGCATCAGTAATGTGAAGTTGCAGATCGTAATATCTCGCATAGATGTTATTTGCATTTAAGAATGCAACCAGCTCGGCATCTTTGATTGTTAATGGTTTGGCCAACATATTGTTAACCACATTTTGTCGCTCGCTGGCATTCATTTTGAGATTCGATTCAACCTGATCGACTGCTGGCGAACTATCTGCGTGAATAGTGGATGAGTGTCCCACCAAAATTAATAAAACTATTAGGGTGATTCCAAATGAATTAGTGCGTTTCACGTTCCAGATACTAGCAATGCCAGGGATGCTGGTCAAAACGAATGGCCTTGACTATAATTAAGTATGTTGGCATCACAAACCCCTGAAAACCTTAATTCTGCCTCAGCGGACGCGAAACCGGATCCGATTACTTCTAATCTGATCGAAATTCGTATTTTCAAAGAAAACGAACACCATATCCACTGGAAAGATAAAATCCCAGATGCCTATTTACCTGGCTACGTGACCGGTGAATTGGTGCGACAAAATATTGATAAGCGCATTCGCCAACTTTATTTTAAAAATCCATCACATATTGTGAAGGTGCGCTGGAA
>CANKTL010000012.1 GCA_947486405.1 bacterium
AAAACGGCCATCGCGATCGATACTATTTTAAACCAAAAAGGCCAAGACGTTATTTGTATTTACGTCGCAATCGGACAAAAGAAATCAACCGTTGCTCAGATCGTAAATTTACTTCGCGAAAGAGATGCGATGGAGTACTCAATCGTGGTTTCTGCCACTGCTTCCGAATCAGCAACGCTTCAGTACTTGGCCCCCTACTCGGCGTGTGCGCTGGGCGAAGAATTCGCTGAAAATGGCAAAGACGTATTGATCGTTTATGATGACCTTTCCAAGCACGCTGTTGCCTACCGGCAATTGTCGCTTCTATTAAAACGACCTCCCGGCCGTGAAGCGTACCCCGGCGATATTTTCTACTTACACTCTCGGTTACTTGAGCGTGCGCTGAAATACTCCGATGAGCGTGGCGCTGGTTCGATCACTGCCCTTCCCATCATCGAAACCCAAGCAGGCGACGTATCAGCCTATATTCCAACCAACGTTATTTCGATTACCGATGGCCAAATTTACTTGGAGTCGGACCTGTTCAACGCTGGTATTAAACCCGCTGTAAACGCCGGTATTTCGGTATCTCGGGTTGGTGGAAACGCACAAATAAAGGCCACCAAATCAGTTGCCGGAAGCCTGCGACTTGACCTGTCTCAGTATTGGGAAATTGAGGCGTTTTCGCAATTCGGTTCTGACCTTGATAAATCAACTGTTGCTCAATTAGAGCGCGGTAAACGATTGATCGAAGTATTGAAGCAAGATCAATATTCGCCACTTCGAATTTCAGCCCAGATTGCGATAGTTTATGCAGCCGTTAAAGGCCTATTAGACCAAATCGAAGTCAAAAAGGTCCGTGAATTTGAACGGGAATTGCTCAGCAACCTCAAATCCACGAACAGCAGTTGGTTTGATGAAGTGGAAAAAGGAAAAGCGTTAACACCTGAACTAGAAGCAACTTTGAAAAAGGCAATTGAAGAAACCCAAAAGTTGATCGGATAAAAAGAGATCAGATAAGGTTTATTGAGTTAAATGGCGAACATTAAGGAAATTAAGCAGCGAATCACGTCGGTCAAGAAGACGAAAAAAATGACGGCAGCCATGAAAATGGTGGCAGCCGCGAAGTTTAAACGCGCCTTGAAATCACTGCGACTTCGCTTGGAATACACGGATGCACTCACTAACATCAAAACCAATTTACTGAGTGGATTAGAGGGTGAAATACTCCCTTATCAACTCACCGAGAATGGATCCCCTACCGAACTGGTGGTTGTGTTTTCATCCGACCGCGGACTCTGTGGCGGGTTTAACACCAACCTACTCAAACGGGTCGATGCGTATCTCGCGGCTGCCAAACACCCTATTGAAATGGTTCTAATTGGCAACAAAGCCCAGACTTATTTTAAATCAAAAAATGCCAAATTTCGGTTTCAACGGTCTCAATTTCAAGCACCATTATTTTTAGGTATCGATGCAGTATTAAACGATTCAATCCTTAAACCATTGCAAAACAAAGAAATTGGCAAAGTCACGCTGGCATACAACCGATTTATCAATGCGTTAACAAGCGAAATTGAATTCGAAGCCTTGTTGCCAATCTTACCGACCCCCTCGGAGACTCAAGCCTCTGGCCCTGATTTCTTTTTCGAACCCAGCAAATTTCAATTTCTGGGCGATTTTATTGATGCCTATTTGGCGATGCGTTTGGCGAATGCTGCCATGAACACCAGCACCGGTGAAGAAGGCGCCAGAATGTCGGCAATGGATTCGGCCTCGCAAAACGCATCAGATATGATTGGGGATTTAACCCTATTGTTTAACCGCACCCGGCAGGCCGCCATTACCACGGAATTGACCGAAATTGTAGGCGGGGCTGCCGCCTTAACGCAGTAAGAAGGAGATTAGTATGTCGTTAAAAGGAAAAATTGTTCAGGTCATCGGTCCGGTAGTCGATTTTCGATTCCCCCACAACCAACTTCCCCAAATCGGGAACGCGATCAAAATTGAAAATGGCAGCGAGTCGATGGTATTCGAGTGTGTTCAACACTTGGGAGATGACGTCGTGCGATCAGTTTCAATGTCCAGCACCGAAGGATTGGTCCGGGGCACTGAAGGCGCCGATACGGGCGCACCGATTCAGGTTCCAGTGGGCGCAAAAACACTTGGCCGAATTATGAATGTCCTGGGCGACCCTGTAGACTACGGCCCTCCGATTGATTCTGAAGAGCGTTGGTCAATTTTCCGCGAACCACCTGCCCTAGCAGACCAAGCCAGCACCACGGAAATGTTTGAAAGTGGTATAAAAGTTGTCGATTTGCTAGCCCCGTATCCAAAAGGCGGAAAAGTCGGTCTATTCGGCGGCGCCGGCGTGGGTAAAACTGTTTTGATTATGGAGCTCATCCGTAACATCGCGATGGAACACGGCGGATACTCGGTATTTGCGGGTGTTGGTGAACGAACCCGTGAAGGAAACGACCTTTGGCTAGAAATGAAAGAATCCGGGGTTTTAGATAAAACTGCTCTGGTTTATGGTCAGATGAATGAACCGCCTGGTGCCCGTTTCCGCGTTGCCTTGACGGGTCTAACACAAGCCGAATATTTCCGAGACAAAGAACAAAAAGACGTTCTATTATTCGTCGACAACATCTTCCGTTTCGTTCAAGCCGGTTCTGAAGTATCTGCCCTTTTGGGTCGTATGCCATCAGCGGTTGGATACCAGCCGACTTTGGGTACCGACGTCGGTGAATTGCAAGACCGAATCACGTCAACCAAAACCGGCTCGATTACCTCCGTTCAAGCCATCTACGTCCCTGCGGACGACTTAACTGACCCTGCGCCAGCCACAACCTTCGCTCACTTAGATGCCACCACCGTACTGTCACGGGAAATCGCATCCGCCGGTATTTACCCAGCGGTAGACCCATTGAACTCCACTTCAACCATTTTGGATCCCCGCGTTGTGGGCCAAGAACACTATGATGTGGCTAACCAAGTGAAATTGATCCTACAAAAATACAAAGAACTACAAGACATTATCAAAATCCTAGGGATGGACGAGCTCTCTGAAGACGATAAAATCATCGTGGCCCGTGCTCGAAAAATTCAACGATTCTTCTCACAACCATTTTTCGTTGCGGAGCAGTTTACTGGTTTCCCAGGCAAATATGTCAAAAAACAAGACACCGTAAAAGCCTTCAAAGGCATCGTAGACGGTGACTATGACCACATCCCTGAGCAAGCTTTCTTCTACGTCGGCGGCATCGAAGACGTACTTGCCAAAGCTGAGCAGTTAGCGAAGGCCTAACCAATGAGCGATTCGCTGACCCTAACGCTGGTACATCCGGAAGGCAAAATCGAAAAGAGCAACGTGTCATTTGTTGGACTCAAAACGATTGCCGGTGAATTGGGTATTTATCCCAATCACTCACAGCTCCTTACCTCGTTACGGTCAGGCTGGGTCCACTTTATCGATGCGCAAAAAGTGCACGAATTTCTTTTCATTACTAAAGGCTTCGCACAAGTTACTCCAAATTCAGTGACCGTCATTACCGAATCCGTCGAAACGGTTTCAGACGTCGACTTAGAAGAAGCCAAAGCATCATTGGATCAAGCCGAAAATCGTCTCACTTCCCGTCATGACTCTCACGACCTCACTGAGGCACTTGCGGCTCGTGATTATGCGCGGGCTCGGTTAGAGATCATCGATAAAACTGCCAAGACCAAATAGTCACTTAGGGGTTTAGATTGATGTTTTTTAGGTGCCGAGCCACTTGGCCGTTCTCCACGACCATCAAATCAAACCTCATGAAATATCGAGAATATTGCGGATGCCGTAGTAGGAAAAACTGAGCTGTTTGAGTAAGCCGGTAGGCCTTATTTCGAGTAATTGCCGCTTCCCCGGATTTGAATGATTTTTGGCGATACGCCTTCACTTCGATGAAAACCAACGTTCGATTCGGCCGGTCCTCTGCAACAAGATCCAATTCTCCCACCCGACTCCGAAAATTTCGGGCGATGACCTTGAAACCCAACGTATGTGTACAAAAATATTCGGCCGATTTTTCTCCAGCCTGCCCAGATCGAACCGAGTCTGCTCCCCCAACATCACGCATAGATCTAGAGGCCTTCTAATTTCACCATAAAGGTTCTGCGGTGAATCGGTGAGAAGTGGTTGGTGGCAATTATACGGCGGTGCGCGAGGGTGCCATATCCTTTGTGCTTCATAAAGCCATATTGCGGATACCGCTGGTCGTACCGTTCCATCAGAAAATCTCGCACGACCTTGGCCACAATCGACGCCGCAGAAATGCATCGTACCGTGTCGTCACCACCCACGATAGCCCGGGCAGGGATACGCAATTGCTTGGGGATTTGCTTGCCATCGATTAGGACCTCATCGGGAGTTTGGCCCAACCGGGCGACGGATTTACTCATGGCCAACAACGTGGCCTGCAAAATATTAACTCGATCTATATGTCGATGATTGACGATCCCAACACCGATCCAGGCACCAGATTCTCTCAGGGCCTGAAATAGCGCTCGTCGCTTTGCGGCAGACAATTGCTTAGAATCCGCATATTCGCCCGCATCCCCGGGACACAAAATTACCGCTGCAGCGACAACAGGACCGGCCAAGGCACCTCGCCCCGCTTCGTCTACACCTGCAATGATCGGCATTACTACCTACTGATATTTTTTAAAAATCAAAACCGCGTTGTGTCCGCCAAATCCAAATGAATTGGACATTACATAGGTAAGATCCTTATCAATTGCTTTTCCAGGGGTGTAATTCAAATCGCAGTCGGGATCTTGGGTTTCGTAGTTAATAGTTGGGGGAACTTTGGAATGCATAATCGCTTTAATTGCAGCGACGGCTTCGATAGCACCCGCTGCACCCAATAAGTGACCCGTCATCGATTTAGTTGAGCTGATCGCAACCTTATAGGCATGGTCCCTAAAAATATGTTTAATGGCAGCCGTTTCATTTTTATCATTTAAATGAGTCGACGTGCCGTGAGCATTAATATAATCAATTTTATTGGGTTCGATGCCGGCTTCTTTAAGGGCCATTTTCATCGCCCGAGTCGCGCCTTCGCCTTCGGGGGCTGGCGCTGTAATGTGATACGCGTCACCGGAGGCACCAAAGCCAACAATTTCACCATAAATGGTCGCGTTACGTGCCAAGGCATGCTCAAGGTCTTCAAAGACCAAGATACCGGCACCTTCGCCCATTACGAATCCGTCACGATTTAAATCAAACGGACGTGAGGCGTGCTTCGGATCATCGTTACGCTGCGACAAGGACCGCGCCGCACAAAAACTCGCCAACCCCAATGGAGTTACCGCCGCCTCTGCACCACCCGTAATCATTGCTACTGCTTCGCCACGTTGAATCGTATGAAACGCATTCCCCATCGAGTTTGCACCCGATGAACACGCTGTTACCGAACAAGAATTTGGACCACGCGCGCCGGTTTTGATCGACACCATACCCGATGCCATATCGCAAATCATCATCGGAACCGTGAATGGTCCCACTTTACTCGGACCGCGCGTCATTAATACGTTGGCGGTTTCTTCTAAAATTTCAATTCCGCCAATACCGGATCCGATTTCCACACCCACCATATCGGCTTCGGCATGAACATCTAACCCAGAATGGGCCACCGCTTGCGCAGCAGCTGCAACCGCTAACAGAATAAATCTGGCGGTTCGGCGTTCTTCTTTTTTATCGACAAAGGGCGAAAAATCAAAGTCACGGACTTGGGCGGCAAATTGGGTGGAATACTCTGATACATCAAACGATGTAATCATTTCAACCCCATTTCGGCCTTCCATAAGTCCGTTCCAAAACTGATCAAGATCATGACCAATCGGAGTAACAGCCCCCATACCGGTTACTACTACACGTCTTTGATTGTTCGCCACAGGTGTCTCGGCTTACTTAATGTTAGACAGGATATAGTCGACAGTTTTACCGACGGTCGTTAGCTTTTCAGCTTCTTCGTCTGCAATTTCAGTGTCGAATTCATCTTCAAGCGCCATTACCAATTCAACGGTGTCCAATGAGTCCGCGCCAAGGTCTTCTGTGAAAGACGCTTCGCGAGTAACTTCTTCGGCTGAAACGCCCAATTGTTCCACAATTACTGATTTTACCTTTTCGTATACTTCTGCTTCTGTTAATGCCATGATTTCCTCCTAATTAATATGTCATTCCCCCGTCAACCGCGATGACCTGCCCTGTAATGTACGATGACAAGTCAGATGCCAAGAAAGCTGCTAGGTTTGCAACTTCGTCCGGCTTACCTAGCCGCGCTGCAGGAATAGAGATCATTATATTATCGAGATATTCCTTTGGTAAAGCCTCTGTCATATCCGTTTCAATAAATCCGGGTGCAATCGCGTTGCATCGTACCCCTTTTGCGCCATATTCTTTTGCTACAGATTGCGAAAATCCAATGATACCCGCTTTCGATGCCGCATAGTTAGTTTGACCGGCATTCCCCATTTTTCCGATCACCGATGACATATTAATAATCGATCCGCTGCGTGCTTTCATCATCGGACGAATAGCTGCCTTGGTACAGAAAAACACGGAATTAAGATTCGCCTGAATAACCGAATTCCAATCGTCCTCGCTGAGGCGGATCATTAGGTTATCGCGGGTAATACCGGCGTTGTTCACCAAAATATCCAGTTTACCGAAGCGATCCAGGCACGCTTGAACCAAAGCCTGGGCCGATTCCATTTGAGAAACATCTGCGGCAACCCCGATGTGGTCACCTGGATAAGTGTCCTTAAGGCCTTGTGCCACTTTGTCGCAGGCCTCCTGGGTACGTCCGCTGATGATGACGGTGGCGCCCAACGACGCAAATTTTTGCGCGATCGAAAATCCAATACCCCGCGTCGAGCCCGTTACCAATGCAATTTTGCCTGTTAAGTCCATTAAAGTCTCCTATAGGATTTGAGTCAGATTATCCAGAGCCGCTATGCTATCAATAGAGATAACAGGGACATCCGGTGCGATTTTTTTGATGAGGCCCGCCAAAACGGCACCAGGACCGCATTCAATGAAGCCAATTTCAGGAATCTGAGCGAGTCTGTTTACCGACTCCGCCCATCGAACTGACGATACAACTTGGCGGGGTAAATTTTGGGCCAAATCATCAAAGTTAATGGTAGGTTCAGCAGTTCGGTTGAGAACGATCGGCATATGAGGAGTTGAGAATGTCACCCCTTTTAAATAGGTCGCCAGCGCTTCAGCAGCCGTAGCCATTAAGGGAGAATGAAACGCGCCTGCCACCGGCAACGGAATCACACGCTTGGCACCTGCAGCCTTAAGGGCTTCAATCGCATCGGGCATTTGAGCCGACGCACCAGAGATGACGATTTGATTGGGCGAGTTGATATTAGCGGCCACTACGGGCGCACTGGCAAAAGGCGCAAGGGCTTTTTGAATATCAGCGAGCTCAAGACCCAACACCGCCGCCATTTCAGATGGGGTTTGTTTGCATGCCGCTAACATCGCATTTCCACGGGCTTGAATAACGCCCAATGCGGTTTCCAAATCAAAAACACCGGCCGCGTAATAGGCTGTGATTTCACCGAGGCTATGACCCAGTACATAATCGGGCTGGCCGATCCGATCTTTTATTAGCCTAAGCAAGCAGGCCGACACCACAAAAATGCCACTCTGCGCATAATTAGTCTGTTTCAGCAGATCCTCAGGACCATGGAGACACGCGTCCGTGATATCAAAGCCCAGTACCGCATTGGCCTGATCAAAGATCACTTTGGATGGTGCATCATTGGCAACCAAATCCGCCCCCATCCCCACTTTTTGAGATCCCTGCCCGGGAAATACAATTGCCCATTTTTTTGCCATTATTTTCCGACTCCCCATTTCACTATATTGGTGCCCCAGGTAAATCCAGCCCCAAAGCCAGTTAAGGCCAAAATCATACCCGGTTTTAATACACCGGTGGATACCGCTTCTGATAATGCAATCGGAATCGACGCAGCAGACGTATTGCCATATTTATCCAAGTTCATAAACACCTGATTTTCTCGAATGCCCAGCCGCTCTCGGGCCGCTTCGACGATTCTATAATTGGCTTGATGCGGAATTAAAAGATCCAAATCATCAATGGTTAGTCCCGCTGATTTTAAGGCCAACTCAATAGACGGACCAACAACAGAAACAGCTAGTTTAAATACGGCTTTGCCATTCATCGCAATTTTATTAGTTCTCGCCGCAATAATTTCAGGCGTGATCGGTTGTCGGGTACCGCCGTCTGGAATAATCAGACTGGTCGCCTCCGCACCGTTGGCGTGCAAATCTGAGCTTAACAAGCCAAAACCCGGTGCCACTTCGCCCAAAACCACGGCCCCAGCCCCATCTCCAAACAAGATGCAGGTTGAGCGGTCATCCCAATTCACAATTTTAGAGAGGCAGTCAGCCGCAATGACCAACACCTTTTTAGCCGCGCCGGATAGGCAAAACTGATGGGCAACGGTAAGCGCATAATTAAACCCTGAGCAAGCCGCCGACACGTCAAAGGCCGGTACCATTGGCACGCCCAAGCGATGTTGCACAATCGCCGCAGTGGATGGAAAAGCCAAGTGATCAGGCGTTGAGGTCGCCAGCACGATTAAATCAATTTCAGAGGGTGAAACACCTGCATTTTTTAGCGCTGCCTCAGCCGCTTTTACCGCGAGGTCGGAGGTGGCCTCGTTTTCGGCAGCGACTCGGCGCTCACGAATACCGGTTCGGGAAACGATCCATTCGTCGGAGGTATCCAATCCACGCGCTACAAAATCATCGTTTTTTACAATGGTTTCTGGCACATAATGCCCCACCCCTAAAAACCCGATCGATTTCATTCTTTCACCGCATCCGCGATAGCATCTACCATGCCATGAGACACCGCCTGATAGGCATTGCGAATGGCATGCTTAATCGATTTTTGGCTCGACCGTCCATGCGCAATGATCACGACGCCATCTACACCCAATAAGGGTGCCCCACCCGTTTCTTCAAAATCATATTCTTTTTTAAACTTCTTCAGAGATCCCATTAAAAATAACAGGCCAATCGTGCCCAAAATACTGGTTTTGCGGATGCCTTTAAAATAATCCATAAATAAGGCCACGACGCCTTCGCCGAACTTCAGCAGGCTATTGCCCACAAATCCGTCGCAGACCACCACATCACATTTATTTAAAAATATCTCTTTACCTTCAATGTTGCCGTAAAAATTGGCCACCTTTTCTTGAAAAAGGGGAAAGGTATCTTGGATCAATTGATTGCCTTTTTCAGGCTCTTCACCAATGCTAAGCAACCCAATTCGGGGAGCATCTATACCCACGACAGACTGCGCATAACAGCGCCCCATTTCCGCAAACTGCAGCAAATGGGCGGGGCGGCAATCGGCGCTGGCACCCATGTCCAGCATCACTACTTTGCTGTGCTCGCGCCCTGAAAAAACGGTTGCAATCGCAGGGCGATCAATCCCTGGCAACCGGCCCAATACGAAGGTAGCCGCTGTCATTACAGCACCGGTATTGCCCGCGGAGACAAAGGCATCCGCTTTTTTCTCGGAAATTAGCCGAAGCCCCACCTGTATAGAGGAATTCTTTTTTTTGCGAAATGATTGAGTTGGAGATTCTGACATCCCCACCAGTTCGTCAGCATGAACAATGTGAATATGCGGATGATCCGGCAATTTAAGCGCGCGTTGCGCCGCCTTCACATCGGCTTCGGGACCAACCAATAAAACCTTAACCGGATACGCCTCAACTGCGGCATAAGCGCCGAGCAGCGTTTCCCGTGGTGCGAAGTCTCCCCCCATCGCATCCAGTACTATGGTGATCAATTAGTCTTCCTTGTTAGAAGCAGCTTTAACCTTGATCTGAATAACTTGGCGTCCTTTGTAATAGCCGCAGCTGGAGCACGCTTGGTGCGACAAAATGGGGGTGCCACAGTGTGAACAAGCACGTACGTTTGGCTTCTCCGCTTTCCAGTGCGCGTGATGTGAACGTTTTTTTGATTTAGATCGTCGTTTCTTTGGTACGGCCATTGCGTCTAGCTTCCCTTCAGTCCATTAAAAGGCACAAAAATTAATCATAGAAGAGTAATGGAATTGTCTACTTTTTGTCAAACGGGAAATAAAAATTCCGCTTACTTAAATTCCAACTCGACACATACTTTATACTTAAACTAGATATTTGGACACCCCTATTTAGTTCAGTTGGAGGTTCTATGGATCATGCCATGATTGTGCTGTATTTTCCGTTTATTAGTGGGGTAATTGCATTGGTCGTTGGCGGCAGCATTGCCCTTCTTGTCACTCGTAGAGAAACGCTTGCCGAGCCTGAAGCATTGTTGATGGCGATGATTCGGCAAACTGTTTTTGGATTCTTATCCCGCCAGTATCGATACTTTTTTGCCGTCGCCGGCCTCGTTGCGCTGGCCATTGGTCTATTTAAATTGGCCACCCATGAAATTCATTCGGCGCTGCTGCCGATGGGCATTGCCCTCGGAATTGTTTTGGCAATTGCTATTGAATTAAGCCTTGCAATCGCATGGACGGCCACCCTTAAAAAGGGCCTTTCCCGGCTCAAAGACTCGCCAGAAAAGAGCCGGCAAACGATTTGTATAGGCAGTTATGCCGTGGGCCTGTGGGCGGCCGGTTTAATCTTAGTTACATTAAGTGTTTGGTTTGGATGGGTCAGCTGGGTATTAGACACACGCCATTCATCGTTGTTTCAGTTTCTGGCCATCTTTGTACCCCAAACCCATACCCACGACAGCAACGAATTCCGAGTATTAGAAATATCACTGGCCCTTCTGGCGCCCTCATTTTCTGCCGGGCTCTACGCCCTATTTTCGCGACTCAGCACCGGAATTTTTGCCAAAACAGCGGATCTTAGCGCGGATATCACCGGGCGCACCGAGTTTGACCTGCCCGAGGATGATCTTCGAAATCCAGCTGTGATGGCCGACTTGGGCGGCGATATTCTGAATTTATTAAGTATCGCAACGGCCTTGGTTCAAGCCGTTTTGTTTTCGGTGTGTGTAACAGGGGTAATTGGTTTGCTCAGCTTGGAATCGCTGACCGGGACGCAGTGGCATCACATCGCCACAGTGATCAATACGCCGCTTATTTTTCTGGGGTTTGCGGCACTTGGCGCATGCCTAGTGTTTCCTCTTTTATTAAATCGCCATGTGATTCAAAAAACCGGGATTTTAATTCCCATTACCGGCATGGTCACGATAGTGTTTACTTGGATCGCGGCACCCACTTACGCACCTAGCTTAACCCTCGGCATCTTATGTGGACTTGTTTTACTACTGGGAACAGGATTTTGGGTGGTGCCTTTTTCCCCGGCGATAGCACACTCGGTTCGCGCTCACCAGGTGCATGCGATCAATGGCGTTTTTTCCGGATTTGCTCAGGCGGCACTGGGCCTTATTCCGGCTGGACTGGGTCTGGGGATTTTATTTTTTGAAATCACTCAGCATTTTTTTGGTGGCGACGCTTGGATAGTGGGTACTTATAAACTAGGGTTGGCGACTACCGGTATGATGTCCATGGTCGCGACTATCCTGATGTTTGGGGGATTTGCCGCACTCTCCGACATCTTAAAAGGGTGTTCGGATATGCTCGCAATGCCGCAAGAAACACGTGCAATTGCGGCCAAAAACGACAGCGATGCAACAGTGGGTAGCACAGTCATAAAAACGTACTTAATCACTGCAAGTATTCCCCTCGGGGTGATGATCTCGACCCTGTTGGTATACCGCGTTTATTTTTACAGCACCCTTCATGGCACCCTCCCCCTCGAGTCACTCTCACTTCGCGATCTATTTCTTCACTATGACTTATTCCTCAGCCTACCTGCTGTTTGGATGGGCATCCTTCTGGGCGTTATCACGTGCTTTTTGGCCACCAGCGGCATAATTATGGCCGTCCAGCGCACCGCAAAAAAACTGACTCAGCAGATTCGCACCCAGCTGTCTGAATCGAACGAAATCTGGGCTGGCAACGCGTTGCCTGATTACGAATCCGCCACTACCAGCGCCTCAACTACCTCGCTTAGGGCTGCCAGCGCCATCGTTGTGGCATTATTGGCCACACCCGTTATTGTCATTGCGGCTTTTGGTCTTCCCGGCGCAATCGGATTTATTATGGGCATGACCATTATTGCCTATGTCTTGGGCCTGTTTTTCAATTTAATGGGCGCGCTATGGCGCTGTGCCAAAAAAAGAATTGAGCAGGAATCTGGCGTTCAAAGCGCCCATCACTTGGCGGCTGTCTTTACCGATTCGATTGGCGACGTCCTAAAAGATGCCCTTGCTCCCAGTTACACCATCATGGCCAATATCTGCGGCATCATTTTAATTTTGGCCATTTCATTGGTGCTGCGATGACGGCATTATCCCAGCCGGTTCAGGTCAACATGATGCATTTGTTGGTGCGGGATATGTCAGCCGCAGTGAAAAATCAGCCCCTCAAGCAAGACCTTAAGGACGCCATTCAGGAGAGTACCGCCCTATTTGCCGAAGCAGTTCACTCGCAGTTGAGTGGCAAATTTGATTATGTTGTAGTGACCAATAAAGGAAACGGGCCCGCGTATTACGTCTTAAATGTGCATCCCAAAGCCATTAAACTGGTTGAACAAACCGGATTTCAAAAAACCGCCACGTCATTTGCAATCGCAAAAGTCGAGCTTACCTTAAATGAGCGCGTCGTGGATGACAGTTTCATTCCGGGGTTTTTAGACAAAATTGATCGCATTTCCAGACAATTGCTCAGCGGTGAAGCAAGAGCCCTCGGCCAAGTTCGCGAAAAGGACAGCCAATGACAGCCCCTATTTCAGCACATCCGCCAGCGCACACTGCATTGAGCGCACTCTCAGCAAAGCGGCAGACGGTTCATATTGGTGCGACAGAAAACGCCCCCACCGACACTCCCGGCAAAACCGGCCTTCAAAAAGGGATCGCCACCTGTCTGAGCACTTTTTCGACCAAACTGCGCGGGCTATTGGGCGGCAAAAAAGCAACCTCAACAGCAGCTCCTGACCATGCGCCGGAAATGACCCAAGTGGCAGTCCCCACTGCCGAGAGCAATGATTCGCCACCCTCCGAACTTCACTTGGCGCTGCAAGACACCGCTAAAATATTGTGCAAAGAGCTGAACTTAGATTGGGATATGGCCAGCCTGACAGAAACCTTGATGGAGCCCCAAACCATCCATCATATTTTGTCAGAAGTGGGGCCCCTCAAAGACGAGGTTTCCGTTATATTCGGGCGACTGATTTGCCTGAATCACCAAATTACCCCCTATGAAAACCTCAATCAAACATTAAAAGAGGCCGGTATTTCTCACACCGATTCTCAATTGGAAAAACTCTATACTCAGGGATTCAGATCCGAAACTGAGGTTTCCGATGCCGTTAAAACAAGTCAATCATTCGCCACTAAATTGGCTGCAAACCCGAAATTTAAGCAGGCAATGCGCTACGCCCTCACGGAACGACTCGATATTCTGTCGGTCCATTTCCAACGCAGTGCGATGGCAAAATTGCTGGGCATCACTGGAATGTCGGAAGAAGCACTTCCCCAATTTAGACAGGCACTTGGTAGGCAAGTGGATTTGGCGGATCAGTCCAAGTCTGGTAAGTCACTGAAAGGGGTAAAAGTAATTACGGGAAGTGTGAGATCATCGTTGCACCGCGTTTTTTCATCCAAAACAGCAATTGGACAGCTCAGCAAAATCCAGGACGAAGAAGGGGCAAAAAAAACATCCTCTTTTAAAAGTATTCGGCAACTGAGTATGATCGTGAGGCTCGCGATTCTGGAACATATTTCGGAGAGTGGAAAAGCAACCGACGTCGCCGTTTCTGAGCTACAGGCTGGCACATCAAATGAAATTTTATTCTCTAAAATGGCCAGCTTCGGCCTCACCGACGCCCACTTCACAGAATTGGGTGGTGCAGGCATTTCAGATATGAAAGGATTAATTGCGGTAGAAGCAAAGACCTTTAAAGGAACGGAATCGGTAAAAGAATGGCTCTCTGAGATGAACGTAGCTGAAACGACGATTTCCCAACTTCAGCGCCGCGAGTCGATGGAAAACAAGACCGAAATTGCGGCCACTTTACCCACCACTTTGGCCAAACGCGAAACCACCTCATGGTTAGAAGAAATGAAGCCAGGCGGCACATTAATGATCGACTGGGGCAAAAAGATCAGTGTGGGTATTCCCGAAGGCTCGAAATTAATTCAAGAGTCGTTTTTATCGGGACAAAGCATCGGCGGGCGACTGGATGTTTCATCATCCGACATGATGATGTTAGAGCGGTCTGGCACTGGATTCTCGCTCACTATTCGAGAAAGTGCGGTGAAAACATTGGCCATTGATGCCAGTTTTTTGTTTCAGGCGATTCGTTTGGAAGGTAAATTGGGTGGTGGCAAAAGCAGCGGGCTTAAATTCAATTTCTCATCGGTAGACGACGCCGCCCATTTTTTAACCGGATTGTGGACCACCCAGGTCGACGAGTCCAAATTGGGACGCGCCGATACCGTTCATAACGAAAAAGGCAAGATTAGAGCGGTGGGGGGCTCATTTACTATCTCGTCTGTTCAAAAGGTAATGACCCACTTCTTACCGGGGTTAGCCAACGTTCAAGACTTGCTACCCGGCCTCGGGCAGCTCAAAGCATTCATTGACTCCCCCACCGACGTCATTTCAGAGGGCATGGGAACCTCGACAATTACTGCCAGTAAAAGCGTCGGCGTACTGAGCTCACTAACCTCCAATACAGACCAGTCCGACGAAAAAAATATTTTCCGACACGCCAAAAATCAACAAAGTGAGTGGGTAGAAAGCCAGAATATCCACGGTGCCACATTTGAAAAATCAGTGCTTTCGAGTGTTCAAACTGAAAAAATGGGCCATACGACCACAACCAATGTACTCACCCACAGTCACGTCAGTACAGATAGCAGCGGCGCGTTTAAATCGGCCGACATGACCCAAACCTTAAGTGTTACCCTTCCCGAGGTTAAAAAAGGCCCCAAGCCTACCGTGTCTGCCCAGTCGATTGCGTTGGTTTTGCCCAGCGAGATCCAAGGGCATCCGCAGTTTAAAACAGCCGTAGCAGACCTTTTGGCGAAGGCCACCCCCGCCGACCAAATAAAGGTTACGTGGGCACTGTCTCCCGACTCTCAAAAAACAGTCGCCACGTTGATGGGCCAAGGATCAGCCACAGCCGCAGATGTCCAAAAGCTGCTGGGCGACCGTCGAAATTATATCCCCACCTCGGTTCAGCTATTGCGGACGTCTGCAACTGTAAGTGAGGCTAGCAAAACTGGGATTGATCTGGCCGCTGTTCTGCGTCATCAAACCATGGCACAAGTGACGGTAGCCGAAGAAGTCAATTTAGTGCCATAATTTTGGCAGTATGACCTACACCTCAGTTCCTCGGTTTTTTATCGCTGGCGACCAAATTACTCAGCAGCAGGCCATTGTTGAAGCGGCCGATGTCGCCCACCTGGCGGCCCTGCGGCTCCGAAGCGGAGAAGTGATCGAATTGGTAATCGATGATCACAGCATTCGAAAAGTAACCCTCAGTCGGGTTGAAAAAGCGGTTATTCAGTTTTCAACCTACGAAGAGCGCCCACTACCGCCTGCCGTTACCCCCAAGATTACCCTGATTCAAGCCCTCCCCAAAGGGGATAAGCTATCCGAGATCATTAATCACTGCACCCAGTTGGGCATCAGCAACCTGATCCTGTGGCAGTCGGAGCGCAGCATTTCTACCCCCAGCGACCAAAAATGGCCCAGTAAAGTGGCACGGCTTCAACAAGTCGTCCGCAATGCGGCAATGCAATCCAAGCAAGATCGCATTCCTACGATTGCACTTCAGCTGATGCGAACCAACGACCTTACGCAAATCGACGCCACGCAAAAAATTCTATTATGGGAGGAAGAGCGGAGCCATTCCCTCAAGCAACTGCTCTCGGCCACGCCAGCGCCATCTTCTATTGTGGTAGTGGTCGGGCCAGAAGGCGGCATCACGCCTCAAGAAGCAGCCACATTACAGTCAGCAGGATTTCGTCCCACCGGCCTTGGCGACTCCATTTTAAGGGTAGAAGTCGCCGCTTTCTCGGCAATTAGTTTGATTCGCTTTTGGTATGGGAAATAATCTCATTATTGAGTGGTTGTAAATCCTGTTGCGAAGCAGGGTATAAGCCGGGTTCTGTTCAGTTACAGATGGATCCAATTGCCATCCACCCTCACCGGACCATCATCTATCTAGGCCTGATTTTGCAACCAGGCTCGAGCGATCAACCCGGGAATCCAAACGAGACGGACCGTCTCTCTCCCCCTATTTGATCTTGCACCGGATGGGGTTTACCATGCAACTCCTGTTACCAGCAGCCCGGTGAGCTCTTACCTCACCCTTTCACCCTTACCCTCTCTTTTGCAAAAGACACAATTCCAAAGAATCTAAGGCGGTATGCTCTCTGTGACACTTTCCATCGGCTTAAGCCGTCCGTCGGTTAGGCGGCATCCTGTCCTGTGGTGCCCGGACTTTCCTCGTGGTGGCTAACGCCAAAAATGCGCAATCTGCACAATTCTCGCTTTGCTTAACTACACGCTGCGGCTGATGCCTCCGCTCTATGGTAGTCTGCGCAAAACGAGAAATTGCACATCTCACGCCTTTTTGGCGTTAGCCCAATCACGCGATGGTCACTCCTGCTTCGCAGTTGTTAGTTTAGCATGGGGTTTGGGGGAGTTTGAATGATGGGGATATTTTAAGTAAGGAACTATAAATGATCGCCCACTAGAAAAGCTAGTTTGTCTGGTAGGGCCAAATAGGTGCTGTTCCGCTCCTACTCAGGTTCAAATTAATATTTTTCGGGTGTTTTTTCAGAATTGGAGAAAAGAAGCTGCATAACCACATAATTTTTTTATTCAATTTGAGATGTTGAGTCAGAAGATTTCTTAAATGTATTAAGAAAAGCTATTACGTTATTCTTCTCCTCACTCAATTCGGCATCCAACTTTTTCATTTCATCGACTGTATTAAAATCAGAGTCCAAGGTTAGTTCATTTTGAATCGCAGCATGGATATCAATCATGCTTCTTTTTAATTTGCCTGTTTCTTCCATAGCCTTAAACAAAAGATCGGACTTACCTTTCATATTGTTACGCATACCTTCTAAACGAAGGGTTACTGCACGATATTCCCAATCAAACTTTTGCAATGCATTTCTCAAATCGTTCTTTGCAAATAAAAGTGCCTTAGAAAAGTTGGAAGATTTTTGATAATAGGTATTCAATATTTCCACAATTTCAGTTCGCATGTCGGCAAATTTGGCTACAGATGCTGTTAGATCGGATGCAGTTTCGATTGCTGCTACATAGGCCTCTTTTTTTAAATTTAAATTGTGCTCCTTAGTTTTCCACTTTCGATTCTCTTTAAGCTGCTGGATAATCCCGATAAGAGCTACAATAGCGGCTATAATAGTGCCAAAATTTTTAGCAACAGTGCTAATAAAACGGCCAAAAGGTAGAAGTAGTTCTATAAAGCAAGGCATTGCTTTTAACTCCTAAACAACTCAAACAACCGAACATTCAAAAACAATGTCTCTCGCCCCACTTTTTTGGATTCTAAAATCCCAATATCCTCAAGCTGATAAAGATATTCCGAAGCAGTCTTTCTTTTTGCCAAACCATGATCTTCAAGAAATTTGATTTTGCAATAAGGCTGCTGAAAAATAACTTCGATAAGCTCTTTTGAATAGATTTTAGGGAGTTTTTCTCTAACAACTACAGCGGTTTCTTGCATTAGGGCTTGAATCGATTTTATTTTTGAAATCGTTTCTTTTGCCGACTCTTCGATGCAATTGAGCATATACAAAATCCAAGGCTCATAATCTTCTTTGAAGGTGCAGTTTTGCAGTAAGCGGTAATAATCTTCTTTGTGTTGGATAATATAATGACTCAGATACAAAATCGGCTGTTCTAACAAGTTTTCATAGATCAGATAAAGAACATTTAAAATCCGCCCTGTACGACCGTTACCATCGTAATACGGGTGAATGGACTCAAATTGATAATGCATGATGGCCATTTTGATTAACGGATCAATGGAATCAGAATGGATATAGGTTTCCAAATTTTTCAGTTTATCCAGAATCACATCTTTGCCAACGGGCGGCGTGTAGATGATTTTTCCTGTAACCGCATTTTTTAAGCCTGTTCCGGGTAAAGACCGAATTCCAGCATTATTCTCCAAAAGAGTAGCTTGAATTTCGTTCATCACGCTTGTTGTTAAAACACCACGTTTTTTGAGCTGAGCAAATCCTTGCCATAACGCATTACGATACCGCAAAACTTCTTTTGCCGATTGTGTCATCATTCCATCTGAAACAGAAAATGCCTGATATAGCTCATCTGTGGTAGTAACGATATTTTCAATTTCCGAACTATATTGAGCCTCTTTTAAACTAATCGTATTAATAAAAATACTTTGATTAGGAATCGTTTGAGCAAGTCCTTTAAGCTCAGCTAAGGCCTTATTCGCTCGAATAGCTGATTGCATAACTGGTATCGTTTCAAGTGACTGCTGAAAGGGGAGCAAAGGAAGTTCGTTATAGGGTGCTTCTGGGTTAACGGTCATGACTAATAGGATATGTGTATGGCGTGGACATGTCAATAAAATATGTCCATAATAATTTATTTTTTGGACACGTTAAAGATGGTGGGCCCACTAGGACTTGAACCTAGGACCAATCGGTTATGAGCCGAGTGCTCTAACCAACTGAGCTATGGGCCCACGCTGTTCAGATTCTAACAAAGAGATCTATTTATTTACTACAGACAATTTTCAATCGCCTCAAACACCGCAATATCAATTTTGATCATCTGCATCATTGCCTCGTGGGCTTTTTGAGCTATTTCAGTATCAGAATGCCCTAATAATCGGGCCAATACCGGCGGGATAAGTTGCCAACATAAGCCAAATTTGTCGGTCAGCCAGCCGCATCTTTCTTCTCGGCCACCTGCTGATAGCGCGTTCCACAGCTCATCGATTTCAGCTTGGGTGTCGCAGCTAACAAACAAGGAGAAGGCCGGAGTGAGTTTAAAAAGGGGGCCACCATTAAATACTTCGGCTAATAAGCAAAGCGTTTAACTTTTTATGGCTGTTAAGAAATGTAAAACCCCCACCACATTCCAAATCAATGTGGCGGGGGTTTCAATCACCTCAGTTTAACCTCTAGGTCTGTTTAATTAGATTCTAGAACCTTGAACCGTATGCCTGAAATAGTGCAGGATGAAGTTGATTTCTCAATACTTCCTGAACTTCAGCTCTCTTGAAAGCAGCATAGTGTTTAATAAATTCTGCTGTGAACACACCATCTGCTTTTAAGTAGTCAGAACCGGACTCAAATGCTTGAACAGCCTCACTTAAATCGGCAGGAACAGCTTGAAGTGAAAGCACTGCACTAAATTTCTCAACCGCTTCACCAATTTCAATTAGAATCTTTCGGACTCCATCAGGTAAGTCTACATCCGTTAATGCTGTTAGAGCCGCTTTGTAAGCGTCCCCAGAATCGCCAATTTCAGTTTTTAAAGCACATACTTTCAATACGGCATCTAAAGCATCTGAAATATCAAAAAGAGTAGTCCGAAGCGTTTTATCGGCACCAATCGATTTTTTCAATTCATCTTTTAATGCGGTCAGGTTTTTTGAATAGAACTCATGCGGATGGAAAAGGTCTACGCCATCAAACAACTGTGCAGGAGGTAGACCGTGTTCAATCGCATACGTTCCAGCCATAATCAAGAACGCCATTGTTAAAGCAGGATGCTCCAAATTATCTGGAACGCGATATTCAGCTCGAACGGATGCATTTGCTATTTTGGCATCAAGCTCGGCATCACCAGTCGTGGGTTTCTTAGGATCAAGCGGAACTCGAACTGCAGCTTGTCGGCTATTATGCGCCGCAGCTAACAACCGAGGGGTTTCAAAACCTTCTCTAAAGCGAACGCCAGAAACCGCGCTTGGATTAGTAAATAACGAACCGGCTCTTCCGTGAGTGACAACGCCTTGAATAAACCGAAGTGCAAAATCCGAAAGCTCACCGGGATGTTCAGGATCTGCAAACAGGTTACTGCCACCTTGTTTAACCGAAAAGTGAGCATGTTTACCATTTCCATTATCAGTCATGTCCCATTTCGCCATGAATATCGCTTTATACCCATTTTCTTCGCAAACTCTGTGAATAACATAGTGGACGATAAAATCCCGGTCCAAAGCAGTATTTGCGTTTGAATATCGAGCCACAACTTCAATTTGAGAGGACGCGACCTCTGCGTGAGTCATGACTTCCGGAACACCCATCGCAACCAATGTATCCCGAATCTCATCTCTAATCTTGCCTAATGGATCTTGATGCGCCGCCCCCACACGGTACGAAACTTTAGGAGGCGCATCCGACACTGGAACCAATTGATATGACGAACCAAATCGGCCAATATCGGTTTTCATTTCAGCCATAACCGCAACTTCGTGTTCGCGGCCTACTAATAACTCAGCACCTGGCCCAGCTATCTTTTCAAGACGGTCACAGGCCGCTCTCATATAATGAACTGGGTCAAACTTATACGGAGACCCATCTTTATTTACAACTGTACACATTAAATACAATTTGTCGGGCTCACTCGGATACACAAAATAAGAATGTTGATTCGCATATTTGGTTGCCGCATCCGGTAACGAAAAGCGATCCGTATCTTTCGCGCCCTGCCAGCCTGGAAAACTAGACGCATCCAGACCTTTTAACTCAAGCGTAGCTAGGCCTTGAAATGCGTCAACGCTATATTCGGTTTGACGCATATCACCGTTCAAATCCCGAAATGTATGAACAACAGTCTTAATCGTGCCTCCATTAATGAGATCCAAGACCTCGTTAAGTACGGTAGGTGCTTTAGTTGAAACTATCTTAAACTGCAACTTAATTTCCTCCTTAAAATTTTTTGGAACATTTAAGGAGATGCAAGTTCAATGCCAGCTCAAAAAAGAGCAAAAAAATCGGCCAAAAAGTAGTACCGTTAAATATTTTTTAATCTTTCAAACTTAAAAACAGATTAAAAATCGAAAAAGCAAAAAATGCATCCTAAAAAATCGGTACAAGATTTTCTTTCACAAATGTAATTTCAGTTCAAAAACTCTACTTTTTTGTGGAAAAACAACAAAAAGGCCATCTCAACTGAGACGGCCTCTGGGTGAAACTTATGAAACCTGCCAAAGCGACCACTTAGGACCTGTTGAGTTGCGTCATATTGGCTATTTCTCGCCCCGCTAAGACTACCAAGGAGCGAAGCCATCAGGCGAAGCGGTGTAGTTAAGCGGGACGAAAATAGTCAAGATGGCGTAAATCGGCAGGTCCTATAGGTACTCTTCCAACATTTCCTGACGTTTCGGATTGCGCAACTTTTTAATCGCTTTAGCCTCGATCTGACGAATCCGTTCCCGGGTAACACCAAACTCTTTACCAACCTCTTCCAAAGTACGAGGCCGTCCGTCTTCAAACCCAAAGCGCATTTTAATGACATCCGCTTCGCGCTCGCCAAGTTCCATTAAAATTTCTTCCAGGTCGTCTTTCAACGAATCCCGCATCATATTGCGTTCTGGGAACTCGCTAGAGGTATCTTCAACAAAATCGCCTAATACATAGCCATCTTCGTCGCCGATTGGCATTTCCAACGACAATGGAATCTGAGCTATTTTGATGATTTCTTTTACTTTATCTACGGTAATCTCACAGCGTTCTGCAATTTCTTCTTCCGTAGGTTTGCGCGATAAATCTTGTAGCAATTGCCGAGATACTTTTCGTAATTTATTAATAGTTTCCACCATATGCACTGGAATCCGAATAGTTCGTGCCTGATCCGCAATTGCTCGTGTAATCGCTTGGCGAATCCACCAAGTGGCATACGTGCTAAATTTATACCCTTTTGTATAATCAAACTTTTCAACGGCCCGGATCAATCCTAGATTTCCTTCTTGAATTAGGTCCAAGAACAAAATCCCGCGCCCCGTGTATTTCTTTGCGATACTCACCACTAACCGCAAATTGGATACCGTTAACATATTTTTGGCTTCTAAATCGCCTTCTTCTATACGCTTGGCCAAATCAAACTCGTCTTCTTTTTTAAGTAGTTTGACCTTACCAATTTCTTTTAAATACATTTTTACTGCGTCGTCTGAACCCAACTCTTCATCTGATCCATACAACTGCTTTTCATAATTTAATATCTGATCAATATCGGAATCTGAAAAATCCTCACCTTCAGAAACGGCTTTTGCCTTACGGCGTTTGGGTGAACTTCCGGTTGCTACATCGGCATCCCCATCGAGGGTAAACGATCCGGTCAATGACTCTTCTGTTTCTGCTGTATCTGTTACGGCAACCACCAAAGTTTTTTCTTTGCTGCGTGTCTTAGTCATCAAGTCCTCCTTATAGTTAGAAAGTTCCCCCCTTCTATTTATAAGTTGCTCACTTCGGCTCCTGCCGAAGATTCGCAGTCGTTAAAGCTAGCCAAGCTACCTTTAACTCCCGCCCTCCGGTCGGGCTTTCCTCCATTTGCAGATT
>CANKTL010000013.1 GCA_947486405.1 bacterium
GTGCTTGGAACTTCTCTAGACGATTCGTTGTCTTGGCAACGGATGCAATGTGAGTTGGTTCGCGCGGGGTCACAGTGGGTGACGAAATATCCGATTTTAGAACTACTCATGACTGTTAATGGACTATCACGATTTCTGAAAGATGTAGGGCTGCTTCCTCAGTTAAGACCGCCAGGACATGGGGCGACGGCAGTAGAAATGGCAGCCGCCAAGCAAATGCCGAAAAGCGTTTTGGATGACGCCCGCGCAAAAGAAAGGCTCGAAGTCTTTTTTGAATCCTTTTTGTGGGGATTTGCCATTCAATTGGCCCGGTTGGCGACCATGGCTCAGCCGGGTATACCACTGGAATATAAAGCGACCCAAGCGCTAGTGAGCAACTGGATAGCCGGTAAGTACCCCGAAGACGATGAATTGAAGTCGCTGACTGCTAAAATTGGCAATCTATATCCCCTGGTTCCCGGTCAGGATGTTCATGACTCGCTTGTGGCGTTGGTTGGGGCCTCCTTAGATGCCTTACCCAATGCGCCGGTACACCAACCGCGGGTCCAATTGCTTGCCGACTTTATTTCAGCCGCGCTGACCCGACCGAACAAGGAATTGCTAGGCTATGTTGCCGCTACTCAGGTACAGGTAGATATCACAGGGTATTGGACCAATTTTCTGATGGTAACGCCACCAGAAGGCACGCGCCGAAACTTGGTGGCTACCATGCGTCAGCTATTTCATCAGCTTCAACGGGGTCAGCTTACGCCGGCTCTAGGTTCGGTTCGGTCTTTGGGAGACCTCGTTGTAGCGTCCACCCCGCCCACTCCGATGACCCGCAGCCAGGCCCTAATTTTTGCCGCCTTGCTTCGGGACGCTGTGCGCCACAATCAGGCTCGTTTTATGATGGCGTTGTTTCGCACGGAAGATGACGGATCGGTGTATAAGGGATTTGATTTGGCCCTTCGACACTGGGTGCAAGGGGTCGATCCTGGCGCCTTTCACTTTCTGACCGATGTTGGACCGGGACCCATTGTAAATGAAGTATCAGGCGCTCAGGTGTTGTACACGATCCTGTGTGAAACCATGCGACGTGATGCTAGACCCGGTTTTTCACCCGCCGTTCTGGGAAATCCCGTGTTTTGGGCGAGGGTAAATACCATAAAAGATGAAAATGTGGTCAGAGTGGTGCGTGCATTTACCTGGCTGCATGTTTATAACACTATTGGTGCATCTCGCGACATCGGTCATCTGGCCGAATTGGTAAACCTATCGGCAGACAGTTTTCCGCTGACGGTCTTGATGCACGAACACTATTATTCGCAGGATGCCCAGTGGCCACTGGATTTTGAGGCCTCATTTGGGGGTAGTGTGGTGCACACCTGTACGCTTGGAGAAGGTTTATTTGCATGCTTCGAAACAGAGGCTCAAAAACAGGAGTTCTTTCGCTATTTTGCCCAAACCGTATTGAATAAGGACGAGACCCAACGGGCTTATTTTGAAGCGCTTATTACACGATTGGAGCCCGAGCCGGAGGATGATTTTGAATTTGAGTCCACCCTGGAATTAGCTGAAATTCTGGCTTCTATTCAGGTTTCTAAACCACCAAGCGCCGCCGCTGCCTCAGGTGGCTCACCAGATCGTGGGGCCGAGGCTCAAGAGGTTTATGGTACGAGAGAACATCTCCTAGATAGTGTCGAAGGTGATATTTACGGTACCAATCTAGATCCTACGTAGTGAAAAAAAGGGGGGGGGCTAATGCTCGATGGAGGGACTCGGATTATAGTGAAACAACTCTTCTATATCTTCCTTGGTCAAGAAATGGGCTTTACCCGGCAGTGTATCAATCAAATGCGCATATAATTTCGATTTTTTGGCTTGAATCGCTAAGATTTTGTCTTCCACGGTGCTTTTGGTCACAAATTTGTACACAAATACCGGTTTGTCTTGCCCAATTCGGTGCACCCGGTCGGTGGCCTGGTTTTCGACCGCGGGATTCCACCATGGGTCGTAATGAAACACGTAATCGGCGCTGGTTAGGTTAATTCCCGTGCCGCCGGCCCGAAGGCTAATTAAAAACACGCCAACGGTGGGGTCGCCATTAAAACGATCCACTGCCTGCTTTTTATTTTTGGTTTGCCCGGTGAGTACTTCATAGCCAATATTTTCTTGTTTTAACCAGGTTTCAAACAGGTCCAACATCCGAACAAATTGGCTAAATACCACAATTTTATGATTGCCTGACACGACTTGGCGAATCATATCTTGAACCATATCAAATTTTTGAGAACTGCAGGTTGGATCTTCAGGTAATAAAATTTGGGGATGGCAGCAGATTTGGCGAAGCTTGGTGAGTAGCGAAAAAATATGAATTTGTGCGTTTTCAATGCCTAATTCATTAATGGTTTTAGAGATTGCGTGACGGGTTTCTTCTAGCGCGGCCATATAATGGAGGGTCTGATTTTCAGATAAATCACAGTAAATATAAGACTCTGTTTTTTGGGGTAATTCAAGGGCAACCTTTTCTTTAATTCGTCGCAAAATAAAAGGGCGAATTAAATCGCGCAATTGCTGAATTGAGCCCATGTCGCCTTTCTGAAAAGGCAGATCGTACTCGTTTTTGAATTGCGTAAATCCGGCAAAAAATCCGGGAATCAAAAACTGGAAAATTGACCAAATTTCGGTGAGCCGGTTTTCAATAGGGGTCCCCGTGAGCGCGAATCGGCTCATCGCGGCCAATCGGCGGACGGCCATGTTGATTTTACTCGAGGCATTTTTAATGACCTGTGCTTCATCCAGCACCACCGTCGCGAAGGGAATCGATTTCAAAATCTCAATGTCGCGGCGCAGGACGCCATACGAGCAAAATACCAATTGGGAGCTGGAAAATTCAGAGCGTAATTTTTCTCGGTTGGTACCGGTGTAGACCAAAAATGACATCGCCGGAAAAAAGCGCCGGATTTCGTTTTCCCAGTTAAACAATAGGGTGGTGGGCATAACGATCAGGCTGGGCGGAAGTTTGGTGTTTTCGGCGTAAATCGAATTGAGAAAGGTTAGCGTTTGCAGGGTTTTACCCAGTCCCATATCGTCGGCCAAAATGCCACCCAAGCGATGGGAAAAACACATGCGTAACCAGCGAATACCTTCGCGTTGGTAAGGGTGCAGCGATACGTCGCCAGCCGGCCCAGGGAAATCATCATCCAAATCTAATCCCTGTGATGCGATTTTTTCAATTAAGGTAGCAATGGCGGGCTTGACGTCTAAGCAGCCTTTGATTTTGGAGTATTGCATGGCCAACAAAGATAAATGGATGCAGCCTTTTAATGGCGATTCGGAGGCCAATTTACTGCGTGTAAGTAGCCATTGGATTTCTTTGTAAAACTGAAGTTCATGCACACTTGTTTCATATGAAACAAATTGTCTTAAAGTGCCTGGACTAACGAACATTTCGCTGGCATCCACGTTTGTTTTGCCCACATGGAAATGAATTTCAAAATCCAATTCAACGCCATTTTGGTGGCGCTTTACGATGATATCGGGACGAATTTTCTCTTTGGAAAGCGCCAGTTTATTTAGGGTGTCCTGGCCGATAATAATCAGCTGATCAAAATTTTGCATGACGAATTTATGCAGTTTATATTTCGTATTGCTGCTGGAAATCATTAGGCCTTTTCGTTTTGTCTGAAAGCCCATTTCCGATAATTTTTTCAGCCACTTTTCTTCGGTGGCCGGATCCCGTTGGCAAAAGGATTTTGTTTTTTCCATGTACACATATTGCCGTTTTTCTTCGGGCGACACATCGCGCAATCCGTAGCGAAAACTGATTTTGGCGCAAATATCATCTCGCATCGATTTTAAATGCAGAACCAAGCGGGGCTCAATCGGAACGATTTCAAGCGTTTCGAGCTCGGGATCCAATGCCATCTCGACCCCTGAATGTTCCAAATGTTGGCGTTTGGTCTCAATAAAAGTTTTGAATTTTTTGGCATCCAACTTGGCCCCATCTTGGCCCGCCACTGTTTGCGAAAACTGAGGCAGCGTGGGGATAGCGAAGGGGTACAGAACGCGATCAATTAAGAGGTAGGTTTGTCCGCCGACGAGAGTGCCACTTTTGATGGACAGCGTGAGCTTGTGAGCGGGGGCAAGCCAATCGAAATTCATAATAATGTCATCGCGCATCCGAGTAAATTTCATCCGCAATTTGAGGGGCTCAGGATAAATTTCAAAGGGCTCGAAATGGGGATTTGTGACGAGCCAGTGTTTGATGAGTGTCGAAATATGCGGAACGACTCCATCAATTGGGGTGACTTCAAAAGGACAGAAAAATCGGTGTCCGAAATCTTTGATTAACTGGTTAATTATTGGGGTGATGACCGGGTCGCTAAACGCGGCAAAAAACGCGTCATGATTGACCAGATTAAAAAACGATTGGCCCAATACTTGAGTGGTTTGCCGATCAAAAAAATAAGCGGAAACAGTGGTTTGGCCCGGATTAAACTGCAATACTAATCCGATTTTATCTTCTAGTGTTTGCTGGTTGAGAAACTCCGGGATCGGCAACTGAATGGTATCCGCGTCGTCGGTTTCTAAATCGGAAACATAACGGCTTTTTTTGGCGGAAATACTTTCTAAGTAATATAAACCCAGCGCGACAACGTGCTCACAAAATCCGCCGGGGTGGCCGCAGTTACAATAACTGCTGAGGTTTTTTTCGACACGGGTGAGGGCGACAACAAAACTGCCTTCGACCATTGAGTCACATCGTCCGACCAGACCTTTGTCGGTTAAGCGAAACGCGGACATTTTTTTGTGGAACAATAGCCGTTTTCCGAGTTTAAATACGTCGGAAGTAGTGCCTGCTTTGATGTCGAATTCGTCAAATAAAATCATCGATAATCCCGTCGAAGAATCCGGTACGTGTTAACGGGAGCCTACATTAAATTTTCCGAACGACCGGAATTTGTCGTAGCGCTCGTTTTTAATCGCGTCTTTCGACATTCCATCATACTTTTTTAGGCTAGAAGCGATAGAGGACTTAATTTCTTGGGCCGTGAGTGGCCAATCTTGGTGCGCGCCACCCACCGGTTCGGGGATGATGCCGTCGGCAAGGCCCAAATTTAGCACGTCGGGGGCAGTGATGCGCATGTTTTTGGCGGCAATTTCGGCATGTTTGGCGTCTCTATATAATATTGATGCGCAGCCTTCGGGTGAAATAACCGAATAAACGGCGTATTGCAGCATATAAACCCGATTTGCCACTGCGATTCCCAACGCCCCACCTGATCCGCCCTCACCCACGATGTAGCTGATAACCGGAACCGTTAGATTGGCCATTTCCCTCAAATTTCGCGCAATGGCTTCGGCTTGACCTCTCTCTTCTGCGCCTAATCCCGGGTAGGCACCCGGTGTATCTACAAACGTAATAATTGGCATTTCAAAGGTTTCGGCCATCTGCATCAGGCGTAGGGCTTTGCGATAGCCTTCGGGGTTGGGCATGCCAAAATTGCGGTAAATATTATCTTTGGTATCCATTCCTTTTTGGTGCCCGATGACCATGACTCGGCGTCCGTCCATCACGGCAGGCCCCCCCACAATAGAGGGATCGTCACCAAAGACGCGGTCGCCGTGCAACTCCACAAAGTCATCCATAATCAGCCGGGCGAGGCCAAGGGTGCTGGGCCGGTTGGGGTGTCGTGAAATTTGAATCACTTGTGTGGGGGATAGGTTGGAAAAAATCTCTTTTTTCATTTGACTTGCCCGCTTTTCGATCTTAGAAATTTCATCGGCCATGTCGATTTCGCTATCTGTCGAAAGACGTTTGAGTTCTTCGATTTTGACATAGAGCTCTTCGATCGGTTTTTCGAATTCCAATATCTTCATTTTTTACCTTTACGCCCTGAGGTAAGGGTAAGTACGCGCATTAATCGCGCCAGGGTCGATTTAAGTTCCAAGCGACTCACAACAATATCCACCATTCCGTGAGCGAGTAAAAACTCAGCCCGCTGAAATCCTTTGGGCAGTTTTTGTCGGATGGTTTGCTCGACTACGCGGGGGCCTGCAAAGCCAATCAATGCACCTGGTTCAGCGATATTCACATCGCCTAACATCGCAAATGAGGCAGTTGTACCGCCGGTAGTGGGATCGCATAAAATTGAAAAGAAAGGCACCTTGGCATCGCGAAGGCGCGCTAGTGCGGCGCTGGTTTTGGCCATTTGCATTAGGCTCATTAAGCCTTCTTGCATTCGGGCGCCACCGGATGAGGTGAACAATAAGACGGGGTGCTTGTTGGCGATACCAGCTTCTATTAATAAGGTCACTTTTTCGCCCACAACCGACCCCATTGATCCGCCCATATAGCCAAAATTCATAATGCCTACATTGGCGGGTAAGGCATCAATCATGGCAGTGCCGATAACCACGGCATCTTTGTGTTTGGTTTTGCTTTGCGCCTCTTTTATTCGGGCGGCGTAGGGCTTGCTATCCACAAATTCCAAGAAATCAATCGGACCCATATCGGCCGAGACTTCCTTGAAGCTGTCTTCATCTAATAGGTAGCGCACGCGCTCTTCGGGGGTAATTCGAAAATGGTAATTGCACTTGGGGCAAACTTTTAAATTGGCCTCAAGATCTTTTAAATATAATATTTCCGAGCAATGGAAGCATTTGACCCAAAGATCACCGGGAATATTTAGTTTTTCTCGTTTCGAGCCACTTTTCTGGCGGCGGTCGAACCAGTCGATGATTGACACTGTGATTTCCTTTGGGATAGAATTCAGCGCTTCCAATCATATCGGACGCCATGAACCAATGTCAATTAAACGGTGAGTGGCAACTTTTCTAGACGGAAGCCTAAAAATTTTAAAAGTTAGTTATTAAATTGATTAGCAGTTTATTCTTAAGGAGAATTTAAACAATGGCAAATATTAAATCGGCAAAGAAAGATATCATCAAGAGCGCAAAAAATCGTGAGCGTAACGTGGCGATCAAATCAAAAATGCGCACCTTTGTTACAAAGGCCCGCAAAGCGATTGCGGGTTCAGGCGAAGCGGCTGATGTTGTAAAAGAAGTTGTAGCGGCATCACGCGTTATTGATATCACGGCGCAAAAAGGTGTTATTAAAAAAGCAACTGCGGGCCGATACAAATCACGTTTGGCGTTAGCGCTAAACAAACGCAAATAAGCCCGACAGAAACTAGTAGACACTCTGCTTTATTCTGATGTAACCTGACCCTACTATTATGTTTTTTGGCGACTTACTTTCTCGTTTCTCCTGTGATCTTGGTATCGATTTGGGCACAGCCAACACCCTGGTGTTTGCACAAGGCCGTGGCGTTATCATCCAAGAGCCCTCAGTTGTTGCGTTAGACACATCTAAAAATATTGTTTTGGCCGTTGGCGATGATGCCAAGCGGATGATTGGCCGAACCCCCGGTAACGTGGTTGCGGTTCGTCCCCTTCGAGACGGCGTAATTGCTGACTTTGATATTACTGAAACGATGCTCAAGCATTTTATTCGCAAAGCCCTTTCCAATAAGTTTTATATTTCTAAGCCCCGCATTATTGTGGGCATTCCGTCGGGTATTACCGGTGTTGAAAAACGCGCGGTTTTAGATGCGGCGTATCACGCTGGAGCCCGTGAAGCGTACTTGATCGAAGAGCCAATGGCTGCTGCGATCGGTGCTTGTCTTCCGGTGTCTGAGCCAACCGGTAGCATGATTGTGGACATTGGTGGTGGTACTACTGAAGTTGCAGTTATCTCTTTGGGCGGCATCGTCGTTGCAAAGTCAGTCCGAGTGGCTGGTGACGAAATGGACGAAGCCATTATCAATCATTGTCGCGAAAACTACCGATTGCTAATCGGTGAGCGAACAGCCGAAGAAATTAAAATTGAACTTGGCTCAGCCTTTGATACCGGTGAAGATCGGACAATGGATGTGCGAGGACGTGACCTGGTTACCGGTCTTCCTAAAACCTTCACGATTACTGATGCCGAAGTGCGAGAAGCCCTCCGCGATACGATTAACACGATCGTAGACGGGATTCGTAGCACACTTGAAAAAACACCTCCAGAATTGTCATCTGACATTATGGATTTAGGGATTACTCTAGCGGGCGGCGGGGCATTGCTTCGTGGCTTAGACAAACACATTCACGCAGAAACCAATATTTCGGTTGCAATTGCGCAAGACCCCTTGAAATGTGTGGCCCTGGGCACAGGTAAAGCGCTAGAAGAAATCGATATTCTCCAACAGGTACTCATCTCCGAGTAATCTCTCATGTCCCTTTTATCTATACTCCCCAGTTTGGGCTGGGATCTTAGCGGCATTTTGGCCGACGGGGATACCTCTGACTACGCGCTGTTTGAGCGATTGCGCCATCACCATCAGATTTCTGAAACCGATCTATATCATCGCTTAGCCCCCCAATTAGGGCTTCAGCTGATTTCAATTGATCAAATCGTACCCAATGTTCCCTTGTTGTCACTGTGGTTGCCACGATTGACTATTCCCCGCGTGATGGTGCCGCTCTACGACGATGGGCATGAATTTGCTGTGGCCATGTCTAATCCGTTTGACCCAGAATTGGCTAAAATCGAGGCGCAGATTTCGCCACGCAAGCTGTTGAAATATGCGATGCGGCATTCCGAAATCTTGGAGTTTTGGTCGAAATGGGAAAAAGATGAAGGCAAGAGTGGGATTTGGCGCTGGATTCAAGATGCCGCCCGATTGGGGGCGTCGGACCTTCATTTTTTTAAGACAGATGAGGGTGTTCAAATTAAATTTCGGGTGCATGGCACCATGCGCCTGCATCATTTGGTGTCTCATTCCGAAGGCACGCAGGTCATGAATCAAGCCAAGGCCCTGGCGGGCTTGGATTTGTCGCTAGTGGCGGGTCCGCAGGATGGCCGGTTGGCGGGCAACTGTGGGGGTAAATTGATTCAGGCACGGGTGGCCACGTTACCCACCGTGCATGGCGAAGATTTGGTGGTCAGACTCTTTTTAGACGACAAAGGTATGGCGACCTTAGACTCGCTGGCGATGTCGGAGTCGGTAAGAAGTGTGATGTTAAGGGTGCTGGCTCGCCGGACCGGCCTGATTTTGGTCACGGGGGCGACGGGAAGTGGCAAAACAACAACTTTATATGCAATGTTGCGGTATTTACTTAACGATCGCAATTTGAATATTGTGTCGCTTGAAGATCCGGTCGAAACGGTGATTCCTGGCGTGCGCCAGGCGCCCATCAATCCCAAAATGGGGTTTGGCTTTTCTGAGGGCCTTCGCGCCGTACTCCGTCAGGATCCTGACGTGATTTTGGTGGGCGAAGTTCGGGATAGCAGCACGGCACGACTGACCATCGAGGCGGCGTATACGGGGCATTTGGTCTTGGCCAGCGTACACACCACCGACTATGACGCGACTATTCAACGGTTATCCACTTTCGGAATTGACCGGTTTCTCATCGATAACTGTCTGCTAGCAGTGTTTTCACAGCAGTTGATACCGCTGGTCTGCCAACACTGTGCCGGCACCGGTTGCGAGGCCTGTCACTACATGGGCCAAACCGGCCGCCGCCCCGCCTTTTCGTATTGTGTCGAGAAAGGAGATGTGGTCCGTGAACCCATTTTCTAAAACTTCGAAGCGCATTATGATACTGGGCTAATGATGGATATTCCTCACATTATCTCCATTCTCCGCAACGGCGGCATTGGTGTTTTTCAATGCGATACCATCTTGGGATTGATTGGTCCGATGACCCCGGAAGCAGCTGCGCGGATCCGGGCAGTGAAACAGCGCGCAGAGACTAAGCCGTTTATCCTGCTCATTCCATCTGAAGCGCATCTGACGCAACTTACTTCCGGCTACCCGCTCGAGTTCGAACCCCTGATCCGAAGGTTTTGGCCAGGACCGTTAACCATTGTATTACCCAAATCCGCGGCGGTTCCCGACACCATTACCGGGGGCTTATCGTCGGTTGGCATTCGCTTGCCCAATTTTCCCGTTCTCAATGACGTATTAATTGAACTCGACATGCCCCTAATTTCGACCAGTGTGAATGTGAGTGGGGATCCGGAAATCAAAACGCTGGATGCCGTTCCAACTGACATTAAAAATGCAGTTGATTTTTGCTGGGAACCGGATGATCCGACCGCTATCGAGGGGGTGTCTTCAACAATCTTGGACGGTACCCATTCGCCGTATAGGGTACTCCGTGAGGGGGCGATTCCAACGGATCAAATCGAAGCACTGCTGAGGAGAAAATAATGCAACATATCGTCATTTCGTCTAATAATAAGGGTAAAATCGCGGAAATATCGGCTATTTTTCAGGATTTACCGGTAAAAGTCGTCTCTTTTGAGGCATTGAAGGGGGTTCCTCTCGAAATTGACGAAGATGGTACCACATATGAAGAAAACGCGATCAAAAAAGTCCAGCCATGCCCCGCTGATTCGGACTGCATTTATTTGGGGGATGACTCGGGATTATCTGTCGATTCGCTCAATGGTGCGCCGGGGATCTATTCTGCCCGATATGCAGGACCCAACGCATCGGTCGAAACGGCCTGCCAAAAACTATTGGCGGACATGGCGGGGCATTCGGATCGTGCCGCCCACTTTGAATGTTGTATTGCCATTAAATTTCCAGAAGGCCGGATTGAAACCGTTACCGGAATCCTAAGGGGTACGATTGCTACCGAAATGTCTGGTAAAAATGGCTTTGGCTTTGACCCCATATTTGTTCCAGATGGTTATTCTGTCCCGTTGGCAGAATTGTCATCTACAGAAAAAAATCAAATAAGTCATCGGTTTTTGGCGCTTGTGCAAGCACGTGAGCAAATCATGGCCGCTTGTATGAGTTGAAAATATCCTTTAAACTTAATTTTGTTCTGTTGATTGTCGGGGCGTAGCGCAGCCCGGTTAGCGCACCAGTTTTGGGAACTGGGGGTCGGAAGTTCAAATCTTCTCGCCCCGACCATCGGATCTTTCATTGTTATTATGCGAATTTGGATACTCTGTTTAACGTTACTAGTGAGTATCACTTCATTGAGTGGGGCAACACCCCCACCATTATTTTCTGTTGGGCCCACAGCGCAACCGATGATTGCGTTAACCTTTGACGACGGGCCAAAACCCGAGCGCATTCTCCCTATTTTGGAAATCTTAGACCGTTATCAGGTCAAAGCTTCTTTTTTTGTAGTTGGTAAAATGGCCAACCAGAACCGGGACTTGGTGTTGCGAATGGCAGCGTCCGGCCACGACGTCTGTAACCACAGTTTTTCTCATCCTAATCTGACGACAATTTCGCCTGAGCAAGTACGGATGGAATTGCGCCAAACAAGCGATGTTGTGGAGAGTATCACGGGCAAACGTCCGATTTATTTTCGGCCACCGGGGGGCAATTACAACGACAGTATTTTATCGATCGTTGCTGAAGAAGGGATGTCGACCGCGCTGTGGAATATTAACGCAGAAGATTTCACCTATATAAGGCCGCTGCGAGATAGCGGCTCGCCTCCCCGAGAGTCTTTTTTTCGTCATTCTGATGGTGAAATTCATGAATTGGTGATGAGAAAAGCCCGAAATGGCGCCATTGTATTGTTCCACGCTGGGGGGCGCGAAACCGAAACGGCATTGCCAAAATTAATCATTGAGCTAAAATCAAGAGGATTTCGACTCGTAACGCTAACCGAATTAATGACGGGGTCCTCCCAGTTAGCCTTGCCGAGCCGGTCGCGATCGTGAGAAAGATATTAACCTGATGAAATCCCTTACACTGGCGCAGTTAGTTGATCAAAAACCAGATGTCGTGTTGGTGGATGCCTCTGGTGTGCTCTATCGCGAGGCAGGTGCGTTTCCGGGGTCTCCGGGGGCCATCCGGTTTTTGCAGGACCGTCATATTCCGGTTATGGTCGTTACTAATAATACCTACAACTCACCCGCCGGCATTGCCAGCCGCTTAGACGCAATGGGTATTCAAATTCCTGCCGATGACATTATTTCGTCCGGATTTGGCCTTAGCCAGGATGCTGAAATCCGGCATCTGATGGAAGGCAAACGGGTTTTTGTATTTGGCAGCCAGGAGTCCCGGTATTACGTGGAGCTGGTGCCGTCGGTCACGATTGTAGAAGAGCCGGCCGATGCGGATGTGGTCGTTTTGGCGGCTACAATTGATAACCAGGTGGCGCTGTTTAATCGACTAGTGGATGCATTGATGGACACGGTTGTTACCGTAATTTGTTGCAATCCTGACCGATATATTATGGAAAAAAATGGGCGTAGTCCGGTGATCGGGTATTACGCGGATCGTTTGGCTGAAGAGCTCAATATTCCGGTGTTTTTTGTGGGGAAACCTCAGTCCAATTTCTCAAAAATTGTTGCGGAAACGGTAAAAAACAGGTATAAGTTGAACTCATTTTCGCGGGTTTTCTTCTTTGATGACAACCCCGATAATGTTCGCCAACTGACACGGGACACGGGTATACGCGGAGTGCTTGTTCAAGATACCGGTCTGGCATTAGAAATCCCTATATCTGAGATCGAAACTTACCAGCTTGAATTTGCCATTTCCGCATTTAAAACAACGTAGGTAGTAGATTTCCTTTTTTTGGTACCCCACACTGAACTTTCATGGTTCAGTCTGAAATTTTTTTTAAGGAAATACGATAAGTAGTTGATGTCTAGTTTTTTGTATAAGTTGGTTGCAATAGGGTCCGGAGTCACCGTTAGTGCGGGCGTTGACCGCTTAGTGGCGGTTTTCAAGCAGCATTTGAGCGTCTATTCGGTCCATTTGCAGGTAGGCGAACTGACAAATATGGTCTTACAGCAGGGAACTGACACGGGTACGAGTGATTATTTTCCAGATGTTATTGCGAAGATTGCGGTTTCTTCATCGACGTGGGTCGATTGTATGGAATTGGTGCCTGTACACCAGCAGAATAATGTTAAAAGAGCAGTCTTACTATTTTGCGCATTGATTTTAAAAAGGCGTGCCGCTGAATTCAGAAAAACTGATTTGGTTATTTCCTCCCGGATTTTAGATTTTATTGAAAGCGCGGGTAAGGACATGCAGGTGTCTCTTGATATTATTCGCGATCCTCGTAGCCAGGAAATTCCCCCGTTTTTGCTCCCAACTTCGCGAAGTGTGCATTTAAAAAAGACATCTTCAAGCGGTGGATATTCCATTGTCGAGTCTAGTTTGGCCAATCGGGATTCGGGCCAAAAAGCAGCCTTGGTTAGAATCCAGGGGGTTAGTGCTCAGGAGGATTCAGATGCCTCTGACTCCCCAGATGTTTCCGATTACGGAAGTGCCGGCGGTGCCGGTGGGTCACCACCTGAATTTTCGTTGACACACGCTAATGTGGCGCTCTCAGGCTTAGGTGACACGCAGGTGTCGCGGTTGCGATATGACTCTGGAGGGGCCTCTTCACCAGCAAATTCCGTTGGTTCAAGTGATGGCTCGGTCTCAAGTGCGGTTGGGCATCCAAATGAAGTTACGGCGCCCTATGTTGGACCTCAGCCGGATAAGTCGTTTCCAAAAGAGGATTTGGCATTGATGCCTGCATTTTCTCTCTGGCATAGTGGACATCTTTCAGATCTGGTCCCCAATATAATTGTATATTTGAAAGGCGATGCGGTGACGTGGCGTTCGTTTCAAGAGAATGCCAACTTTTTGATGGATTTATATTTGGCAATAAAGGCGGATCCCACTGGTCCTTGTGCCAGCGCCTACTGTGGCAAGCAAGAGGTTAAGGTCTTTTTAAAGGATATCGAGAGTAACCTGAGAGTGTCATTAGATATATTTTTGAATCGCTGCTTGTCGTTGGAAGGGGGCAGTACAAAGGAACGGGTTAAAGTGATGGCGTATTTTTGGGATCTTTTACCCCAACTTGGTTTGCCGGAACCACGCTCCCTTCCGCCAATGACACGGTTTTCTGGCGATTCAGATGTTCCGATATTGACCAGTGATCGGATTGTCGCAACTTTATGTGCGGGAGCCACGCTTACTTCCGGTCTTAAGTCTTCCCGGAGCACAGGCTCTGTTGCACAAGGTTCTCCTCCTATGGGACGGGCGGAAAAAGGACAACCACCGGCGATGGCGGCGCTAGCCAAGAATATTCATAGGTTTTTCGTAATTTTGTTTGGAGAAACGGCCGTATCGGCACAGCAATTTGATTCTAAAAAAGCCCCTGAACCCCTTATTCGATTCATTTTAGATTTTTTGAGGCGGGACTATGATCCGATTTGCTTGGCTTTTGTGCAGGCACAACGAGATCTTGATCCGCGGGCTGCTTGGGTGAAAGATATTCGCGCCAGCCTCGGAAATTTATTTCGATACCATTCAAACGGCGTTAGCCCATTTTGTAACCTAATAAATGCAAGGCTCAGAACTGGCTCTGGTCATATAGATATGCCTGCTTTCGAGGCGATCATGAGGCGTTACTTAGAGCTTCTTTTTCCTAAACATCAGCCTGTTGAAAAACTAGATTTAAACAATGTATTGATGGCCGCAAAAGATACATCGTTAGTGACTATTTTAGCGTATTTTTCGACTCGCTTTGATACCGAACAGGAATCCATGGATTCGCTCCGACTATGGATTGCAGAAGCCATAATTATTTGGATTCAAAAAGTACTTGATGCCGATCACCGGCAGGGGGGAATGCTTGTGAAATCCGCAAAGGGCGGCGAGTATCGACCTGAAAATTTGGCCATTTTGAGAGCTGAATTTGCCCGTTTGAAGGTGTATACTGGCGGGCTAAAAAGCGGGCTCGATGGGGAGGCGATATTTTGCAGTGAACGCGTTAAAACCGATGTTCTCCAGCTGCAGAAGTTTCTGAAGGGGTGTGGCGCCGAGTTAGCCGACGTTCAAGCATTTGTATCCTTATGTCAAATTATTCCCGTAAAATAGTAAGCTTTACGCTCGTACAGCCGCCTCGAAGCGCAGTAGATACATTTCATTCTATTGCGGAAAGTGGGGCCAAGAAGGAGCTAACCCCAGATAATTCGACGATTTATCGCTCTTTTTTCCATCTCATGCAAATTATTACTGAGCAACTGGGATACGTCGGTCGAGTTATTCAAGTCAGTCCCCAGGACGATGGCAGTATTTGTGGGCGTGCGGCGTATGAAGTGTTTACCCCCACCGCCAAAGCCGCGTGGATTGAAAATCTTCATCAGCACTTTCAATCGCATCCGAAATATGTAGAGCTAATGGAACGGGCGCAACGTTCACGAGACTCATTTGGTATGGTAAGCCGCGCCATGATGGAAGAGCAGAAAGAAATTGAGCCGCCGTTGACCGATCCCGTTGTGCGACTGCTACTGGCTACTTGGTTGACGTATAAATTAGATAGCAACTCTCGTATAGGATCCATGCCCCCTGCGGACCAAATTGGTGTTTGTCGGAAGGTATTGGAACCGATTTTGACGGATCACGTGTTAGGGGCGGGATTGCTTTTTGAGGATCTGATTCCTCAAATTATTGCATATGATCCGCTGAATATGGCCATTTTAAAAATGACAACTAATCGAAAAACGTTGATTATTCCCAAGGGTCGGTACGAAGAAGAGATGCCATTGAGCGGCGCCGCAATGGACGCCTATCGGAGTTTCCAATACCACCCAGACTCTCATTTTTTTGAGGAAGATCCCCAGATTTCGGAATCTTCCGATCCACTTAGTCTTGTTTTAGATCGATATACGTTCGGATATTCGTCAGGGCGGATTGATCCTCATTTTGGAGGTGTTGAGCAAATTGCCATGCTGCCAATCCGCTTTAATGATGGGGGGCTGCCCGATTTTTTGGTGGAACTTCGAAACTGGCCGCCGACGGGATTTGGATTCGATAATTTCGAGGAGTTGGCTGAAAACCTTGCCCGATATATTTCGGCCCAATTAAAGCCCTACTCGCAACGTGACCTCCCGAAAAAACAGGCTAGATTTACGTTTGTGCCACCTGGCGGACGTGAGCCAATTGGAACCTATACTGAAAAGCGGCGTCATCATAATCCATTAATTAAACTTCCAGGCGGGTTTAATGCTGAAGTTATTAAAGATCTTTCCAAGTTAAAAGAAGTAGAAGATGAGCTGCTGGCAGCGCTTTGTGCGATTCATGACATTTCGTATGCACCCAATCCGGATGTGATTTATCGAAAACTTCATGCACCAGAGGGAAGTATAGCCATTGTTCGAGATCGAAGTGGGAAAATTCATGGCTTTGTATCAGTTCAGGTCATGCGGTCCTCGAACGGAAGACGTCGTGAGAAGCCGGTACTGCTACTCTCTGGCACGTTTTTAAGTCTTGAAGCTCAGTCCCATGGGATTTTGCAGTTTTTGAATAACCGATTTTGCAAAAAGTTTTTTTGGCGACATTTGACCGGAATAGACGTGGCATGTCGAACCTATCACCAACATGTATTGGGGGCTGCATATGAAAATAATGGCGGTGATATATTGCCGAGTAAACCCCATATTTGGATCTACCGAGCTGTGCAGATTTGGATGGATTACAACACTATTTGCGAGAATGCGCCGGATCAACACCCGATTGTCAAAAAGCGGATGTTGGAATTGGCGATTCGGAATAGAGATGGAATCATGTCGTGGATCGAAGAGCCTGGTTCCGTTCGCGAAATCAAATTTCTTATTTTCCAAGAAATCGTGAATGCGTTGAATCATATTAAACTTCGACCCCCGATCAAAGCCCTCTTTAATCAATTTAGGCAACTAACGGCTACAGACATCGCGAGCAAGGCCAAACTTTTTGATGACTTTATGGAGAGATTAAAACTCCACTATGACTTGCATCATCATATCCCTCAAAGAGATTTGGACAAATGGGTACGGATTTATAAGCTAATCGATGGGAATGATCCTACGTTAAGTGAAACGCGAAGTGTTCGTACCGAATTTTCGTTGCCGCATGTATTTCCCGCGCGTCCTGACTATGATCGGGTCCGGCAGTTACATCAAAGTGCCACTGTCCAGGCGGCACCTTTACTACTGCGGCCTGACGAGGGTGACGGGTGGCTGGTAGTTGGTCGCTATGACTTTGGCGTGTTGCTGCGAATGACGTTTTGGCGACCGATAAAACGCTTTTGGAGACAACTAGGTCGGCGTGATTTGCCTCCGCCGGTTTCTCGAGCTCCCCACTCGGTTCATACGCCCGCCCTTACCGTTGAGGGCACAGGTGCCACAAGGGCACAAAATGGTCGTATTGGTTCTGACGCCGATAATGGTCGCCCTTCCCTTCAACTTGATCATAAGGAAATCGATGCTGATGAAGTCGCTGTGACAAACGATGCAAATTTAGACAGGCTTACAACCGCAGAATCTTCCGTTGTTTGACGGAACGCGTGAAATAGTTAACGATTAAACTGCCCGTTTTGGTACTCTTTCGCTGGTGAAGTCGTCATGACAATTGCATATTTACTACTACTTGCCGCCATTTTAGGCCTTACCTCACTGCCCTTGATTCGGGGTAAGCGAGACCGTGTGGCAGTGGCATTCTTAATTATGGGACTGGCAACCTCCCATTGGATATTTTCAATTTTCTATATTTATCATCATATGGATAACGAATGGGCCATTCGTTATTCATTTTTAGGGCCATTGTTTACGGCCGCTTCTGTTTTTTTTATTTCGATTTATTATCCATTGCGTCTTCCCGATCGTGTGTTGCGGTATATCGGCGTAACCTTTTTGCCGATATTGGTTGGCCTCGCGATCCCCACCCGATTGATTGTCCATTCGATGGAGGGAGTCAAGGTGACATACGGGCCGGGCCACGGCATATATGGCATCGTGATTTTGTATTTCTTTGTGGCCAGCCTGATCGTGTTTGGGGTGAACCTGATTCGAGCGCGGGGGTTGGACCGTCTGCGATTGCTTTATCTATTGTTAGGGGTGGGTTTAACGGGCCTAGGGGCAATGACGAGCAATTTGTTTTTGCCGGCGCTGGGTGTAATTGAATTTCGCTTTTATGGTCCATTCTTTACGCTTTTTTTAGTGGGATCGTTGGCATATGGCATGCTGCGCCATCGTTTGATGGATATCCAGATTGTTATCAAAAAAGGGTTTTTCTATGCCTTCTTGATTTCCACTATTTCCACGATTTTTTCGGCCCTTGTATTGGTGTCCGGGCCAATATTTAACGCTGTATTCGGGTTTGGTGACGTGGTAAGCACGGTGGTGGCGGCGTCTATCATTGTCTTGGTTTACCCCCGATTGCGAGATTTTTTTGATGCGGTCACGGATCGGATTTTCTATCGTAAAAAATATGATTACCAATATACGTTGCGGGATTTTAGCCAATCTCTCAGCACCATGATTGATTTGGACGAAATTATTAGCGCCTTAGTGAAGACGGTGCCAGAAACCATGAAAATTGGGGAAGCGGCCTTCTATTTGATCGGGAATGACGAGCGCATGGAACGACGGGCCTCGAGTGGATCGGCGCTATTTCCCGAAACGGTGGATGTGGCCCAGATTCAAACGATGTTGGGGGAATTGCGCTACCTGTTTCGGAACGATATGGAAGGATTGCCTGCGTTTAAAGCGCGGCTAAAAGATATTTTGCCCCTATTCCCTCATTTTGAAATTGTGTTTCCGGTTCGTATTAACGGGACCTTATTTGGCGTATATGTGCTGGGATCTAAATTGTCTGAAGAGGTGTATTCCAACGAAGATATCAGCTTGTTAGAAACCATCGTGCATCAGGCCAACACCGCGATTCAAAATGCCACCCACTATCGCGAATTGCAAAAAAACATCACGGATTTGTCGACTTTAAACGAATTTGCCCTTCTGATTAATCAAGGTTTTGATCTGGATCAGATCGTATTAAAAATTCAGGACGTGTATGCCTCATTATTTGGATTTCAAGGCATTACCCTATTCTTAATTAATTTAGAGCGAAATGGGTTTTGGGATTTTACGGAAAGCGGGGCGGTGATGACGCCCGGTCGCCGGCCGATTTATAAAGCCGAGGTGGAGCGCCTGAATCACCTATTTTCAAGCGCCCAATCCCTTCTTAATTTTCATTCTGTTATCGATTCTGGGTGCGTGGCCTCAGGGTTTGTGGATTGGGTGGTGCGGCAATTTGGTACCGCCTCGGAGGTCAGTTTAATTCCGTTCTTAAATGGCCAAAAATTAGTGGGATTTGGCATTGGGCCTGTTAACGTGCGGGTGGCGCAAAACAACTGGATGTTGATGTCGACCCTGTCTCAAGAAGCGGCGTCGGCCTTGGACAATGCCTTGCTGTATAACCAGGTGCTAAGCATGAAAAACTACAGTGAAGACATTTTGCAAAACATGTCGAACGCGGTAATTATGGCGGACTCTGACTTGGTTATTTCGGGCATGAACAAAATGGCCGAGGAACTGTTGCGCCAAAACCGATCCAAGATGGTGGGTAGTTCAGTATCCGAACTATTGGCATTTTGTCCGCAGTTTAGCGTAATCGAGAAATCGAAATCCACGCAAAAGGGATATTCATTAGAAGCGCGGTTAATGCACGAGTCAGAGTCGACCCCCATCTCGATCTCCACTGGCCTGTTGCGGGGAAATGATCAGGAAATTTTAGGGATTATCTGTATTATTTCCGATCTGACCCTCATCAAAGAACTTCAGGGACAGGTCGAACAGGCCAACCGCTTGTCGTCTTTGGGGACGATGGCCGCTGGTATTGCCCACGAAATTAAAAACCCGTTGGTGTCGATTAAGGCATTCTCGCAAATGTTACCGGCTTATTGGGACGATGACACCTTCCGAACCAAATATCAGACAATCGTGATTCCGCAAATTGATCGCATTAACGAGCTTTGTTTCTCCTTGCTCCGCTTGGGCAAACCACAACGGCCGCAATTGGGTATCCATCCTTTATCTGAAATTATTGATCGTGTGATCGAACTTCTGGACAGTGAGCGAAAAGCCAAGCGAACCAAAATTTCCCGTGAGTTTGAGATGCCCGATCGCATAATGTGCGACCCTGCCCAAATTGAGCAGGTATTTTTTAATCTCATATTAAATGCACTTCAGGCGTTATCAGAGCCGGGTAAAGGTGAGTTGAAAGTATCGATTGCCAAAGCGCCAGGGGGGTATATCAAAGCGATGGTTCAAGACAACGGGGATGGTATATCGGAGCTGGGAGTGTCTCGGCTTTTTGATCCGTTTTATAGCACGAAAAAAGGGGGTACCGGATTGGGGCTGTCGATTGTATATAAGATTGTAGATGAGCATCGTGGGCGAATTTTGGTGGACTCCAAACTGGGCGTGGGAACCACTTTCACCATTTATTTGCCGACCGACACCGCTGATCCCGATTATTTTTTTGAAACCGTTGAGCGCTTCAATTGAGATCATTAATTGTTCGGCATCGTCAGGGGGTTGAATTTTCTCTTCTGGTTACCACCATATGTGTTGTTCACCTCACAGGACTATCTGTTTTTAAATTATTGATAGGTTCAAAGGTAGTGGCCGGGTACGCTATTGGCAGCGCAGTTCTTGTGGTTATTGCGATTCAGCCACTCTGCAATGCAATCCGTGATTTGTTAGATTTGGCGCTTCCGCAATCCTCCAAATTGTATTTTCAGAACCAAGTGCGTCAGTTTTGTGAACGGGTGGCCAAGATGACGGACCATGATGATTTGATTGAGTTTTTAACCGATCAAGTGTCGCAGTTGTTTGGGGCCCATCTGGTCGCGTTTTATGTTCGGGATGAAAAGGGGACCTATACCGATATGTGTGCCCCTCCACTGGGTGCTGCATATTCAAAAACCGAGTCTGACCCGCTGATTCAAGCCGCCATGGCGACCACCGGCGCCACCATTACAGTAACCGACGGCCAGGCCATTTTACGGGTGCCCCTCTTTAAAAATAACGTTCTGGAGGGGTTATTTGTATTAGAGAATCCGCAAAATGGCCTGCCCTACGACCCATCCCAGTTGGCGGTGGCAGATAGCCTCGCGTATCAGGTGGGAAACGCGCTTACTGGTGCAAAATATGGACGTTTTTTAGGACGAAATTTAAGCCACTTATCGTCATTGACGGTGTTTTCAAAAATGGTGCGTCATTCATTAGATGTGGGGCAATTGGTCAAAATTGTGGGCCAATTTTTAAACTCTCATGTGGGAATTTCCTCACAATTGTTTTTTGTAAAATCCAAAACTGGATTAACCCTGGTGGATCCCAACTCCGAATTTGCCCATATCCGGGGTGTGGAATTTCAACTATCTGCGCATGAATTGGATCCCTTAACTGCTGAAATACCGTATGTAACGGCCTTTAATTTTATTATTCGACCCGAAGTGACAGCGCCCCTTCAGCCACTGTTCCGGGCTAAATTTGGCCATTTTGAGAGCCGAGAATTAAAATTGATCCCGCTGATTTATCAGCAAGAGCTCATTGGGGGAATTTGGTTTTGTGTGCGAGATACGGTGGGCTTAAATCGCAGTTTACTCTATGCGATCGTTCCTGAAATTTCGGCGACATTGCGCAACATTCAGATGTACCGGGGGGTGTTGGATCAGCAGTACTTGGCCAAGCAAACCATTGATTCAATCCAAGATGGGGTTGTGATCGTAGATGATCGCAACGAGGTGGTGCAATTTAACCGAGCGGCTGACGTCATGCTGGGGTTGAGTGCATTGCCGGCCACTGCCAGAACGATGTCCGAATTGGAACGTCAAATACCGGGCATTAAATCCGAATTTGCTCGGCCGACTCAGACACGTATTACGGGCCAAGATATGAATTTGCATCGGGGTGGGAGCAATCGACCGGTTCGGGTGTCTATTTCGCCCATCGTTACTCAGCCGCAAAATCACCCGGGGTGGATGGTTCACTTGTCTGAATTAACGCATATTCACGCCTTAAATCGGCAGCTCACTCAGTCTCGGCGGTTTTCCGGGTTGGGGCGATTGGCTGTGTCACTGGCCCGAGAAATTCAAAACCCCCTTACGATGATCAACTTGTCGGCACGGCAAATGGAAGGGAATCAGAGCAGCTCTGATTATTGGATGAGGTACGCCAAAATGGTGGGGTTTCAAATGGATCGGCTTGAAAAGTTACAAAATGCATTGCTGTTATTGGGGCAGGAAATCCAGCCTGATTTGGCCCCCGTTCGGGTGGGA
>CANKTL010000014.1 GCA_947486405.1 bacterium
GCCTATGATGGCTATTTTCAAAGCGTTGGCGCTGGACTGGGTCTAGATATTTCCGTCAAAGACGACCTGTCCGTGATTCTTGAAGCCTACACCAGCAACCAAAAACGCGGCAAATACGCAGCAACCCTCATCGGCTTACGGTATAAAACCTTTGGCCACCAATTCACAGTGATGCTTGAAAACACCCCTGAAATTGGCCTACGACGCCTAATGACCGGCAGCACAAACAACAGTTATTCGCTTGGCTTCTCAGTTAACCGAGTACTAGATCTCTAACTATTTATCGCGTAGATATTCAGCTAGAGTAGTCAATTCGGCCGTACTCAACCCAGCGAGATGACTAGACGAACTCCGCGCCTTCATATTAGCAACCTTGCTTTGCCAAAATGCCAGGTTTTGAGTGCCTGCTTGAGACACCTTTGAGTTTGTATCAGAATGACATGCAAAACAACTTTGCTGATACAGCTCACTCCCAGTAGCCACAACAGTTGGGGTTGGCGTGGCATTCTCACTAGGCGTACCTGAATTATTTACACCACCTGACACAACACTAGAAGCTGCACCACAAGCGGATAGTAAAAACATAGCCAAAAAAACCGGAATAAACGCCAAAAAACATCGATTATTCATATTTTTACTATACCCTATGTGCCAAGAAGCTACTTAGGCAATGTAATAATTAAAATCCTGCTGATCTATTGAGAATTTGCCGTTGTCTTTGACTTCGATGGGATATTTGCCGGTGAAACATCCGGTGCAAAAATGATCCGGTTGAATCGATTTTATCGCATCTAACATCCCTGAAATACTCAAAAACCCAAGGCTATCGGCCCCAATATAGTTTTTAATTTCTTCCACGTTTCGGGATGAGCCAATTAGTTTATCTTTTTGCGGTGTATCGATCCCAAAATAACAGGGATCCGTAATGGGTGGGCAAGAAATTCGAACGTGAACTTCTTTAGCACCTGCTTTGCGAATTGCGGTAACCCGTTCTCTAGAGGTGGTACCCCGCACGATCGAGTCGTCCACCACTATCACACGCCGGTCTTTAAGCACGTTTTTAATCGGGTTTAACTTGACTTTCACTGAAAAATTACGAATATTCTGAGAAGGCTGAATAAAGGTTCGCCCCACATAATGATTTCGCGTCATTCCAAAATCAAAGCGAATACCCGACTCTTCGGCATAGCCCAACGCGGCGCTGTTGCCCGAATCCGGGATGGCCATAACCAAATCAGCCGAGATTGGATGTTCGCGGGCCAATACACGGCCGAATTCTTTACGTACATCGTGGACATGTTCGCCAAACACCACACTATCGGGCCGGGCAAAATAGATATGTTCAAACACGCAGTAGGCCTTTTTCTGCGGTAAATCATTGGGAAAAATTCGGCTAGACTGAATGCCACTGGCATCAATTTTCACCATCTCGCCTGCTTCAATCTCGCGCACATAATCCGCACCGATCAAGTCCAAGGCACAGGTTTCAGAGGCAACTACATAAGCTCCTTCAAACAAGCCCAATACCAATGGCCTAAATCCTTGAGGATCGCGGGCTGCCAGCATATAGCCCTCGCCTAAAATCACCATTGAATACGCGCCTTCTATTTGGCGCAGCGACTCCGCCACCGCCTCAACCACATCCTCTTGGCGAGAACGTGCAATCAAGTGCAGGACAATCTCAGAATCCGAGGTCGACTGAAAGATCGCTCCCTCGTTTTTAAGTTGATGATAGAGGTAATAGGCATTGGTAAGGTTGCCATTGTGGGCCAGGGCAATTTTACCCTTGGAGGTTTTAGAGTATAGCGGCTGAATGTTGAATTTGGTCGATCCGCCACTGGTGGAGTATCGGACGTGGCCAATTGCGCTTTCACCGGCCAAGTATTTTAAGTTATTGTCGTTGAATATTTCCGATACTAGGCCGGTTTCTTTCACGACATAAAATTGACCTTCGCGGTCAAACGACACAATGCCGGCACTTTCTTGACCCCGATGTTGCAGAGCATATAATCCCAAATAACAAAGCTGTGCCGCCTCAGGCGCCTGAAATACTCCAAAAACGCCGCATTCATCTTTCCAGCTCATCGGGACTCCTCAATTAATCGGATAAAATCGTGAAATAAATAATTGGAATCATGGGGGCCGGGTGCCGCTTCAGGATGGTATTGTACCGAAAATGCCTTGTTTTTGACATCGGCGATTCCGGCAACAGTATGATCGTTTAAGTTGCGATGGGTAACTGAAATTCCCCCGTGCTGAGCGGTCGGTTCTTCAACATTAAAGCCATGATTTTGAGAGGTAATCTCAATTTTACCGGTAAATAGATTCTGGATCGGATGATTCGCGCCATGATGACCGAATTTCAATTTATATGTTTTCAATCCAACGGCTAGGCCCAATAACTGATGACCCAAACAAATTCCAAATAACGGCTTTTTACCCAATACCCCCTTAATGAAGTCAATCGCATATCCCAGTGTGGCCGGATCGCCAGGCCCATTGGAAATGAAAACACCATCCACGTTTCGATCCAAAACAGTTTGTGCGGGTGTGTTGGCCGGATATACGAACAATTCGCAATTTAACCCTGCCAATTGGCGCAAAATATTGGTTTTAACGCCACAATCCAAAACCGCAACCCGATATTTGGCCTCACCTACCGACGGATAAACATAATGATCTTTCGTGGTCACTGTCATAACCCAGTCTTTTCCAACAACGCCCTCGCTTTTTTTCGCCTGGGCAATCGCGTCCTCATCTGAGACTGTGGCCGGAACAATTACAGCACGCATGGCCCCCTGCTCTCGCACATATCGGGTAATGGCGCGGGTGTCTAAATCTGAAATACCCACAAGTTCATTCTTATCTAAATACGATTTTAAACTTTCAGTGGCCCGCCAATTACTGGGCACCGGTTGGTAGTCTTTCATCAGCATTGCTGACATATAAGGACGCTTTCCCTCCATATCTTCGGGATTAATTCCAGTGTTTCCAATATGGGGGTATGTCATGCACACCATTTGACCACAATAAGAGGGGTCCGTAATGATTTCTTGATAGCCTGACATGGCCGTGTTGAAGACCAGCTCACCACTACAATTTTGTAGGATTGTGAAACAATTTCCGGCAAATATTTTGCCGGTTTCAAACACTAATTTTGATTTCACTAATTGCACGTCCATCAGTTTAACCAATGCAACAGGAAGTCGCAACCTCAAAAGAGTAGGACTTTTCATTACGAATGTTACGTGTTAAACCAACTTTCAACATATGGCTAAAAAGAAAACGTCCCCGCCCGATACTCGACCGATACAAACCGGCAGTATTTTAGACTCGATAAGCAAGGCTTTTTTGGCATCTGTCGATCTCAAAGACAACATCGAACGAACGTTGGATGTATTGGCTACCCACATGGGCATGCGGCGTGGCACCATTACTCTCGTGGATCCTCAAACCGGCGACATTCGGATTCAGGTCGCCCATGGCCTTACCGACGAAGAAAAGGGGCGTGGCCGATATCGCATTGGGGAAGGTATTACGGGACGCGTTATCGAAACCGGCGTTCCAGCCATTCTGTCCAATGCCCGAAATCACCCCGACTTTCTGAATCGCACCGGCTCTCGCATTGAGTCTGACGACTTCGCATTTGTTTGCATCCCTCTCAAAATCGACAATGAAATATTTGGTGCTATTAGCATAGACCGTCCTCTGGGCAAGGAAGCCAGCGTTCAAGAAGATGCCAAAGTTTTGTCGTTTGTCTCACTCTTAATTTCTCAAGAAATCAAATTACTCAAACACTTTGATGACCAAAATATCGCGCTTCGCAGTGAAAACGAAAAGCTCAAAGAAGAGCTAACCCGCAAATATAACATCACCAATATGATTGGGAGCAGCGCCCAAATGCAGCATCTGTATGAGCAAATCAGTCAGGTGGCCAAATCAAATGCAGCGGTTCTGATTCGCGGCGAAAGCGGTACCGGAAAAGAACTGGTGGCCAATGCCACTCACTATAACTCTGACCGCGCGGAACACCCGTTTATTCGCATCAATTGCGGTGCCATTCCCGAAAGCTTGATTGAGTCTGAGTTATTCGGGTACGAAAAAGGCGCGTTCACTGACGCCAGCGGCACCAAAATCGGAAAATTCGAACTGGCCAATAACGGAACCATTTTTCTAGATGAAATTGGCGACCTACCCCTCAAATTACAGGTAAAGTTACTACGCGTGTTACAGGAAAAAGAATTTGAGCGCGTGGGCGGTGTCACCACCATCAAAATTAACGTGCGAATTATTACCGCGACCAATCGGGACCTTGAAAAGGAAGTGGCAGAGAAACATTTTCGCGAAGATTTATATTACCGCCTAAACGTATTTCCAATCTTTTTGCCTCCCCTACGAGATCGCAAGTCCGACATCATGTTACTGGCCGATTATTTTTTAGAAAATTTTTCAAAAGAAAACGGCAAAAAAATTAAACGAATATCATCGCTGGCCATCGATTTGTTAAGTTCATACCACTGGCCCGGAAATGTCAGAGAGCTAGAAAACTGTATCGAACGCGCGGTACTCATCTGCAAAACAGACACCGTCCAAGCCAATCACCTCCCCCCATCCCTCCAACGGATCGATACCTCAGATCCGCCTCCCGAGTCACTGTCTTTAGACGACTTGGTGAATAACTACGAACGCGAATTGATTATTGATGCATTGAAAAAAGTGCGCGGCAATAAATCGAAAGCCGCAAAAATACTACAAAGCACAGAACGGATTTTAGGCTATAAAATCGAAAAGTTAGATATCGATTTCCGCCGCTTTAAAAGTCAGGGGTAATCTTGTCATCCCTGTATGCGCGTTAGTCATCCCCGCTCAGGCACGGATCCAATTAAAATGACCGAATTAAAAATTCACCCTTTTGCCGCGGCGACAAACTTTGAAAACAAGGGATGGGGCTGAGCAGGGCGGCTTTTGAACTCGGGATGGAATTGGCAGGCTAGGAACCACTTCTGACTTGGAATTTCGACAACTTCAACTAGGTCGCCTGATGGCGAAGTCCCTGTAATCGTCATTCCCGCTGCTTCAAATTGCTCACGGTAGGCATTGTTAAACTCATAGCGATGGCGATGCCGTTCGCTGATTATTGGGGTTTGATACGCCTCATATAAACGGGAGCCCGGCTCCACTTTGCAGTCACAAGCCCCCAGACGCATGGTTCCGCCTTTTTTCTTCACGTCCTTTTGATCTTGCATAATATGAATAATCGGGTCAGGGGTTTTTTCGTTGAATTCGGTGCTGTGGGCCTCTTTGAGGTTCAACACGTTTCTAGCAAACTCTACTACAGCGATATGAAGACCTAGGCAGAGTCCAAAATAAGGGACGTTATTTTCCCGTGCGTATTTGGCAGCAGCAATTTTACCTTCTGTGCCTCGTCCGCCGAAGCCACCGGGAATTAATATGCCATTCACATTCTTTAGATATGAGTCGGCCCCATTTTTTTCGATTTCTTCCGAATCTACCCATTTAACCAATACCTTACAATGATTGGCCGCAGCGGCGTGGCTCAGTGATTCGGTTACGGAGAAATAAGAGTCCGACAATTGGGTATATTTACCTACAATGGCAACTTGGACTTCGGAGAGATTCGGCTTGTGAATTTCTTCTACAAACGAAATCCAACCGGCCATTTTTTTTGGTTGAATCGGCATTTTAAGGTGGTTCAACACTACCGCGTCTAACCGTTCATTTTCTAAAATCAGCGGCACATCATAAATGCTGGCGGCATCAACGGATGTGATAACCGCTTCAGGCGCCACATCACAAAACAGGGCAATTTTTTCTTTGATTTCAAAAGACAGCGGCTCAGGCGAGCGGCACACAATCACGTTGGCCAAGATCCCGATTTCGCGCAGTTCTTTTACACTATGTTGGGTCGGCTTGGTTTTGAATTCGCCAGTAGCACTTAAATGGGGCACCAAAGTCAAATGGATATGAACACAATCCTCGCGATTCTGATATTGGAATTGGCGAATGGCCTCTAAAAATGGCAAGCTTTCTATATCCCCGACTGTGCCGCCGATTTCGGTAATCACAAAATCAAAATATTCGTTGGTAAGGGGCGCGCGGATTCGAGATTTAATTTCATTTGTGACATGCGGAATAATTTGAACCGTTTTACCCAAATAATCCCCACGACGTTCTTTGGTTAATACATCCCAAAAAATCATTCCTGAAGTAACGTTATTGAGTCTAGATAAGTTTTGGTTTAAAAAGCGCTCATAATGGCCCAAATCCAGGTCAGTTTCGCAGCCATCTTCAGTGACAAAGACTTCGCCATGTTGAATGGGGCTCATTGTTCCGGGATCCACGTTGAGATACGGGTCGAATTTTTGAATGGTGACCGAATACCCCTGGCTCTTGAGCAACATCCCCAATGAGGAGGCCACAATGCCTTTTCCGAGGCCCGAAACAACCCCGCCGGTAATAAAGATATATTTGGTCGATTTTGATTGCATATAAGTCCTAAATAATATACCAGATCTGTCCTTAAGGACCAAGGCGAATAAATTATGGTTTTAATCAAATTTTAATGATAGTATCGGAATGAAATTTTAACTTTAAATGAGGAGATTTTAGAGTATGTTTAGCCTTCTCAGCGCCGCAAGACGCGCGCCTCAACTTGGTCCCACTTTCAGCCAACTAGCGCCTGTGGCTTTGAGAACGGTATCAACCGCTGGCACACCGACACCCAGTCGGATTGAACAACAAGCCATTGAAAAGAGTGAGCACTTACTTGGGCAAGCTAAGGCTCCAGAAATGGGATCTCGCTTATGGCGAATATTATTTGAACTAGGTGTCCTCAACAAACGAGTCAGCATTTTCAATCCTTTCCGAGACAGTAGTCAGGCAGGAATTAAATTCTATAACCAACAAAACATTTCAGAGATAGCTCAAGTTATTGAATCCAACATCAGAGCCGGCCAAGGTAGTTCCGGGGTCGAAATTGGCAGTTTTATAATGCTTCCTAGGCCCGAAGCGACCGACGGATTACCCTTAAAAATGGCCTATATCGAACCTTGGGTAGCGCATGTTGTGTCACAGGTACTAGATGGCAATCGAGAATTAGGCCTTCTACTTCAAAATACGCCGCTTAGCGCTGTTGTTGGCCCCAACAAACGAGATCCTGGCACTCATTTTGAACGATTAAACCTGGTAAACAGACAATTGATGCGCGTGGGTTCATTTATGTGGCCCAATCTGATTCTGGCGGCATGTGAAAGATATTCTGAAAAAAATATTGGCCTGTCCATCAGCAAAGCGCTTCAAAATTATATTGATGGATTAAGGCAATTTCGCACGTTCGAATCACCCGGAAGGCCCCACCGCCTGGGCACAGTAAGGGTCTACATTTCAGGTTATGCCGGTGTTTCTAGTCACGAAGACAATACACCCATGACAGCCTATATAGCGGACCAAATGAGAACCGCCTATCCGGACCTTAAAAAGGTATTTTGTGTCGGAGATACAAAAGGTCATTCAACTTCATTCGATGCTATTCGGTTAGCCAAAGAATTTAACGATGCCGGCATTCGCCCCAACGAAGTTGAAGTTCATCTTCATGCAAAAGAACATAATCCATCAAATCCGGACGAAGCCAGAGAAGCCGGACGGAATCTACTGGAAGTATTAACCACTTTCCTTAGTTTGGGTTACTTCAATATCCACGCATCAATGGGTGGCTCTGGCTATAACCCACTTACCCAAAAAGGACAGAATATTGAGGCTGGCAATTTATCCATTCCACTGCTTTTATGCGCATCAACGTACCTGTCATCTGACAACCTTGTTGATCCTAAAATCCGACACCATGACCTGGCTCGTAGCCTTGTGATCGCCGATCATGAACAGCGGGTGCTATATGGTCACGACGGTGAGGACCTATATGTAAATCCAATGCTAGACCGCCTGGATTTTACTATGTTTGACGCTGCTGTTCAAGGCGCTCATAGTGCACTAACGCATGCAGGTAAGCTGACACCAAAAAGCCCGATCGACCATCGATTCGGCTACGAGCCGATTTAGATCGAGCTACGTAAAAACTCTCGGTTCAACCGCGCAATATTCGAAACACTGATGCCTTTGGGGCAGGCCGCTTCACACTCATATTCATTGGAGCAGGCCCCAAAGCCCTCGGCATCCATTTGAGAAACCATCGCTTGGGCCCGAATTTTTCGCTCAACTTGGCCTTGCGGCAACAGCGCATATTGGCTAACTTTGGCACCCACAAACAGCATCGCAGAGGCGTTGGGACAGGCAGCCACACAAGCGGCGCAGCCAATACACTGAGCTGCGTCCATTGAAAGGTCGGCATCGGGTTTGGAAACTGCCGTGGCGTGGGCATCCGGGGCCTGACCGGTACGGACTGACACGTAGCCGCCTTTGCGCACGATGCGGTCAAAGGATGACCGGTCCACGACCAAGTCTTTTACGACCGGAAAGGCTTTGGCGCGGAAGGGTTCAATCACGATCGTGTCGCCATCGCTATAGTGGCGCATGTGGAGCTGGCATAACGTGGTTTTGCTGAGTCGGCCATGCGGACGGCCGTTGACCACCGCTCCACAGGTACCGCAAATACCTTCGCGGCAATCGTGATCAAAGGCAATCGGTACTTGGCCTTCTAAGACCAGTTGCTCATTCAGCACATCCAACATTTCTAAAAATGAGGCATCAATACTGATATCTTTGACCGGATAAAGTTCAAATTTACCCGGATCTTCCGCATTCTTTTGACGCCATACTTTAAGGGTTAGCGAAATTGTTTTGTCCATTTATTTGTAACTCCTTTGCGCCAAATGAACCGCTGAAAACGAGAGTGCTTCTTGATGCAATACAGGGGCTTTACCCACCCCAGTAAACTCCCAGGCGGCGACATAACTGAATTCATCATCATTGCGAAGCGCTTCGCCCTCTTCCGTCTGGCTCTCTTCCCGAAAATGCCCGCCACACGATTCGCCGCGATTCAAGGCATCCGTCACCATCAATTCTGCGAATTCCAAATAATCGGCAACGCGGCCCGCTTTTTCCAACACTTGATTCAGGTCGTTTTCCACGCCAGCGACTTTACAGTCCGACCAAAACGCATCTCTTATTTCAGCGATTTTCAAGAGTGCTTCTTTTAAACCCGCTTCGCTTCGGCTCATCCCACATTTATCCCACATCAATCGGCCCAATTCACGATGAAAAGAGTCGACGGTACGGGTACCATTAATATTCAGAAGTTTTTCAATTTTATCGGATGCAGCTTGCTCAGCTTCCATAAACACGCCTGAGGTTGTGTCAACTTTTTGAGGGCCTTTTTCGGCCAAATAATGGGCAATCGTACGCGGCAGAATGAAGTATCCATCGGCCAATCCCTGCATCAAGGCGCTGGCACCCAGTCGATTGGCACCGTGATCTGAAAAGTTGGCTTCACCGGCCACAAATAGGCCTGGGATCGTGCTCATTAGGTTGTAATCCACCCACAGTCCGCCCATGGTATAGTGCGGCGCCGGATAAATTTTCATAGGGGTTTTAAACGGATCATCACCGGTAATGCGATTGTACATTTCAAACAGGTTTCCATAACGTTGAAAAATGGTGTTTTCGCCCAAGCGCTTAATCGCATCCTGAAAGTCCAAGAAAACGGCTTCGCCACCTTCCGCCCCGCGGCCTTCATCGACCACCGTTTTGGCATTTCGGCTGGCCAAGTCGCGTGGCACCAAGTTCCCGAAGCTGGGGTATTTTCGCTCTAAGAAATAATCCCGTTCTGATTCAGGGATATCCACAGGGCGACGTTTATCACCGGCGGTTTTGGGCACCCAAACACGGCCATCGTTGCGCAAACTTTCGCTCATCAATGTTAATTTCGATTGAAACTCACCGTGAACCGGTAAGCAGGTCGGGTGAATTTGGGTGTAACAAGGATTGGCAAAGAACGCGCCTTTTTTGTGGGCCCGCCAAGTGGCCGTAACATTAGATGGAATCGCATTCGTTGATAGGTAAAACGCGTTGGAATATCCGCCGGTGGCCAATACCACTGCATCAGCGCCATAACGTTCCATATCACCAGTAAGCAAATTACGAACTATAACGCCCTTGGCATCTCCGTTTTCTAACACCAGCTCCATCAATTCTCGACGCGGCAACAACGTTACATTTCCGCTTTCCACTTCCTTCATCAAAGCGCCATATGCGCCCAACAAAAGCTGCTGCCCAGTTTGGCCTTTGGCATAAAAAGTCCGGGAAACCTGTGCCCCGCCAAATGAGCGATTAGAGAGATATCCGCCATATTCCCGGGCAAAGGGCACACCCTGCGCCACACAGTGGTCAATAATTTGATTGCTAATTTCAGCCAAGCGATACACGTTTGACTCCCGTGACCGGAAATCGCCGCCCTTGATTGTGTCATAAAACAAGCGAAATACGCTGTCACCATCACCGGGATAATTTTTTGCAGCGTTAATGCCGCCCTGAGCCGCAATTGAATGCGCCCGCCGTGGAGAATCCTGCATGCAAATGGAAATCACGTTATAACCCAGCTCAGACATCGTGGCCGCAGCCGACGCCCCCGCTAAACCCGTGCCCACCACTATAACGGTATATTTTCGTTTATTCGCCGGGTTCACCAGCTTTAAGTTAAATTGGTGATTCTTCCATTTCGATTCAATGGGCCCCTCCGGAACTCGCGCATCTAATCTGCTCATAATCTCTCCCTACTGCTGCAATAACGACCCATGAGTTAGCAGCACGTATAAAGGAATGCTACCAAACAACAAGGCAATCAATGTTCCAATAATAACTGAAGATTTGTGAAGCCCGCGATGAGTATCCCCATCATTCAGCCCAAACGTTTGAAACACACTATCAATGGCGTGCGACAAATGAGAACCCACTGCAATCATCGCAATCATGTACCAGGTTGATGTAAAGGGATTTCGAAATGAATTCACCACAATGCCATACAGCCCCAGATTGTGCTCTTCCACCACTGCCAATAAAGTATTGTTCACGTCTATAAATTTAAAATCAATCAGGTGAGAAATGATAAATACCAAGAGCACGGTGCCGGTAAGCGGCATCAATCGGGTCGATAGCGAACGTTGGGCTGAACTAGATTGAACAGCGTACCCGATTTTTCGGGCCCTTCGACTGGCTTTCACCACTAAAAAAGTAAAGAAAATATGAATCAGAAATAGCCCCGTTAATCCGGCTTCAGCCACAACGCGAACGGGACCTAGCTGCTCAAGTCGGTGGGCCAACAAATTGTAGGTATGGGGACCTAAATATATCCCCAAATTAACCGACAAGTGAAACACCAAAAACAGCATCAGTAACAACCCAGAAACCGCTACAATTTGTTTGCGGCCAATGGATGATTTTAAAAATTTTGCTAGCATCGAAATCCCCTACGCGCTGGCCTGATCAAGCTTGATAGTTAAATCTTTTACCGCTTCAGCGGATTCCTTGAGCAGATCCAGATCAGAGTCGTTGATATCCAGTTCGATAATGCGTTCTACACCATTTCGGCCCAATACCACGGGCACACCACAATAAACGCTTTCAAGGCCGTACTGACCTGTTAAAAAGGCGCAACATGGGAGCACGCGTTTGGAGTCTAAAAGAACCGCTTCAACCATTGCTACCACTGAGGCAGACGGGGCATAGTACGCACTACCTGTTTTTAACAATTTCACGATTTCGGCGCCACCATTACGTGTTCGGTCATTGATTTCTGAAATTTTTTCTTCAGGTAATAGCTGAGTGATTGGAATACCATTCACGGTGGAGTATTGAGGCACTGGCACCATGGTGTCACCGTGGCCGCCCAACACCATTGCCCTCACGTCTTTAATTGAGCAAGGAATCGCTTCTGCGATGAATGAGGCATACCGCGCTGAATCTAACACGCCGGCCATACCAAATACTTGGTGATGCTCAAGCCCCGAAATTTTCCAGGCCAAATAAGTCATAACATCGAGTGGGTTGGTTACTGTGATTAATATTGCGTTGGGTGAATATTTCAGCACCTGGGTAACCACATCGCGAATAATTTTGGCGTTGGTATTCAACAAATCATCGCGGGACATGCCTGGTTTTCGGGCAATTCCGGCAGTAATGACCACGATGTCTGAACCGGCGGTATCCGCATAGTCGTTGGTCCCCAAAATTTGGGTATCAAACCCTTCGACAGACGCCGATTGCATCATATCCAAGGCTTTGCCCTGTGGCATATCTTCGACAACATCAAACAAAACCACATCCGCCAACTGTTTTTCAACAATGCGTTGAGCAGAAGTTGCGCCCACAAATCCGGCGCCGATTACAGTCACTTTTGGTTTTCCCATTTTAAAATCCTTTCAAAGGTACGCCCCCCACCAGCGTATGTTAATACGTTTCGTTTGACCGTTCAAACAGTTGATAAAGGAACAGGCCAAAGTAAGCAATTTTTTAAAAAATATAAATAGGTAACTAGATAGATTCTAAATAATTTCCTACACTGTCCTCAAATTGTTGAGCAAGGAGCTTTTACTTATGTCTTATCTACTGAACCCCCATCCCAAATTCAAAAAATATGCTGGTCCTGTTGTATTGGTGATAATGGACGGTGTTGGCATTGGTAACCAAGATGCTGCTGATGCGGTGTTTTTGGCCAAAACCCCAACTTTAGACCGATTGCAAACCGAGTCGTTATATACCCAACTTAAAGCCCACGGAACCGCCGTTGGCATGCCCAGCGATGCTGATATGGGCAACAGCGAAGTTGGCCACAATGCACTGGGCGCGGGCCGGGTATTTGACCAAGGTGCGTCGTTGGTGGCAAACGCAATCCAAACCGGCGAATTGTTTACTGGATCCACCTGGAACACCCTTATTAATAATGTGAAAGCCAAAAAATCGACGTTGCACCTCATTGGTTTACTATCCGATGGCAATGTGCACGCCCACGTGGACCACGTGGTTGCGATGGCAAATCAGGCAGAAAAAGACGGCATTCACAAATTGCGACTTCATATTTTGACGGATGGCCGAGACGTAGCTGAACGCTCTGCCTTGAAATACATTGAAATTGTTGAGAATACACTCAATGCCATTAACGCCGGCGGCAAAGATTTCCGAATTGCCTCAGGCGGCGGACGAATGATTACAACGATGGACCGTTACAATGCCGATTGGTCGATAGTGGAACGCGGTTGGAACACCCACGTGTTAGGCGAGGCCCGGCAGTTTGCCAGCGCACCCGAAGCGATTTCAACGATGTATCAGGAAAATCCGAAAGTAAACGACCAATATTTAGAGCCTTTTGTAATTGCCGAAAATGGCCAACCCATTGGCACCATTCAAGATGACGACAGCGTGATATTCTTCAATTTCCGGGGTGACCGAGCGATCGAATTAACCATTGCATTTCAAGCTGAAAACTTCACCCATTTCGACCGCAAACGGGTGCCTAAAGTGGTATACGCAGGAATGATGCAGTACGACGGTGATTTACAGCTGCCCAAATTGTTTTTGGTCAATCCACCTGCAATTGATGGTGCGGTTAGCCAATATCTTTGCGCATCCGGCATTCGCGCATTCGCGATATCCGAAACCCAAAAATACGGCCACGTGACTTACTTTTGGAACGGCAACAAATCAGGATACATCAACCCTGATTTAGAAACGTACGTTGAAATTACATCCGACCGGATTCCGTTTGAACAACGTCCTGAAATGAAGGCCTACGAAATAACGGAAAAAACCGTTGAGCTTTTAAACTCCGGTCACTTTGATTTTGGCCGAATCAATTACCCCAATGGGGACATGGTCGGTCACTCTGGTGTTTTGGATGCGGCGATTAAGTCGGTGGAAGTTACTGACGAGTGCGTTGATAAAATAGTTAAAACGGTGTTGGCACTGGATGGCGTTTGCGTGATCTTGGCCGACCACGGCAATGCCGACGAAATGTTCACGATTGATAAAAATGGGGTAAAAACGCCCAAAACATCGCATACATTGAACCCGGTACCTTGCTATATCATCGATGCCCACCATCAACGTAGTATGAAACTGGCCACCTTGGACACGCCTGGCTTGGCCAATATCGCAGCCACATTGTGTAATCTAATGGGATTTGAAGCCCCCCAAGATTACTCCCCATCGCTAATTGAACCCGCCTAAGCAGTGTTGATCCTCGGACTCATCATTCTGGCCTATTTGCTGGGATCCCTACCCTTTGGGCTGTGGATTGCGTCGGCGAAAGGGTTCAACTTACGAGAAGTTGGCTCTGGTAACACCGGCGCGACAAACGTGTTTCGAACACTGGGGCCAGCGTGGGGTATTACAGTGTTCGTCCTCGATGCTATTAAGGCGTGGATCCCCACCGCCATTGCTATTTACACCCTCTCCGATCCCATCTGGCATGTGGTCGTGGGCATCGTTGCGGTGTTGGGTCACTCATTTACTATTTTCGCCGGATTCAAAGGGGGTAAAGGCGTTGCCCCAGGCCTTGGCGTGATTTTAGCGCTTAGTCCCATGATTTTCGCGATCGCATTCGCCTACGGTATTCTTGTCATCTTAATTACGAGAATGGTTTCTCTGGCCTCAATTACCGGTGCGATTTTAGTGGCTGGCCTATTTGTGCGAATGGATTATCCGTGGCCCTATATTGGTATGGTTGTGGTATTGGGCGGCGTGATCGTTTTTCGGCACCGCAGCAACATCAGTCGCATATTAAATGGCACTGAAAACAAGATTTCTTGGGGAAAAAAGGACTAAAATATGGGACATCGAATTGGCGTAATCGGCGTGGGCGCGTGGGGCACCACAATTGCAAAGGTACTGGCAGAAAATGGACATAGTGTGCTGATTTGGGCTCACAATGAAGATTCGGCCCATCAGATTTCACGGTGCCACACATTATCGTTACTACCCGGCGTTCGCCTTCCCGATTCCTTAAGCGCCACCACCAATTTGGCTGAAGTCGTTACCGGCACACAAGAACTGGTATTCGCAATCGCCTCCAATTTCGTGGACTTTGTGGATCAATTGGTTCCGCTATATCGCAATCAGCCTATTTTGGTACTCACTAAAGGCCTTCTAGAAAACAAATCCACCATTTTTTTAATGGAATATTTACAAGGAAAACTGGGCCCCGCAGCGCCATTGGCTTTGCTCTCGGGTCCCAATTTGGCCCTTGAAATTGCTGAGGGCAAATATTGCGCCAGTACAATAGCCAGTACCATGATTGATATTGCCAATCGCTTTCAGTCGCTCATCAGCAATGACTATTTTCGCACCTACACCGCTGAGGATGTCATCGGCGTCTCCTTGGGGGGCATCCTTAAAAACACACTCGCTATCGCAGCGGGCATTTCAGATGGGCTTGGACTGGGCATGAACGCCAAATCCGCACTCATGACACGCGGCCTTCAAGAAATGATTCGGATCGGTCGCCATTATGGGGCCAATCAAGAGACCTTTTTTGGGCTGTCGGGCTTAGGGGATTTGATTACCACCTGCTGCTCTGAAAAAAGCCGCAATTGGCAAACCGGATATGCAATTGCAAAAGGCGAAACAGCAGCTGAAATCGCGTGTCGATTAAATGCGGTTGCCGAAGGGGTCAAAACCGCCAAACTGATTCACCTCACGTTCAAAGATAGCGGATTAGATATTCCGATATTTCAAGAGGTTTATGCTGTCTTATACGAGCAAAAACCGGCGCAATTGGCGATTCAAAACTTAATGACGCGGCAGCTAAAATCAGAGTAAACTTAATACTGTGACCGTCATCGATCATCCACACCGAAAGCGATTTATCTTTTTGCGCTTCATTTCGGACCTATTTTTGGTTCCGGTGATCGTTGTTTCAGCCTATTCACTCAAATTTAAAATTGGCTGGATCGCCCAGCGGGTATTTTGGATCCACTTCGGTCGCATTTATCATCACGCACAGATTGAGCCCTATATTCATGCCACTGCCTTGGTAATTTGTGTCTGGCTATTTTCATTTTATGTTTGTGGCATGTACCGAAGTTTTACGGGGTTAATGCCTGATGTGGATGAATTGCTTAGCATTATTTACGGCGTTACTTTAGGATCGATTATTATCGGAATTGCGTCGTTTTTATTCGATGGGTTTCCCGGCTCGCGAACCGTTTTGCTTTATTCGTGGGCAATTGGGATTGGCCTCATTGCCCTTTCTCGTTTTTTAATTTCCAAAGCCGAACAAGCAGCCATTAAGCGGGGCATTGGCACGTATAAAACAGCGGTGGTCGGAAACACACTCCCGGCTCAAGATATTGCCGAACGAATGATTTTATTCCCGTCCTATCGACTCAAATTCTCAGGATTTATTGCCGACTCATTGCCCGAGAAATTGCACTTCAATTTGCGCCATCACGACACTCATCTGGGCACGATTTCCGCCTGGAAAACCATTCTTACAGATTGTAATATTCAGGTGCTGTACATCGCGACGCCGCTTACACCTCTACAGCTGATAGAGATTGATGAATTTTGTAGAACCCATCAGATTGTGGTGAACCATTGGATTGATTTTCCGTTACGGGGGCATGAAAAAATTCAGAATTTTGATGGACTTCCCTTTATCCAGTCCCCACCCATCATCTCGCACTATCCCAGCCAAAAACGAATATTTGATCTGGCCGTCTCGCTGTTTTTGGTAATCCTACTTGCCCCATTGTTAATCGCCTTTGCCCTCTTAATCAAATTAGTATCACCTACGGGGCCAATCTTTTATTCCCAGGCACGGGTAACCCTGAACAATCTCGAATTTGGCATGATCAAATTTAGAACAATGGTTCCCGATGCTGAAACCCAGTCAGGACCCGTGATGGTGGATGAAAAAAATGAAAATCGATATATCCGTTTTGGGCAATTTTTACGGACCACGAGTCTGGATGAATTGCCCCAACTTTTTAATGTCATTAGCGGCAAAATGTCGTTGGTGGGACCTCGACCTGAGCGTCCTTTTTTTATCGACCAATTTTCAGAAGATATTCCCCAATTTCGCTGGCGACACCAAATGCCAGGCGGAATCACGGGCTGGGCCCAAATTAATGGCCGAAGCGTGTTAACCCGTCGGCCTGAACACAAGATCAAATATGACCTTTATTACATTCGCAACTGGTCGTTTTTATTTGATATAAAGATCATTTTAAAAACCGTACTGGTAGTACTGAATCGCGAAGAGGCGTACTAACGTGTCCTCTCTCGGGATTTTTGGGGGGTCATTTGACCCCTTCCATTTGGGACATCGGCACGTATTAGACACAGTGACCCGCCACCAGAACATCACAAAGCTACTGGTCGTTCCCGCTTACCAGTCGCCCCTTAAGCCCGTGACTCACGCATCCACCGATCATCGCATTCAAATGTGCCAGTTGGGCATTCAAGACCAACCCAAATGGGAGGTCTGGGATTGGGAAACCCGGCAAGAAAGTCCGTCTTATACAATTGATACCGTCCTTCACCTTCAGCACGAATTTAAAGGATTTGACCCGATTCTAATTATGGGATCTGACAGCGCCAGCACGCTTTCCACCTGGCACCGATTTTCAGAGCTAATTTCGTTAATTTCGGTGATCGTTGTTCACCGGGACATTCCAGACTTTTCCCCAAATACGGTTGTGACCCAAATCGCCCTGGAACACCGCCATCGGTTTACGTTTATCGAAATTCCACCGGTCGCCATCACGGCAACGAACATCCGGGACCGACTCAAGTCCGGCCAATCCATTAATGACCTAGTCGGACCAGCCGTTGCCAGATACATCAGACGTGAGGGATTATATCGGTCATGATCATTGGAATAACTGGGCGAGTCGGTTCGGGAAAATCAACTGCAGTTCAGGTTATTCAATCCCGATTCGAATGCGAAGTTATTGATCTGGATACGATCGGACATCAATTGCTTGAAGATCCGCTGGTCAAAGAAGAGCTCATCGCGGCGTTTGGCGACGATATATTGGGTAATGAGGGCCACATAAAACGCAGTCAGTTGAGCCAATTGGTATTTTCAGATCCCGAACAGATGAAGCGCTTGAACCAGATTATTCATCCCCCTTTACGGGCTACCGCCATCCAAGCAATAACCGCCGCCAATGAAACCGCAGCGTTAATTATCGTGGTCGGGGCGTTAATTGCCGAATTATCACTTGCTAGTTATTGCGATACCATCATTTGCATCGACGCCGACGACAGCCAGATTCAGGCTCAGATCGGACCCAAATTTGACCATATTGCCCCCTTTCAACGTAGCCGAGACGGTTATCGCCAAGGCGCCGGGCAAACCATCATCAACACATTTGACACCGATTTCGAAAACGAAGTGGTTACCACAATAAAAAATCTCATGACCGACCCCAAATCCGCGTGATACTCTAAGTTTCTATGTTTCAATTCGGACGCTTAATCACCGCCATGGCCACCCCGTTCTCCGCGAACGGAAATTTGAACATTGCCGAAGCGTTAAAATTAGGTGACCACCTGGTCGCCACCGGCACCACAACTATCCTCCTCGCTGGCACCACCGGCGAATCCCCTACCCTCACGCACGACGAAGAGTTCGAACTGTTTGCCGCATTTGTAAAACACTTTAAGGGCCGCGCCAAAATTATGGCTGGCACGGGATCAAATTGTACCCGAACGGCCATCCAATCCACTCAGGAAGCCGAAAAAATCGGTGTGGATGCCGTTCTTCAGGTTGTCCCCTACTACAACAAGCCCTCTCAAGAAGGCCTTTTTCAGCACTTTAGCGCGATTGCAAACTCAACTGCCCTTCCGATTTTGCTCTATAACATTCCCGGCCGAACCAGCCGCAATATGGAGCCCGAAACCGTTGCGCGCTTGGCGACCGTTGCCAATATCTTTGGCATCAAAGAAGCCGCCGGCGATGTGGAGCAGGTTAAAAAAATCAAAGCCCTTTGCCCCAATGAATTTCTTATCTATTCCGGCGACGATGGCCTAACATTGCCCTTTATGAAGGCCGGTGCCGTGGGCGTCGTGTCGGTGGCAGCTCACCTAGTGGGCACTGAAATTGCCGAGATGATGGCCTTGGCGACGTCAGGCGATATGGCTAAAGCCGCTGCAATCGATGAAAAACTAGCCCCGATTTTCACAGCCCTGTTTATTGCGCCCAACCCCGCACCACTTAAAGCGGCCCTCAACCTAATCGGCTTTGATATGGGTATTCCACGCCTACCGCTGGTGCCCACCACCGAGGCCGAAACCGCTCTGATCAAAGATGCCTTACTCAAAAGCGCGCCAAATACGCAGCTAGTGCGCTAACCCCGCTTTTTCAAACTCCAAAAGACGACGTTTTACCGTGGCACCACCGGCTGAATAGTTGCCGATTGCCCCTGATTTTAATAACACACGGTGGCAGGGGAACAGAATCGGAAATGGATTCAATGCCATCGCACGCCCAACGACACGCGCCGCCCTGGGCTTGCCAACACGTGCAGCCAATTCGCCGTAAGAAACAGTGGCACCCACCGTAACGGATTTTCGCAATTCCCATAAAATCTGTTGATAGACGACAGGTATCCCCTGCCAATTCAGTTGATCACTATCGTTAGCACCGTTGGGGGCCATTGCCGACTCGAACCACACAGACCACCTTGCCGCAACGCCCGCGGAAGCAGCAGAGACCGTCCTAACCTCGGCGACATCAATGGCCACCAACCGATCATTTTCCACAGTTAACTGTACTGGCAAATCAGCATAGCGTACGGTAATGCAGCAAGTTGCCATTGTCAGTCTCCCTAGATTAAAGAAACGACACGATCTCCAATTTCAGTGGTCGAACCACCCATTTTTCCGGCAGCTTGCGATGGCATTTCTTTAATTACTTGCTTCATAGCGTTTTCAATCGCTTCAGCAGCGTTGGAATATCCCAACGAGTCCATCATCATTTGCGCCGCTCCGATACAAGCCATTGGGTTAATTACGCCTTTGCCTGTGTATTTCGGTGCCGATCCACCAATGGGTTCAAACATTGATACCCCAGTTGGGTTAATATTTCCGCCTGAAGCAATGCCCATACCTCCTTGGGTAATCGCACCTAAATCCGTAATAATGTCACCAAACATATTGGTAGTTACAATCACGTCAAACCACTCGGGGTTTTTCACCATCCACATACAGGTAGCATCGACGTGTGAATACGCAGGCTTAATTTTAGGAAATTCTTTAGCCACCTCATAGAAAGTGCGTTCCCACAAATCAAATACAAAGGTAAGGACGTTGGTTTTGCCGCACAATGTGACTTGGCCAATATACCCTTTATCTAAATCATCTTCGGATAGTCCACGCCACGCTGAATTCGCATGCCGTTTCATGGCCACTTCGAAGGCATATCGCACTGCCCGCTCTACTTGGAAGCGGCTGTACACCATGCTTTGGACCGCGACCTCATTGGGGGTGCCTTTCATTGAAATACCACCCACGCCGGTATAAATACCACCGGTGTTTTCCCGTACAACTATATAATCAATGTCTTCTGGACCCTTGTCTTTTAGTGGCGTTTCCACATTTTCGTACAATTTAATCGGCCTCAAATTAATGTATTGGTCCAATTGAAAGCGAATTTTCAGCAAAATGCCTTTTTCTAAAATTCCAGGCTTCACTTCAGGATGGCCAATGGCACCCAGCAAAATCGCATCATACCGACGCAGGCCTTCAACCTCTTCATCAGAAATGGTCGCGCCTGTCTTTAGGTATCGGTCTCCGCCAAAATCCAAGTGCGTAAATTCAAACTTAAGGTCAAATTTTTTCTCTACTTTTTTGAGTACTTTGACCGCCTCAGCGGCAACCTCTGGTCCGGTTCCGTCTCCACCAATTATCGCTATTTTCGTCATTGTTTATGATTCTCCTTGAATATAACCCAACCCTCTTATGGTAATCAGGGACTCCCAATTTATGCCTAATCTTTGCCGATCATACCCAAAGTACATCAGCTTTGGCTATATTAAATTTTTATTAAAAATACCGAGTTGATTCAAATAAAAAAAACACCGTATTTACGAGTGTAAGTGAAGGGCCAAAAAAGGCACAAAAGTCCGATTGGCAACTTCTTTTGAATAGGGTAGTCTGATTTGATGAAATATAGGACTTATAACGTAGGATGGTCTGTTTTTTGGCTGGCCGTGTTGTTTATTCTGCTGATTGGCGGATTTCGGATGATTATTCATCTGATCGGGGCCGGATTGATCTTCGTTTTCAATATATTTCCTCTTCTGATTATTGCGTATTTTATTTTTTCCACTACCCGCTCGTTACGCCGATCTGCCTCAATTAAATCGGGCATCAAAGGCCAAAGTGCCGATAGCCGACGCTTTATAGAGCTCCTCATTCACATCCTGGTCCATGTGATGAAGGCCGACCACAAAGTAGAACAAACTGAAGTGCAATCGATGTTCCAGTTTTTTGCCGTGCGATTACAATACTCTCAATTTAAAATGTTATGGGTCGCTGATCTGCTTCAGCACGCACTTCGCTCCCATTACACATTAGAATCCCTCTGTGCGGAGTTCAGTTCAAAGTTCAATTACGAATCCAAACTTCTGTTATTAGAGTTGCTCTACACCGTCGCTACCTCCGACACTCACTTTGATTCGGCAGAGCAATCGGTAATTAAGGCAATTGTCCAGTTATTGGAAATTGCGAAAGAAGATCACGATCAAATTCGCTCTAAGTTTGATTTAAGCAAATCAGGCAGCCTCAATGATAAGAATTATGAGATTTTGGGAATTGCACCCGGCGCCTCAGAAGAAGAAATTAAAAAGGCCTACAAAGACGCAGTCAAAAAATTCCATCCCGATAAAGTGCACCATCTGGGCGAGGAATTCAGAAAAATCGCTGAGGAACGGGTCAAAGATATTAACCGTGCCTATGAGGCGCTTAAATAAGGTA
>CANKTL010000015.1 GCA_947486405.1 bacterium
CGGCTGGTAATATACCGACCGTCCCGAACAACCGGATCCTCTGAATATAACGACCCGGCCATCAATGAACGAGTTTCAGGGAAACTTGTTGCCCGTTTGCCGGTCAAAATCCCCAATCCGTTTAAAATCCGCGGCGCGGCGCAGATGGCCGCGATCAATTTATCTTGGCCCGCATACAGGGTGATGATTGTTTTGAGAGAGTTATTGGCCTCAAGATTCGTGGTTCCCGGCTCTCCACCCGGCAAAACGATACCGTCAAATTGGCTGGCATCGATATCCGACAAAATTACATCGGCAACGATCTTTATTTTTCGGGCACTTTCAACGATTCGATCCTCAATGGCTGCCGTCACCACTTCAATTTTGGCCCGCCGCAGTACATCAATCACCGCAACTGCTTCAGTTTCTTCAAATCCGGATGCCAACGGCATCAATAAACGGGTCACGCCGAAACTTCTTTGTCTTTTCTATGTGCGCGGAAATGGATCACAACCGCTGCACCGTGCAAATGAGGAAATTGCGTTCTCAGCCGATTTTCAGCAAATCGAATGTAATTCTCTCCCACGTGTTTCGGATGGTTGATAAAGAAAACAAAAGTCGGTGGGTGAATCGAGGTTTGAGTGGCGTAATATACTTTAACGGCCTTTCCATATTTGGCCGGGGGTGGCTGACGCCTTAATATATTCTGAATAAATGCATTCAATTCCGGCGTACTCACACGCCTGGTGTTGTCTTCTACCTGTTTGGGAATTGTTTGGAATATTTTTCCAATGTGGATTTTTTCCACGGCAGACCCGAAAATAAAGGGATAATGATCTAGGCCTGGCATTTCGCTATGGGCAATCCGTTCCAAGTCCGCTCGGGCTTCGTCAGTTCGAACCGTTAGATCCCATTTATTTACAAAAATGATCATCGATTTTTGAGCTTCCATCACCAAGTTAATAATCTTTTTATCCTGGTCCGACATAAACGGCTCTGGTTCAACGACCACCACCACAATATCGGCGCGTGAAATCGCAAGTTTGGAGCGAATTACGGAGTAATATTCAATACCATCGGACACCTTTGCCTGACGTCGAATGCCCGCCGTGTCTACAAATATAAAGCGTTGGCCCTGTGTTTTGAATTCCACGTCTACAGCATCGCGGGTGGTGCCTGCTTCACTATTCACCAGCACCCGATCCGTATTCAGAATGGCGTTAATTAAGGATGATTTTCCAACGTTAGGTCGTCCTACGATAGCCACCCGAATCGCAGTGTCTTCTTCGGCGTCGCGCTGGCGTACCAAAATAGGTTTGCAGCTCGCCAACAGAGAATCGATTCCGTTGCCGTGCACTGACGAAACCAGATGGGGTTCGCCAAGGCCCAGTCGCATAAAATCAGCGACGTCGGTATGGCGTTGGGCATGGTCCACCTTGTTCACAACCAGGGTTACCTTGTCTTGGTAAGGGCGCAGCAATTTGGAGACATCCCGATCCAAGGGATTTAAGCCACTTTGATAATCCACCAGCAAAAAGACCCGGTCTGCATCATCAATCGACTGTTTTACCTGTTCTTCAATCGCGCTTTGCATTGATTTACTGTTGCTACCTTCGAACAAAATACCGCCGCTATCCATAAGCAAAAACGTATACCCCTGCCATTCCGCTTCATAGGTGACGATATCGCGGGTGACGCCCGGAATATCCAAGGTAATCGCCGCGGGACGACCCAAGATTTTGTTTACAAAAGTCGACTTGCCCACGTTCGGGCGGCCGATAACCAAGAGTTTGGGAAGTCTAATCATAATGCTGTTACGGTACCATATTTACCCCGTCTCTCCCAGGCTAAACCCAAGTTCACCAGCGTCGCGACTCATGGTACGCTTTTGCAATATGGTTGAAAGTCGCATTTTATTGATGGGATCCCCGGTGTTTTCATTACGGGCGTTTGAGCGCATTTTAGACCGTTACCCGAATCAAGTTGTCGGGGTATTTTCACAGCCCGATCGCCCCAAAGGCCGCTCAAAAGAACTTCAACCGACTCCCGTTAGTAGCTGGGCCGCCGCGAAGGGGTTGCCAGTATGGACACCCGAGACCAAATCCGAAGTAGCGGCCCAAATCCAGACCATCCAACCCACGATTATTGTCGTAATTGCCTATGGCATGATCTTGCCAAAAATAATTACGGATTCGTTTTATTGCATCAACGTTCATGGATCGCTTTTGCCCCAGTATCGAGGTCCCTCCCCCATTCATTCCGCCATCCTAAATCAAGACTCTGAAACGGGTGTCACGTTAATTCGGTTGAACGAACGGATGGATGCCGGCGATATTATCGGCGTGGCCAAATGCGAGGTCACTGCCAATGACACGTTTGCGGCAGTCCACGATCGGTTATCTGAACTGGGTGCGCAGGCGTGCCTCGATTGTGTAGATGGGCTAATTAAAACCGGTACCGTGCGCCAAGTCCCCCAGATCGAAGCAGATGCAAGCTACTGCGCCAAAATAGGGCCTGAGGACAGCATCATCAATCGAGGCCAGACGCCCGCACAGACCTTGGCACGGATCAAGGCCTTTTCGCCCATACCTGGCGCCGCCGTTATACAAGACGGGAAGCGAATCAAAGTGTTAGATGCAACATTGGCCGCTGATGGTAACCTCGAGATTGTTAGCGTCAAACCGGAAGGAAAAAATGCAATGTCATATGCTGATTATTTACGCGGTTATCCTGAAGGAATAACACTATGTTAGCCAAGCGTATTATTCCCTGCCTGGATGTCACCGACGGGCGGGTAGTCAAAGGGGTTAATTTTGTGGGATTGGTCGACGCGGGAGATCCGTTAGAGTTAGCCCAAAAATATGACCGTGATGGCGCGGATGAGTTGGTATTTTTAGACATTACGGCCAGCTCCAACAAGCGACGCATTTTAATCGACTTGGTTGAGAAAACAGCCAATCAATTGTTTATTCCCTTCACCGTAGGGGGCGGCATTGATTCGGTCGAAACAATCCGCGATTTACTATCCGCAGGGGCAGACAAAGTTTCGCTAAACTCGGCTGCCGTTAAAAAACCAGCCCTTATTCATGATGCCTCTGCACGCTTTGGTGCCCAATGCATTGTTTTGGCAATCGATGCTAAAAAAATTGGCACCATATCGCAGGTTTCTACCACCCATTTGCCACCAGAAATCTGCATAGACCCCACCAGCATTTGGGAGGTTTATACCCACGGCGGACGCACCCCCACCGGCATCGACGCGATCAAATGGGCCAAATTCGGTGTTGCCAGTGGCGCAGGTGAAATCCTATTAACTTCAATGGATGCCGATGGCACTAAGGCTGGCTACGACATTCCGTTAACCCAGGCGATCAATAAAATCGTTCCCGTCCCGGTCATTGCCTCCGGGGGGGCTGGCAACACGCAGCATATCGCCGATGTTTTGGCAGTTTGCGATGCGGCTTTATTGGCATCCCTGCTTCATTTCAACGAGCTTACAATCGACCAAATCAAAGGCAAGTGCCGCGACTCTGGTCTTCCAGTCCGATAAGGCCGCCTACTTCGAATATTTCTTTAAGACGTCGGTAATTTCGGTTAGTAAGTCTTTTCGGGTAAACAATCCCTTTTGAAACAATTTCTCAGTGGATTTTTTGAGCTTGGATTCTTCCATCTGCGACAAAAATTTGGCCGAAATTACAATAGCTGGCAAATCTCTTTGAGTGGCTTTTAGCTTTTTGAGCACTTCAAATCCGTCGATATCGGGCAGTAGTAAATCCACGATCACCAAATCAGGATGCGTCTCCGCCGCAAGTTTGAGGCCTTCTTTTCCAGTGCCCGCTGTCACCAACTGCACATTCGTCAATTCTTGCAGCATCCGAATCAACAACTCACGATCCAATGGCGAATCATCAATAATTAATATCTTTTTCGAATTGGATTCCAGCTTTGAAATAGCCGATAACAAGTCGCCCTTACCAAATGGTTTGACCAAATAATCAGTCGCGCCAAACGAAAAGCCCAGTTCTCGGTTTTCTAAAATACTCGATAAAATTACGGGGATCGACTTGTATTTACGCGAGCCCTTGATTTCTCTTAGTACCTGCCACCCGTCTTTCTCAGGCAACAAAATATCCAGAATAATGGCTTGCGGTTGAAAGGTGTCTAATTCTTTATCGATGTGTTCCGCAGAATAAATTGACCGCACCTGATAGCCTTCTTTTTCCAAATATCTGGAAATTAACTGGCAATTCGAAGGCTCGTCGTCTACGACCAGAACGCGTTGAATTTGATGCAAGCCACCCGCGGCCTCTAATTTAGGCGTGAGTTTTTCAATTCCCACATTACCAGGCAAGACTGCGGACGGTTCTTTGGAAGGATGGATCGGAAGTGTGATGAAAAAAGAACTGCCTTTTCCGACCTTACTCGTTGCCCAAATTCGACCCCCTTGCAATTTAACCAGCTCCGACACCAAGGCCATGCCCAATCCCGTTCCTGACTTGGCCCGTTCAGACTGCCCATCTACTTGTTGAAACCGCTCAAAAACCTTAGGAATGTCTTGTTTTTTGATGCCAATTCCGGTGTCTTTGACCTCAAAGCAGACTTGGTCTTTTACTTTCGTCACCAAAATCGTCACCGAGCCTTCGTCAGTGAACTTGATCGCATTCGATAGCAAATTAAGCAGAATCTGCTTTAATTTCATTTGATCGGTTTGTATTTTAGTAATGCCTGAAAATTTAGCCAGCAATTTCACCGGTTTTTTCTTAAGCAGGACTTGAGACAGCTGAATCACCGAGTCAACGGCCTCAGCAACATTCACTTCTTCAATATAGACTTCCATTTTTCCAGATTCCACTTTGGCAATATCCAAAATGGTGTTAATCAAACTGAGTAAGTGCTTACCAGAGCCATTGATTAACTCAATATCCACTGTTTGGGCATCGTTCAGTTCGCCGTCGATGCCTTGCAACATAACATCTGAAAATCCAATGATGGAGTTTAACGGAGTGCGCAGCTCATGGCTCATGTTGGCCAAAAACTCGGACTTAAGGCGATTGGCGCGTTCGGCAGCATCGCGTTCGTGAAGCAGTTCTTCATTTTGTTGTCGCATTTCCAAGGTTTCCTCTTGGATATGCATAACGATATCTTTATTAAGGGCTTCTATTTTTTTATTCGCGTGATTGATATTTTCCTGATACCGGCTCACATCCTGAAATATAAGGTGAAGATACTCATCCGTCCCGAACACGGAACCTGATAGTATCGACTGTGTGTCCGCGGCTGCCAGTGAAATTTCAATTTCACGGCCCTGTTTAATGGCGGCCTTTATTACCGCCCACTGCCCTTTTTTTAGTTTCTTCCCCACTTTCACATTCCATAACAGCAGTAAAATTTCGGCGGCGGTGTTGGCATACACCAAGGTACCGTCCTTTAGAAAACTGACAATTGGAGAAGGACACAGATCACAAATTTCCCGTGATACAAATTGTTTTGCCATATAGGACTAATTGTATCACGGATAAAACGTTAAGATCTGAGGGGTTTAGTCACGGCTTCGGAATCTAACTAACAGTCGGAGGATTTCGATGTATAGCCAAATCAGTGTCACAACAAGGGCAAATGCCCCGTACCACTCCGTTGCTTTTGGCGCACCACCAGAGGCCGCCTGCTCAACCATGTCGAAATCCATTACCAGGTTCAAAGCGGCAATACCCACAACCAAAAAACCAAACCCGATTCCAAAAATGCCGTTACCAAACAGCATCGTTGGCATCATTCCAAACATGCCCAATACAAATGAAAGTAAGTAAATCAGTGCCAAGCCGCCCGTTGCTGCAACCACTCCCATTTTAAATTTATCGGTAACCTTAATCAGGCCAAATTTATATAGACCCAGCATCATCACCATGACACCAAAGGTCAGCGTTACCGCTTGCATCACCACACCCGGGTACTGGCTTTCAAAAATGGCTGAAATCCCACCCATTACCAGACCCTGTGCAACGGCGTAGACCGGTGCGGATGCAAATGCGACGTCTTTTTTAAAGATAGTTACCAACGCAGCGATTAAGCCGACTACTGTGCCTAAAATAAGCCAAATTCCGACTGCGGAAGCACCGCCCTCTACAAATTTGGACCAGGTAAACGCGCCGCTAAGCATGGCCAATCCGACCAATGCCGCAGTTTTATTGATTGTGCCTTGCACGGTCATGGTGCCCGCACTGGCGTCTAGCGCCATCGACCGAAAGTTTTTTTCACCCAACAGGGGGTTTCCTGACTGTAACATTCTCATTCTGAATCTCCTTTAAAACTCTGCTGATACTTTGAAATACGGACCCGATCCAATTGTAGCGGAAGCTCCGCCAACATATCCGTAGCCAACGCCCGCTTGATATTGGCCCACGTGAAAGTTAAGACCGGCATTGGCCAAGGTGTTGCTCCAGGAAAATCCGGTTCTAAACAAATCCGGTTGCGCCATCATCATCACGCTCGTTTCGAAGCTAATTGGATTGATGATGTACCACTCAAATCCAAACCCAAGGTGATAGCCCAAATATAGATTTTGTTGTGCCTGGCGCAGGGTAATTCCGGCACCAGACGAGAAACTTGAGGAATTGGAAATCGATCCCGCTTTCACGCCCAGGGACCCAAAATGGATGGATTCGCCTTGGGTTGAAAAACGGTCGTAACGGCCCAAAAGGCCCCAGGCGGTTTCACCATCAAACCGAAAGTATGGCGGTAGTATTTTACGCTCAACGGCGACTGAAATTGCAGTAACCTGCGGGGTGCGTTGAGAATCTGTTAAGGAAGTGCCATTGATTTTGGTGAGATCTCGACGTCCATTGAGCAGCAAGGCCTTTTGACCATTGGCGTAGACATAGTCATTGAGACCAAAGCGATAAAAATCGTAGTACGAGGGCACGTAGAGGTGAGAGACCCATGCAATTTCGTGAATATCAGTTTCGATTCGCTGAGGATAAAACACCCTACCCATTAAGTTCCCAGCAAAGCTATCAGCGATAGCCTCAAAGAAATTGCCTCTCCTGGACTCGTAATGCGTGTCTTCTTGGCGGGTAACACTGAGCACCTGCATCCGCGACAACAGCAAATCATAGAGGGAGTTTTTGAGAGCATTTTCTAAAGCCTGGCTGGCCAGGCTTAACTTCATTTTGTTGATGTCATCGGCCAAATACGCAAAAGTGGTTTCGTTAAACGTAGCTTGATTGACCTTGCTTGCCCCCGCAATTTGGCCATCTTTTGATAAAACACCCTGCTTGATTAAAGCCTGAAAAATAAACTGAGACGGAAATTCATTCTCGAAAAAGGGAATCAGGTCAAAAGGTAAAATCGTTTGACCGACTTCAAATCGGAGTTGGCCAATAGCGGCACCGGACGTTAACACCCGCCCTTGCCGACTGAGAGTGCCCGTACTAATCCACGTTTCAAACTGGGCAAATGCCAACGACCGTCGGTAGAGTTTCATCCACCCTTCAAAATCATCGGGCTTAAACACATAGGGGCGAAATTTGACTCGGCTGTCGACAATATTGACCTCTGTTTTATATGGACCACCCAACCAGCTGCTATTGTTGGATTCACTATATGAGGAAGAAGAAGATGAAGAAGAGGACGATCCCGAGGAGTTCTCGAAAATGCTGCCAGGATAGACCGGCAAGGCAATTGCAAGCAGGATGACCACTGATAGTCTAAGGATTAATAGGTTTGAACGACTCATTGCTTTTCCCTTTCACGACTGGCGCGGTTTGGTGACCATTAGTTTAGAGCGCCCCCATGAAAACCGCAAGATCAGGCGGGAGTAACGTGCAGCGCTAGGCTACCCAAATGCCGAATTGCATGGCCTCTGACATCCAGGTGCTTAACTGGGTCTCTAACGCGATAAGGTCATTTTCGGGGGCTGATTTTATTGCAAGCTCAATGGCGGTCGCGAGCGTGGAGCCTTGTTTGAGGTAAGTGTATAGCTGCCACTGAACGGCCGATATAACGGTAATTTTAACTTCTGCGGCCACTCTAAATATAAGCAGGTGAGTCTGTGATTTTTTAGTTTTTTTTGCGGTACCTTTATCTATCCAGAGTTGAAAGTCATAATCGAATTTTTCAATAAAAACGTGGGGCTGAAACGTGAACCTGCGGCTGGCGAGGCTTTGTTTTTCACTTTCGCTAAGGCCTTGAGTTGAGAACGCCGGTTTTTGGGCCACAAAGCCGGCCTGAGCCACCGCCCATTCGTAGCGCAGTAAGCCTAGGACGAATGCCCGGTCAGCGTGGTGGTAATTTTCATCAAAAAACTGAGGCAACTGGGTAGGTAAATAGTAAAGGGAATAAGATCGCGACGGGCAGGACTCTAAATAGCGAATCATCCAGTTTGAAAAATCTCGTTCACCCAAAAACCGCCGCAAATGTGGGAAATCGTCCGCCAAGGAATCCAAGCAGCGCGGCCAATAATCGGTGACGTAGACATCAAGGCGTTCGCGGGCTGACATCGTGGTCGAAGCAGTTAAAAATTGGTCTGCTTGATCCATCCATTGTGCCTGGCTTTCGGCGTTCGCAGCAAATCGGAGCCGTGAAAACCATGCTTGGACATCTTGCAGCAGCTGCGGCGGATCAGGCTGTGGCACTAACTTTGGCCTGCGTATAAATTTCTTGCGCGTGATCCATTTCAGCTTTGAGTTCTGCGAATGGCGGAATATGGTCGTCCCGTTCAATCATCAGTGATACATCGCCGAATAAGGGCACTGTTTGGGCAAACAACGCCCATACCTCATCCCGTACGGGGTGATCATGAGAATCCAAAACGAATGTCCCTTTATCCAAGTGTCCCGCGATATGGTACTGAACCACCCGATCTTGGGGCAGGGCAGTGATATAGGTCATCGGATCAAACTGATGGTTGCGCGCCGAAACATAGACATTATTCACATCTAAGAGAAGGCCGCAGTCTGCCTTTTCGGCCACCATTGCGTAAAATTCCCATTCTGGCATTTGGGAATCCAGATATTCCACATAACTTGATACATTTTCAATCAAAAACGGGCGTCCGATTTCATCTTGAACATACCGAATTTTATCTGCCACATAAGCGGCTATATCAGCGGTATAGGGCAATGGCAGAAGGTTATGAAGATGGGCACCCCCGTACCCTGCCCAACACAAATGGTCGGAAAACCAAGGGGGATTTAGGTAATTGATCACTTTTTTCAACGTTTTTAGATAGGATTTATCCAGGGCATCAACACTGCCGAGTGACAGAGATACCCCATGAGGAATAATCGGATAACGCTCAAGAAAGGGATCAAGTCGATGGACGGACTGGGTACCGTCCAACATGAAATTTTCGGATATCACTTCTAGCCAGGACACACCGGCGTTGGGTTGGAGCAAGTCGGGGTAATGAGGTGCTCTCAACCCCAGACCTGCGCCCAGATACGGAATGTGATATCTCGATTTAAAAGTCAATTATTTCTGAGTTGCCTTTGTATCTTTTACTTTAGAAGTGGTTTTAGCTTCTTTGGATTTGCAGCCTTCTTTACCTGAACATGCAGCTTTACCGTCTTTGGATTTGCAGCCTTCTTTACCTGAACATGCAGCTTTACCGTGTTTGCACGATTTGCCATCTTTGCCGCCGCATCCGTCTTTTCCACTGCAACCTGCTTTAGTAATGCCTGGTTTCGCCGCGGCCTTAGCTGATTCTCCTGCGTAAAGTGCTGCGCCACCAATACCAACACCCATTGCTAAAATCGCACTAACAGACGCCATGATTAATTTTTTATTATCCATCAACATTCCTCCAAAGATCATTAAAATAATGTAACTGAGTAACCCCAACCAGACGTGCAAGCAAAGCTATCAGAGAACGGATACTTGAGCAATAGATTTTCTGGCCCAATTTAGATAGAATTTTGAAAATGCCCCGGTTCACCTCCCCTATTCAAAAAAACGCTGAGTTATCGTTAGAAATTTCGACCTGGCATCCCAAAGGAATGGGGATAGGATATCTATACTCGTTTCCAATTTTGGTAATTGACGCAATTCCAGGCGAAGCTGGGATTGTTCGGATCGTTAAAGTCACGCCGCAACATGCGTTTGGCAAATGGATTGAACGAAATCGCAATTCACCCTACCGAATTGAACCGTCCTGCCCAGTTGCTGGCCGCTGTGGTGGGTGCCAACTCCTTCATGTCTCCGATGCTGGTTATGAAATTTTTAAGCGGGAAATCGTTGGAAATAGTTTTCAAAAATATGAGTTAGTCATTCCTTCATTGTCTTATTTTCCAGCGCCGACATCGCGAGAATTTCGGAATCAAGGGCGATTTTCTACTGAATTGACACCCGATGGCGACCTTAAAATGGGATTGTTTGGGCTGGGCAATCAGAGCGTCATTGATTTTGGAACCTCATGCATGATTCAACATCCCTTAACCGACCTAATCACCCAAAAGTTGCGGGAGATTCATCTTACGCATCCAATTTATCCGTCAATACAGTCGATTGTCACCCGCGTATCGTTTAAAGGTGATCAAATTTTGGTGGGTTTCTCAGGCCCCGCTTTGCCCGACTCGTTAAAGGCGATAATCATTGAAAAGCTCAGGCTCATTTCTAAAGTCAGTGGCATCGTATATTGGCAAACTGAAACGGCTGCTTGGAGCGTATTTGGGCATCAGGAAATTCCGGTTTGGGGCAACCTTGATATTTGCGAAACCGTCGGAAAATTTTCGTACCGCTATGGTATTAATTCTTTTTTTCAATCCAATCCGTTGCAGGCGCAGCAATTGATTGAGCGAGTGCTGGTTCATTTGGATCAAAATGCACAATCCGTATTGGATCTGTATTGTGGCGTCGGGCTGTTTTCGATTCCGATCGCGGCAATGGGTAAATCAGTGCTTGGGGTTGAATCTAATGCATCAGCAATTAACTATGCCCGTCAAAACGCCAAGGCAAATTCGGTTCAGGTTGAATTTGAGGCCATGGATGCAGCTGAATTCCCAACTGGCGACAATCGCCACTTTGACGTGCTGGTCGTAGATCCACCCCGCACGGGACTCAGTGAAACGGTTCGGAATCGCATTAAGCAGGTTAGATTTCGCCAAATTATTTATGTGTCCTGCAACCCCGAAACCCTGGCCTCAGACTTAGCCGATCTTTGCCAGACCCAGTATGAATTAACCGGCGTCGATATCGTGGATATGTTTCCCGGAAGCTATCACACCGAGACGGTTGCGATTTTGATTTCGAGGGCATGAAGCCCCGTTTTAAACTCATCTGCTAAAAGGTGATGAATGACCTGATGCTGCTGAACCCGTGATTTACCGTCCAAACTGGCTGCAGAAATTTCAAGCCGATAATGAGTATCGCCGCTACCAGCTGCTTCCCGATTATGCCCAGCATGCAAGTGGCTATTGTTGGTCAACTCGATATGGCGAGGTGCCAATTCGTCGCGCAAGATGGTGATGATTCTTTCGTCTCGAGTACTCATGGCCTATAAGTTTACCGGAAGTCGGCGCGCGCCCCAAGTCCCTGGTGTATTTGAAAACAGACCCGAGATCGGAGTCTTGCAATAGGTACAGGCCCCATCCCGCACGTGATAGTCGCCGAGTTGGTGCCAGTCGCGTTGAATGAGCATTGCTTTGCAATTGGGACAATACGTACTTTGCGTCGCGTGATCGTGAATATTCCCGGTATATACATAATGTAGGCCCTTGGACATCGCAATGTCACGCGCCAGCATCAAGGTTTGGGCAGGTGTATTGGGTAGTTCCCGCATTTTGTAATCAGGATGAAACGCAGTGAAGTGAAGCGGCACATCTGGGCCAAGCTCCGCCATGATCCAGTCACACATTTCGGCTAATTCTTTTTCTTCGTCATTGTTACTGGGAATAATGAGGTTGGTGATTTCAAACCACGTTTTGCCCTGACGTTTTAAGTATTTTAAGGTGTCCAGAACGGGTTCCAAATGACCCACGCAACGTTTCAGGTAAAACGCCTCTGTGAATGCTTTGAGGTCAACATTGGCCGCATCCATATGGTCAAAAAATTCGACTCGGGCTTCCGGCATAATATAGCCGGCGGTGACCGCCACGGTTTTAAGACCAATTTCATGGCAAGCCCTCGCAACATCGACAGCGTATTCCAGGAAAATCACAGGGTCGTTGTAGGTAAATGCAACACTGCTGCAGCCCAATTGATGGGCCACCTGCGCAATGCGTTCCGGGCTGGCTTCGGCACTGAGTTTTTCAATTTCCCGCGCCTTGGAGATGTCCCAGTTCTGGCAAAATTTGCAGCCTAAATTGCACCCCGCCGTCCCAAAGGAAAACACAGGTGTTCCAGGTAAAAAATGATTTAGGGGCTTTTTTTCTATGGGATCGATGCAAAAGCCACTGCTTTTGCCATAAGTAGTCAGAACCATCTCCCCGCCAACATTTTGACGCACGAAGCAAAACCCACGTTGATCCGGCTTCATTTCACAACCACGTGGGCATAAATCGCAATGAATGCGGTTGTCGGCAACCGGATGCCAATATCGTCCTGGTGAAGAAGTCATTGAATTAATTATAGCAGGAGAACGTCGAGATTTCTTCCCAAACGTGAGGAGAAGGTGCTGTAACGGTGTTTGCCATCGCGCTTGTCACGTGGGTGACATAGGCCTCATCTCGCATGCCCACCAAGACACTAGAGACACCTGGTGAATCCGTTAGAAGTCGAATCGCCACAGCGGCTAATCCGTTGAGTTGCTGCCAATCATCTGGCAAATTCTCTAAAAGATCGTTAAGTAGTGGTCCCCGCACGGTGTTTGAGTGTCGACGGTAATATTCCGTTAATGCTAAAAATAAGTGCTGCAGTCGATTCATAAATCCGCTCAATTGAGCATCAACCCCCTGAGGGTCTTTTACCGACCGGGCATACACCGACAATCCATATTCAACCCGAGGCAAAAAGTATCCAAACAAGGCTGATTCCCATGCCTCCACCGATTCAAATTGCGGCATCTGGTCTAAAATGGGATTCAAGACCTGCAGGCAGGCCAGTAATTTCGGCGCAATTGTCACTACTTCCGGATCATCTGCCAATCCGTCAGCCAACAATTGTTCGTCAACAGCAATATCACTTAGCAATCGGTGCCATGCTGCACTTCCGAACTCAATGGCCTCGGGGTTTTCATGAAAGGTCGATAGGCGCAGTAAATGGTTCGCCACCATCGCATTTAGGGGCCGGTTGAGAAGCACCCCAAGGTGATGATTGGCCGCGGCTGAAATAACAGTTTGATTGTTGGACTGATTTTCTTCGGTAAACGCGGCACTTTCAATGACATTTGCGGGCAGCTGAATCACTTTAAAATGTGTCGCTCCTATTTTTTCAGCTATATCCAATATACGGTCCAAGCTCACGGCTTCTGCGTCATCGGACGGGTACGCAAAATGATTTGAACTAATCCCATAAAATTGAATCCGCCCGGCGGCAACCTCAGTTTCCAAATACAAAAAAGCACTTGAAATTTGCTCGTAAAACGTGGCCTTAGCAAGTTCCCTATCAATCTGCATGCGTTGGCAATAAGTAAAATAATATTCAGGATTGTGAAGTAAAAATACGTCTACAGTAGCCAAATTAAGCCGCGACAACGAACGATTAAGCTGATCAGCTAGGAAAACGGGGTGAATAGAATGTGCCAAGCCATTTTCGATTTTCCAAATATCGGGAAACACGGACCCGCTTTCCAATTGCGCTTCGTAACGGTCCCAATTTTGGCCTTGTAAATAGCCCGCTTTGGTTACCACGATGACATCTTCGCGTTGAATCTGCCGATTCTTGATAAGCCGCTCCATTACCTCACCGATTAATTTTTCGGAATTTCCGTCGGTGTAATTGGCACTTGTATCGATTAAATTAACGCCGGATAGCAATGCCAATTCAAGCGCGGCCCCGTGGGTGTCGGCTTCTACCGAAATGCGGTACCCACCAAATCCAACCTTGCTCACCATGAGGCCAGTATCGCCCAATTCGCTGTACTGCATAGTGGAATATCGCGTATTCAATTGTTGGGTATGGGCCGGCGTTGCGCAACGGGTTTGAGTCATGCCGGATATCCTACATCGGGATGAATTTGAACACCAGTCGTTGGGCCATTATACTGGAACTGTGAGCGCAATTGTGGGACTGGATTTAGGGACAACTGGGATTCGGGCAATTGCCTTTTCTGAGAGCGGCAGCATCTTGGCTCAGGCCTACGAGGAAGTCCCTTTAATTTTTCCGAAAGCCGGCTGGGTGGAACAAGATCCGATAGTGATTCGGGATATGGCGATTCGCGTGCTGCGGAAGGTGGTAAATGAGTTAGGTGCAAAGAACGTTCGCGGGATCGGCATCACGAACCAGCGTGAAACCACGATTTTGTGGAACAAAACCACCGGGCGACCCATTTACAATGCCGTTGTTTGGCAATGCCGCCGCACTGCCAAGCTCTGTCGGGAACGCAGCGACCAGGCTGATTTTATTTTCAACAAAACGGGATTGCGGTTGGATCCTTATTTTTCAGCAACCAAGATTGAATGGATTTTTCAGAACGTGCCCTCGGCCAAGCAGTTGGCCGACTCGGGAAATTTGGCATTTGGCACGGTAGATACCTGGGTGTTGTGGCATTTAACTGCCCGCCAGGTCCATGCCACCGATGCGAGCAATGCGTCTCGAACAATGTTGGTTGATATCTCAACCGGACAATACGACCCGGCCCTTCTTCGGCTTTTTGCCGTCCCCAATGCAATTTTGCCCGAAATTCTAAACAGCAACGCTCATTTTGGGAGCACCGACACCGAAATTTGCGGCTTTCACGTGCCAATCTTGGCTATTTTAGGAGATCAGCAGGCAGCTCTATTTGCGCACGGACAGTTCGAGTTTGGTACGGTTAAAAATACCTATGGAACCGGCTTGTTTGTGGTTGGCAATACAGGCGACACCCGACTCAATGATGCTAATTTGGTTAGCACGGTGGCGTGGCAAATCGATGGCAAGCTGACCTATGCGACTGAAGGCAGTATTTTTACCGGCGGTGCCGCTATTCAATGGCTGCGAGATGGCTTGGGTATTATCCAAGACGCATCCGAGACTGCTGAGCTCGCCGCTGCCCTTCCCGACAACGGCGGCGTTTACTTTGTTCCGGCACTCAGTGGTTTGGGCGCACCCTATTGGGATGCAGACGCACGGGGGACTATTGTCGGCCTAACCCGCGGCTCGGACCGTCGCCATATTGTTCGGGCTGCGCTTGAGGGTTTGGCGCATCAAACCGCTGATATCATCGATATCCTTAACGCGCAGGCTACGCTTCCAATTTCAACACTCCGAGTGGATGGCGGTGCAGTCGCCAACTCCTTTTTGATGCAATTTCAAGCCGACATGTTAGACATGCCCATTGTTAAAACAAAGCTAAACGAAACCACCGCGTTGGGCGTCGCAATGTTGGCCGGATTATCGGCTGGATTTTGGACACAAGATCAACTCAAAACCCTCAATCCAGTAACCGAAACCATTCACCCCAAAATGAACGCAGCGCTAAGAAAAGTACTCCGTAACGAATGGCACCACGCCATAAAGCAAGCACAAGCTTAAGTCCGCCCCCAAGACTTTTTAGAACCAACCCGCTATACTCTTTCGCCATGATTGCCGCAGCCGAACACCCTATTCTGATTCATATTAGTGAGTTACGAAAACGTCTATTCTGGTCTGCCGCGGTTGGCTTGCTGGGATTTGCACTCTGCCTATTTTGGTTCGACCCCATTTTGGCGATTTTGTCGCGTCCGTTGGCCGATATACAGCAGGCGGGGCCATATCGTTTATACATGTCTAATTTGGTGGAGGGCTTTTCAACTCGGATCAAAGTGTCCGCCATTGTTGGCATCCTCGCCACGAGCCCCTTTCATGTCTTTAATATTTTAGGATTTATTTTACCTGCCTTGAAACAACGCGAAAAAATGTGGTTGTTGGCCGGTTGCATGGCCAGTTTCTTATTGGTTGTCTTTAGCGTTTATCTCACCTATTTCAAGATAATGCCGATGAGCTTTGGATTTTTAACCGATGCATCGATGGTCCCCCCGCAAGTTGGCGTTTTATTTGATTACCACGACAATATCATGTTGATTTTGAAGCTATTGGGATATTCTCTACTGTTATTCCAGACACCCATTTTATTGGAAGTGTTGCTGGCTATGAATATCATTAAGCGCCGAACGCTGTGGCGAAATTCTCGCTTTGTGGTCGTATTCATATTTATTTTAGCTGCATTTGTGACACCACCCGATTTCGTCTCACAATTAGCGATAGGTGTGCCCTTAACAGTGTTATATTTTGCCACGCTGTTGGTCGCGAAGATATTTAAATTTGGAGAATCTCAAGTATGAGCATTGGAATATCGGAGCTTCTCGTTATTGCCGTAGTTGTGGCCATCCTGATTCGCCCTAATGATTGGCCTAAAGTGGTGCGAAAGCTGGGCTATTGGTATGGCAGAATTCAAAAATGGAACGAGGATCTTAGCGCCGGTATTCGTGCTATGGGCGACAACGAGCGGGAGCCTGACAACGACGACCGGGTTGAGCGAACCTAGACGCACCAGAAGCTTGCCTTTATAATCAGTCCACTATGTTTGGATTTAGTGAACTCATAATTATTGCGCTCGTCATTTTTGTATTGTTTGGTGCAGCAGCAATTCCTCGTTTTGCCCGATCTTTGGGCCAAGCCAAGTCTGAATTTGAAAAAGGCAGCAAGTCTGCCGACGCCGCAAAACCAAAAAAGACTGCTGAAAAAAAGCCCCGTAGTTCAGCTAAGCTAAAGTAACGCGGTTGTTGGGCACGGCTTTTTCATCCTCTAACCTCTCTCGAATTTTTCGATTAGCTGCGCCCATTATTATCTCGATGTGGGCCTTCAATTTCTCTGGCATCGTTGAAACTATATTTGTCGGTAAATTCGGAGAAGCTGCTTTGGCCGCTGCCGGTATTACCAATTTCATCATATATTTGGCATGTTCGTTGGCGATTGGGATTGGCATCGGCGTCCAAACTGAAACCGCCCACCGTTTGGGCCGGCAGATTCAATTTTTGGCCCGTCCCTTAAATGCGGGCATTCTAGTCTGTTTGGGCGTTACCGCAGCTTTTAGCGCATTAATTTGGATCGTAGCGCCGTTTTTGATGCAACAATTCACTGAAGACCCCGCTGTACTTGCCATAACAATGCCGTTCACGCAGTTAAAACTAATCGGATTATGGGCCTATTCGTTAGTCTACATATTTCGTGGCTACTGGATGGCCATTCAACGCCCAATTCCAGCCTTCCTCATTTTACTTCTCACCAACGGCCTTGTTATTGTTTTTGACGCTATATTAATGTTCGGTCTATTTGGTTTTCCCGCACTTGGATTTTTAGGAGCAGGAATTGGATTTTCTCTGGCGGGGATTATCGGTAGTGCGATCTTCATTGGCTGGTCGTGGATTGAGCGCGATCATTCAGGGTTTTTTCAAGGGTTGCCGGATGCCTTTGATTTTAAGCAGGTTATCAAATTAGGGACGCCGGCAGGTATTCAGGAGGGATTTGTCGCCATCGGTATGTCGCTATTAATTTTGGTCTTCGGCAAAATTGGCACCACTGAACAAGCCGTCGGAAATGTGTTGATTCAACTATCAACGCTTTTAATTTTACCAGCTATCGGTTTTGGCCTGGCGACGCATAGCCTCGTTGGTGAGGCCTATGGTAAAGGCGATCTTGCTGAACTTAAAGCTTGGAGCAATAGAATCGCGCTGGTAGCCCTTGCATTCACCGGCGTAGTTTCAGGGATGTTAATCCTTTTTTCGCGGCCGATCTTGGGACTTTTTTTAAGCAATCCTGAGGCCGTTCACCTGGCGCATATGCCCTTTGTCATTGACCTGATTACCATCACATTATTTTCAGTGGGAATAGTGTATGAATATACGCTGAAAGGGATGGGCAAAATGGTGCTATCACTTTGTATATCAACTTGCCTTTATTTGCTAATTATTGGCCCCATTTTTGGTATGATGCTACTGAATATTCCCCTCAGCATTCTCAAAATATGGATTATGTTTGCCTTATTTAACACCGCATACTGGGGCGTTTATTTTGTGGCGTTTCGATTAACCCGGAAATCCGTTCATCATTTGGCAGTAGCGGATGGCACTGGAATCAGTCCGATCGAGCGCTGATACCGATAACCCGCTACCACCGCATCATACTGCGCATTCAACATTCCCACTTTGGCCTGTGAAGCAGTAAGCTGCGCCGATAATAAATCGGTGTTGGTTGCGCCACCGGCTTTATATCGCTGGCTAACTTCGGAATAATTCCGTTGAGAAAGCGTCGAGGCCACCTCTGCCAACTGAAGGCCCTTACGCGCTGATTCAATACTCAGAATCGCGTCTATCACCTCAATTTGAACACCCTGTTCGGCCATCTTGATGTTTTGGTCATGGTCACGCAAATTTGCTTCGGCCACGCCCAATTTTGAGGTAGTTGAAAGGCCATCTAATATATTCCAGGAACCGGATAAAGTAACGCTCCAGTCTTTATTTTCATTTTTTATAAAATCACCTGAATTACCGACATACCCATAATTACCAATCAAATATATACCGGGCAAATAACCGGTTTTGGCCAATAGAACCGACGATTCCATGAGATCCTTGGTACGGCGCAGGCTCTTGAGGTCCAAGCGACTTTTCAGGGCGGTGTCGATTGCAACAATCGGATCAACCTGGCTCGGCAATTCAATTTGGCTACTCATGGCCGCATTTACGGTCACATCCGTATTCAAGGGACTGCCCAACACGGAATTGAGCTTCATTTTGGCCAATACCAAGCCTTTGGAGGACTCTAATTGCGCCCGTTCGGCTTCTTTTAACCGAACCTCGACCGCCAATGCATCAGATTGCGTTACGGCACCTAAGCGCGCCATTTCTTTGATCTGACGAACCAACGAGTTCAAAAGGCCCACATTCTCACTGGCCAAGCGATCCATTTCAATCGCACGCGCCACGTTATAATAGCTAGTCACCGTGTCCAGCAACACCATTTGGCGAATATTTTCGCCTTGATATCTCATTGCATCGCTTAGAGCTGACGCAGCGCCAAAGGCCGGCAACACTGCCGGATTAAATATAGGTTGGGTGACCGCGAGTTTGGCTGAATAGCTGCGGTCGGGAAATAGAGAGGTATCACCCCCAAAGACGGAAGCCAGGCTGCGATTTTGGAAGCTATCGAAGCGGGTTGCTGACGCCTGAAGCGAAATGTTTGGTAATACGGTGGGCCAGGCTCCCAACTCTTGGGATTTGGCCCCGTTTACTTTCTGGGCCACTGCCAATATCTGGCTGTTTTGTTGGTTGGCTAGATCTTTGGCCTCTTCTAAACTTAATGCCCATAAGTGAGCGGGAAGTGCCATCAGGGTGAAAAGCGAAAACACAAGGAACATTTGAGGTGTAATTTTGTTAGTCATTTTGCCATTTTATCCCAAAAAACCTCTCTAAGTAAGTGCATCCCAAAATCGAAAAGCGGTTGATCCGTGATTGAAACCGCCGCCCGCGAAGCATCTGCAAATAGAACTGTGGCAGACCGTCGGTCTGCGCCCATAGCACTCAGCGTATTGGCGATCATGACATCGCAGTGTTTTTGGACTA
>CANKTL010000016.1 GCA_947486405.1 bacterium
CGGTGTTGAGATGGTAATGCCAGGCGACAACATCACAATGGAAATCGAATTGATCACGCCAGTAGCGATCGAGCAAGGCCTGCGCTTTGCGGTTCGTGAAGGTGGTCGTACTGTAGGTGCCGGTGTTGTGTCCGAAATTATTGCGTAACCTAATCGCCTAACTAAGAATCGGGTGAGCCTTTTGTGGGATCACCCGACCTTTTTTTATGGACACTCAGGCAATATATCAATCTCTTTCATCTCTTTTCCCTCCCAACCAACTTATATTCGATGCTTCCAAATTGAGCCCGTTTCAAACGGACAAATCCCCGCTGCTCGGAGAGTTGCCAGTCGGAGTTGTGGAAATACATCGATCAGAAGAAGTAGGTATTTTATTGCGGTGGGCCAATCAAACCGGTGTAAGTATCGTAACGCGAGGGGCGGGCACGGGCACCACAGGTGGTGCGTTAGCGGCTCAATCGGGTACGGTGATTCTTTCAACCCGTCATCTCAACCACGTTCTTGATCTGGATCTGCAAAATCGTTGTATTACGGTTCAACCAGGCGTAATTAACCAAGAAATAAATAACGCGGCGATATCCCATGGCCTTTTTTATCCCCCGGATCCTGCAAGTCTATATATTTGTTCGATTGGCGGGAATTTGGCCGAAAATGCAGGTGGGCCAAGGGCATTAAAATATGGTGTTACCGGGGACTACGTTTTGGGGCTAAAGGGCTTTTTTGGGAATGGTCAGCCTTTTTCATTTGGTGGAAAGCGCGTCAAAGATGTGGCGGGATATGATCTAAAACGTCTATTAATTGGCAGCGAGGGGACAATTGGCGTAATTACCGAGGCCATTTTAAAATTGGTCCCACTGCCGCCATTTAGATCGTTGATGTTTATTGGATTTATGAGTACCCAGGACTCGTTGAAAACTTTATATGAGATTCAACGACTTGGTATTCAGCCTGCTTGTGCGGAGTTAATTGACTGGCTGTCCTTGAAATCGGTATCGGAATATTTAAGCTTGAATGAGCCGATACCCACATTCGAAGCTGCAATATTATTTGAAATTGAGGCGGGCTCAGAATCGGAATTGCATCGGCAAATGGAGCAGATTAACTGGCTATGCGACAGAAGCGCCATTGCGTTTTGCAAATCCGCTATTTCAGAAACGGATATTGAAAAGCTCTGGTCAATTCGCCGCAATATTTCACATGCGCTAAGATCAGCCAGCCCCGATAAATGTTCCGAAGATGTCGTAGTTCCAGTTTCTCAAATTCCCGAGCTGATGAAATTGATTCGAGGGTTGAATTCTGATCAGGTGGAGGCCATTGGATTTGGACATTTGGGTGACGGCAATATTCATGTGAATTTTTTGCGGAGAACCGACTCGATCGAGGACTGGAATATCACTAGGAATAAAGCGCGAGATATTTTGTTTCAGTCGGTAGTGAAAATGGGTGGCAGTATTACGGCCGAACATGGCGTTGGCCAAACCAAACGAAATTTTCTTCCCCTCATGTTTTCTGCCGAGATTTTGGCAACCTTTGCCCAGGTTAAGGCTGTCTTCGATCCCAATAACATTTTAAATCCTGGCATATTTTAACACCGTAATGTTATCGTGATGCTAACGTGAAACTCCTACGCCGTATTCTGATTATCGAAGACGATCCCCATATCGGCAGTATATTAAAAATTGGCCTCACGGTTGAGAAATTTGAGATTCAAATTCAGGATGATGGCCGAGAGGGTATTAAGCAAGCCAAAACTTTTCGTCCGGACCTTGTTCTGTTGGACCTTATTATGCCAAAAGCGGATGGTGTAACCGTTCTTAAGTTGTTCAAGGCCGATCCCGAACTGGCAAATATTCCCATCGTAATTGTCTCAGCCAAGGCCGACGAAGCCCAACGCCAACTGGTACGTGATCTAGGGGCATCAGATTTCCTAGTAAAACCATTCCACTTGAATGACCTGATGACGCTGATCGATGAATGGACTGAGCTGTAGCCGAGTTAGTCCATCAAGGCACTAAGCAACGCCGAGCGCCAAGTAGCGTTACTCCGGTCATATGCCCCAAACCCAGAGCTATATTCCCAAAAGCACCACGGAATGCCGCGTTCTTCGGCTTCCTTACGGACTGCGCGTGTCCAATTGGCGCGTGAATCCATCGGCCCGCGTTTGTAAGTGCCAAATTCGCCGATTACGACCGGGATATTGCTGGTTTTCCAAGTTGAAATAATGTCAAACTGACGCTCGATCTGGCCTTGCGATGCCGGATTGTTGTTGCCTGTAACGGTGTTATACCGATGAAACCAATCAATGATCCAGGCTGTATTCGTTCGCGGCGGATTTACCGTTGCGCTAGGCGGCCCTGGCCAAGTAACCCCCGTCACAGAAAAATCACTTCCCATCCACTCCGCACCCTGGTGGGTAAACAGAATAGGGTCATAAAAATGCACCATTGCAATAAGGTTTTGATTGGAATTTAACGATATACCGCTCAAACTTTCAGGCGCAGACCAACTTTTCCCCGTCACGATTATAGTGTGGAAGGAATCAATGCTGCGAATACTTTGAATAACGCTATTTTGAATTTGATTCCAATTCGCGGTTGAAATTTGATCATCGGGTTCATTAAATATTTCATAATACAGTCGACTTGATTTGTTTTGATACCGCGAGGCAATTTGCTGCCAAACGGCAGTGAGCCTTGCGGCCTCAGTCGATGGGCTCACACTTAGGGTAGTGGATTGGGAATGATAATCAATAATGACATTCAGGCCCTCGCTCATGGCTTGATTAATGACGGAATCGACTCGGGAAAAAAATTCGGTTGGAATTTCATAGCCGGGTGCTGATCCGACCCGTCCACCCCAGTTAATCGGAAGGCGCACGGTATCAAATCCTGCTGCCTTAATGACGCGAAAATCAGTTTGGGTTACCACGAGTCCCGTTTCGTTGTTGCCCTCTGGAATTTCTTCCAAGTCGTTGCCAATATTGATGCCTTTTCCGAGTAAACTGGCTTGCAAACTGCTGTTCAGGGTTTGGTTGCGGGCCAATTCCACAATCAATTCAATGACGACCTTGCCGCTAAATGTCGACGATTCCACCTGAGACATATCAAAGCGGAATAAGAAGGGTACGGTACTTTGGCCATTGGAGAGGGTAGCTGATGAGGTAGAAACGAGCTGATCCCGGGTGCCTGTCACCCGGTGAAAATAAGTGCCACCATCTACGGAAACGTAAACGGGTACGGTTGAATTGGAATCGGCTGTTTTAAGTGTGTCACCTGATTCAAATCGAATGTTGATCGAATACGAACGGATATCGGACGCAGTATAACTACCAAAGGCCACGTTGATCGAGGCGGTTGCGGATAAATATCCAATAGCAGCTGTCGGGACTTGTTCAATCGGAATTGACCTCGCAAACACGAGGTTGTTGCCAGACGCATCGATTGCGTTGGCAGTGCCGACTGCGGATTTTTCACTGATTCCTGATGTCGGAACGACTTCAAATTGAAGCACTTGATCGACGACAATCACTTGCCGTTCGCGATCATCAACGGAGTTGGCTGGCAAAACATCGTCGAATTCAATGGGGGGTGTGGGTATGTGGCTCAAACCACCGCCGCAGCCCGCTAAAAGCGCGGTGCTCAGCAAACAAATGCCCAAAAATACAATTTTAATTCGGCCCATATGAAACAGTTAAGAATACACCTAACCGGAACTTATTTTCAAAGCAACGATCTTGATGATATAAATATCATTCAAACTATCAAAAAAATTTTGACTAGATGGACACAAGGAGACAGAGATTATGAAAGTTGGATTTCCAAAAGAGCAACACCCAGATGAGACACGCGTGGCGCTGGATATCGCGAGCCTCAAAAAGCTAAAGGGATATTGCTCGGATGTGACCATCGAGGCAGGACTAGGCGCTTCAATTGGTGTTTCAGATGCAGACTATCAGCAGGCCGGGGCGACTGTAGTCACTGACCGAAGCCAACTTTTAAAAGAGTCGGATGTCGTGATTCGCATTCGCAAGCCAGAAGTAAGCGAAGTTGCTGCTTTGAAATCGGGCTCCATTCATATTAGTTATCTTGATCCATTCAATGAACGCGAGTTGGTGAAGGCCTTTGAAGCCGCCAATGTGACTGCAATCAGCATGGAAATGATCCCTCGAACCACCAAGGCTCAAAAAATGGATGTCTTGAGCTCACAAGCCAACTTGGCAGGGTACGTCGCGGTTATTGAAGCCGCTTCAGTTCAAAATAAAATATTCCCAATGATGATGACACCTGCCGGAACCATTTCACCGACGCGCGTATTTATTATTGGTGCGGGTGTGGCTGGTTTGCAGGCCATCGCGACCGCGAAAAGGATGGGCGCCAAAGTAGAGGCGTTCGACACCCGTGCCGTAGTAGAGGAACAAGTGCAATCACTTGGCGCCAAGTTTGTTAAAGTTGACCTCGGCGAAACTGGCCAAACCAAAGATGGCTATGCCAAAGCCCTAACTGAAGAGCAGTTGGCTATTCAACGTGAAGCCATGGCGAAACATTGCGCAATGTCTGACGTTGTTATCACAACGGCGCAGCTGTTCGGTCGCAAAGCCCCCATCGTTATCACCGAAGACATCGTAAAACGGATGGCCCCTGGCTCCGTTATCATCGACTTAGCCGTAGAAACTGGTGGCAACGTTGAAGGTTCTGAATTATACAAAGTCGTTGATAAAAACGGCGTTAAAATTGTTGGCTATGGCAATTGGCCTGGCCGCGTTCCAGTTCACGCATCTCAAATGTTGGCCGCAAACTTCCTCGCCTTGGTCAGTGAATTTTGGAACAAAGAATCCAACTCATTTAACTTGAATCTGGAAGATGAAATCCAAAAAGGATGTGTCATCACTCACGGTGGCGCACTAGTGAATCAACAAATTAAAGATATCTACGCGAAATAATTAAGCGGTATATCTAAACATATTGTCGATACAGCCTCTGGCCTTGTCCATCACGTCACGTTCTAGTGTGATTTGATTGTGGGGGCCGGGGGCTTTCAGACTGCTTAGAATATTTTCTAGAGTGTTGGATTTCATATAGCGACACATCGTGCAGGTGCCGACCAAGCGTTTTTCTGGGAATTCGGCCTGAATGCGGCCGGTTAACCCACATTCTGTGAGCACGAAAAAGTCTTTATGTGCTGATTTGCTCACATAATTTATTAATTCAGAAGTGCTACCCACGAAATCTGATTCGGCCAATACCTCTGGTTTACATTCGGGGTGCGAAATTACATCTATGCCTGGGTATTCAGATTTGATAAATTGGATCATTTCAGGGTCATATTCTTCATGAACGTAACAAGTCCCATCTGAGTACAAAATTTCTTTCTCGACTCCCCGGCGCGCCATTTCGTTGATGATATTCTGACCCATAAAACGATCGGGCAAAAAGAAGATTTTATCGTTGGGGATTTTTTCCACAATGTCATATACGTTTGAAGAGGTTACACATACTTCGCACCGCGCTTTTACATCTGCAGTTGTATTGATGTAGCACACGAACGTATGGTTTGGATGCTGCTGGCGCAGCGCTGCGACCTGAGCCCCGGTAATGGAGTCAGCCAAGGTGCACCCATTATTTTGAGAGGGGATAAGAACTGTTTTATCGGGACTCAAAATCTTAGCGGTTTCAGCCATAAATTTCACGGCTGCAAATACGATGATATCGGAATTTGAATCTCGGGCCTGTTTGCTTAGATAATACGAATCACCTACAAAATCAGACACGCCATAAATAATTTCAGGACTCACATAGGAGTGGGCCAAAATTAAGGCGTTTTTCTCTTTTTTGATCTGATTAATTTCATTAATTAAAGGGGTCAGTTGCTCGCATTTTTCAATCGGATACCGACAGGTCGTGCCGCCCACTTTGATGGATTCTAACTTGGAAAAAAGCTCGTTCGCATTTAGTGTGGCTGTCATGCCTTAACCTTGGCGACCAATGGCATCGACGGGGCAGGCCTCGAGGGCCTCCATACACTGCTTCAATTCTGTGTCTGCTTTGGGCTGGCGGAACACCACTGCATGATCGTTGTCGTTGACCAGCTGAAAGTGCTTGGGTGCAATGCCGGCACAGGTGTCGCAGGCGATGCATTCGGTGTCCACAAAAAACGACCCTGGGGTGTTATCATCGTATTTAAATTTAGGGTTTGCCATCCCAAGACGGTAAACAAAATGCGCCAAGAATTCAAGCTAAATTATGGTAGAGGTCCTTTTAAACTAGCGTTTCTTGTGCTACATTAGCCCGTGTTGAAAAACATAACTATTAGATTCAAAACCTTATCCTAAGGAGGAGTTATTATGTCAGTATTAATTGGAAAACAAGCCCCCGAATTTGATTCGAAAGCGGTTATCAACGGAAATGAAATCGTTGATTCTTATTCGCTTGCAGCCTTAAAAGGCAAGTATGTATTACTGTTCTTCTATCCCCTAAATTTTACCTTTGTTTGCCCCACGGAGCTTCACGCTTTTCAAGAATCATTGTCTGAATTTGAAAGCCGAAACGTGCAAGTTGTGGCCTGTTCAGTCGATTCTTGGCACACCCACCTCGCGTGGTTGCGTACCCCTGTGACCGATGGCGGTATTCAAGGTGTGACATACCCAATTTTGGCCGACCTGACCAAAAAAGTAGCTGAAGCCTATGACGTGCTAGATGCCAACAACGAAATGGCCTACCGCGGACTATTTCTGATAGATAAAGAAGGCATTGTTCGTCACCAAGTGGTTAACGATAAACCCCTAGGCCGTAGCACCGAAGAAGCCCTTCGAATGGTAGACGCGCTTCAATACTTTGAAAAAAATGGCGAAGTTTGTCCTGCCAACTGGCAAAAAGGCAAAGCCACCATGAAAGAAAGTCATGAAAGTGTTTCCAACTACTTCCAAAATCAAAATCAAATACTAGCCTAGCCACCAACGAAAGGAACCCACTATGACTTATTCAGTCCCCAGTCTTCAATATCCCTACGATGCACTAGAGCCGCACATCGACGCGCGCACCATGGAAATTCACCATACCAAGCACCACGCGGCCTATGTGGCTAAAGCCAACGACGCATTGAAAGATCACCCTGAATTGGCCGCTAAGCCAGTAGAAGAGTTGATCGCTGATCTGAATGCGATTCCCGAATCCATTCGCCCTGTTATCCGCAACCATGGCGGCGGGCATTCTAATCACACGTTCTTCTGGAAAGTCATTGGCCCCAATGGCGGCGGCGCACCCACGGCTAAAGTGGCTGATGCGATCAACGCAGCGTTTGGTAGTTTTGATGCCTTTAAAACCAAGTTCGAAGCTGCTGCAATAGCCCGCTTCGGCAGCGGATGGGCCTGGCTAGTGGAGTCAAACGGCCAACTAGAGGTCATCTCAACCGCCAACCAAGACAGCCCCTTAATGGAAGGCAAAAAACCACTCCTAGGCTTAGATGTCTGGGAACATGCCTATTACCTGCACTACCAAAACCGTCGCCCGGACTACATTTCAGCATTCTGGAACGTGATCAATTGGGCACAAGTAGAAAAGAACTTGGGGTAAATAAGTAAAACGTTATTCCAGCCTTCCTGTCATTCCAGCCCCCGATGGGGCTCGTGGGCAGGTTACGGCAGGAATGGCGCTATTTTTTGCGACAGGAATATCTAAAGTGTAGGCCTTAAGTCAGCTTTAGACTTAATCTTAATATCAAACTCAGACCCTGATGGTCCCACGCCAACCAAATCGGACTCAGCCGAAAGCTCATCAATCGTAAACGAACTATCTATCTCAAATCCCGCATCTTTAAGCATTTGATAGGTATTGGCAGCATCACTGCCTTTTGCGTTCAAGTAGCCATCCAAAAACAGCGAATTGGCTGCAAAAAATGCCATCGGTTGCAGTGAGCGTAAATGATATTCTCGACCGGCCGCAACTCGTAACTCTGCTTGCGGATTTAGGAAGCGAAACAGTGCTAGAATGCGCAAACATTTTTCAGGCGTCAGCGAGTGGGGTGCTGCTAAGTTGGTGCCCTCGATTGGTAAATAGAAGTTCACCGGAATGGATTGCACATTTAATTTGCGCAGTTGAAGGGCCAGCGATACCAAATCTGCATTCGATTCACCCATTCCAACAATAATTCCGGAGCAAAGTTCAATACCCGCGTCGGCACCGGCTTTTAGCGTATTTAGCCGATCTTGAAACGTGTGTGTACTGCAAATTTCGGCGTAATTTTCTTCAGAAGTGTTTAAATTGTGATTGAGGCGATCCAATCCTGCCGCTTTTAATTTGGTTGTCGCGTCGCTGCCCATTAGGCCAGATGATAAACAAACCTGGATCGGGTAATTCGCCTTAATTTTTTGAATAACCCCGCTGTAAAACTCAACCTGCTTTTCAGACGGTCCGCGCCCCGAGGCCACCATACAATAGCGAAATGCCCCAGATTCATACGCGCGTTTGGCTTCTGAAATAATCTCGTCCTCGCTTTTCATGCGATATTTTTCGATTGGGGCGGCTGAATCGACTGCCTGCGCGCAGTATTTGCAATTTTCGGGGCACAACCCATTTTGAATATTATTAATTATGTGAACCTGAACTTTATTGCCAAACCAAGACTGCCGAATGCGATAGGCCGCATGGAGAACCGAGATCAAAGAAAAGGTCTCGTCTAATACCGATTCATAAAGTTCGGCATCCAAAATTTGCTCTGCAAAAGCAGCGGTTTCGAGCTGATTAATAGTAAGTGTTGTCATAGTGTCGAGTGGCTCAGTGTACTGAGTTTCTAAAAAAAACAAAAGAGATATTGATCGTAATATGTTTTCCTTATAAATATGGCTGACATCCCCCAAAAAAAACAGTAGAATGACCTAGTGACTAATCGTTTTTCAAAAGGCGCTGTTCATGACTTTTACATTCCTGTAATGGGAACTGCATTTACTATCGACACACCCATTAAGGTGGCCCGTTTCGGGATTTCCTCAGTGGTTTCGATTGTGGACGACGAGCTGTGCGAAGAAATGCGGCTGTTTTATTGTAAGCAATACAATCTGGCTTGCGATCCGATCGAGAAATTCTCGGTAGACTATCGTGCAAGGCGCATTACTCAATACTTAAATTTGTTAAGCTGGATCGTAGACGGGCAAATTTCAGATATGAAGGCTCAACCTTTCGATAAAACCAGTGATTTGACGCGGTATTTCCAACTCCTTAATGAGCATCATCCGATGAAACAGATCTATTTAAAGATGCTCGATAGTACGGGTGACGAGCGTGCCCAAATGGAAACGCAGCTTCGTAACTTTGTGAAGCCAGGTGATATCGAAGTTAATATTATGACCAAGGTTGACCGTGATGGATACGACCAGGCGAATCAACCACTGCCCACTGAATATTCAGATGCCTGTGCCTCGTTACGTGGCTTTGCCAATAGCGATTTGCGATCATCGGTGGTGTTTTCGGCCGGGTTTAACCGCCGTCTTTATGCGTATATTGAAGACTTTTCGGATTTCTATCCCGATGAAACAGGTGAAATAAAAAAGAAAATTATTCTAAAAGTATCAGATTTTCGCTCTTCGCAAACGCAAGGCCGCTTTTTGGCCAAAAAAGGCATTTGGGTGTCGGAATTTCGAATTGAGTCCGGTTTAAATTGTGGCGGTCACGCCTTTGCCACTGACGGATTCTTGATGGGGCCGATCTTGGATGAATTCCGAGTAAAACGACGGGAATTGTCGTCTGAATTGTTTGATATTGTGAACGAAAGCCTGGCTAAAAAAGGCTTGCCGCTTTATCAAAAAGAACCTGCTACCCGTTTCACGGTACAGGGCGGGATTGGTACTAGAGAAGAAAACGAATTCTTGTTTAACCATTACGGCGTAGATGCCACCGGTTGGGCCTCACCATTTTTGTTAGTACCTGAGGCAACTACCCTCGACATGCCTACCCGCGAGTTATTGGCTAAGTCCAAACGGTCTGATTTTTATCTTAGTGGTATTTCACCACTGGGGGTTCCCTTTAACACCGTTAAAGGCAGCGAATCCGAAATTTTCAAATATGAGCGGGTTGAAAGTGGACGTCCGGGCAGCCCTTGCCCCAAAGGCCATTTGGTTTCCAATACGACCTATTCAAAAAAACCGGTGTGCTTAGCAGCTCAGTTCTACCAAAAACGAGCCTTATCCGATATTAACCAAGCCGATATAGATGATCATGAGCGAATTGCCAAAACTGAGCTAGTGGTGCGTAAAGCCTGCTTATGCGAAGACCTGGCATCGGCCGCGCTCAAAGTAAACGGCATCGACAACGGACGTCCGCTAAAAACCGCGGTTTGCCCCGGACCCAACCTAGCCTACTTTGATCGTCTGGCTAGCCTTGGCGAAATGATTGGCCACATTTATGGTGTGCTGAACCTGTTAAGCGACCAATATCGCCCGCATATGTTTGCCGCTGAGCTAAAAATGTATATTGATTATCTTCGTAAAGAGATCACCAGCGTGGGTCCAAATCCTGATAATATGAAGTTGAAATACGTTCAAGCATTTAAAAATAACTTGCTTGAAGGCATCAATTATTATTCTGAATTGATCCCCGAAATTGTCAAACGGAGTAACCAGTTCCAATCTGCTCTTTTGGCCGATATGGAACGGCTGAAAATGGAGTTGGAGGAGCTTATTCAATCTCATTCGGGATTGTTTACAGAGTTAACCGTTACGCGGACTCCTGCAGCTTAGGACTAATTTCAAGTGCGGGTTCTAGAACAAGGAAGTTTGAACGAATTCTTTCGCTTTTTCTTCTAAACCAGCATCAATTGCTGACTCTTCAGACATGCCCAACTTAGCCGCATAATCACGCACATCCTGTGTAATTTTCATCGAGCAGAATTGCGGACCACACATTGAACAAAAGTGAGCGACTTTGGCGCTGTCGTTTGGCAATGTTTCGTCGTGGAAACTGCGCGCGGTTTCAGGGTCAAGACTGAGGTTAAACTGGTCTTCCCAACGGAACTCAAAACGGGCTTTGGAAAGCGCGTTGTCTCGGTCTTGGGCGCCTTTATGCCCCTTGGCCAAGTCAGCAGCGTGGGCCGCGATTTTATAGGCAATTAGGCCATCTTTAACGTCTTTTTTATTCGGTAACCCGAGGTGTTCTTTCGGTGTAACGTAGCACAGCATTGCGGTGCCAAACCAACCGATCATTGCAGCTCCAATGGCTGAGGTGATGTGGTCATAACCGGGCGCAATATCAGTGGTGAGGGGGCCCAAGGTATAGAATGGGGCTTCGTGACAAGACGTAAGCTGACGATCCATGTTTTCTTTGATCAAATGCATGGGTACGTGACCCGGGCCTTCGATCATTACCTGAATATCATGCTTCCAGGCAATTTTGGTTAACTCACCCAAGGTGTCTAATTCACCGAATTGGGCAGCGTCGTTGGCGTCGGCAATACTGCCAGGACGTAATCCGTCGCCTAAGCTAAAGCTTACATCGTAGGCCTTCATTATTTCGCAAATATCTTCAAAATGGGTGTATAGGAAGTTTTCTTTGTGATGAGACAAGCACCATTTCGCCATAATGGATCCGCCACGAGATACAATTCCCGTAACGCGTTTGGCAGTTAGTGGCACATATCGAAGTAACACACCCGCGTGAATGGTGAAGTAATCAACACCTTGTTCGGCTTGTTCAATTAGGGTGTCGCGATAAACTTCCCAGGTCAGATCTTCTGCTTTTCCGTTTACTTTTTCTAAAGCCTGGTAAATGGGTACGGTACCGATTGGAACGGGGGAATTCCGAATAATCCATTCGCGGGTATCGTGAATGTTTTTACCGGTTGAAAGGTCCATAATAGTGTCTGCACCATTGAGGGCTGACCAAGTCATTTTCTCAACTTCTTCTGCAATGCCCGAAGAAACAGCAGAGTTGCCAATATTGGAGTTGATTTTAACCAAGAAATTTCGCCCAATTATAGTGGGTTCTAATTCAAGGTGATTAATATTCGCCGGAATAATCGCTCTGCCAATGGCCACTTCGTCCCGAACAAATTCAGGGCTGCAATTTTCACGAATGGCAATAAATTCCATTTCAGGGGTGATGATGCCTTGGCGGGCATAATGCATTTGGCTCACATTTTTACCGGCTTTGGCGCGTCGTACCGGATACGTGCGCTCAAATATTTCCGTGGTGGTGCTAGGCGCTGCTTTATTGGGATCAAAATCCGTAACACTAGGCGCTTCAAGAATTTCCGTGTCTTGTCGGTCTTCAATCCAACTTTGGCGAATCTGTGGAAGGCCTTTTAAGATAGAAGGCGATTGCGCAGGGTCAGTGTAGGGGCCAGAGGTATCATAAACGGGTAGTTCGCTATTGCCGTCGCTGAGTTGAATCGCACGATAAGGCACTCGAATATTTGGGAATAGTTTTCCGGTCGCATAACGCTTTTCGGAGCCCGAAAAAGAATAGGAAATGGTATCAGCCAGTTCGGCAACGCTAATTGTAGATTTCATGTGCTTCATTATCTAGTTGAGGCACGACTCCGTCAACCTCGGTTGTCGGCACCCTAAACCCGTGGGATAATCGTCACCTCATGAATTGGGCAGCATTTAAAAATTCGCCTTATGTTTCGATACTCAAACCCGGAATCACGCTGATGCAGCTGGTGACGGCGGCGTATGGGTATTTGTGGGGCAATGGATTAGTGGTTTCGGGGTGGATAGGCCTGATTCATTTGATGGTGGGCACCTTGCTGGTGTCAGGCGGCGCGTCTGCGGTTAATCATTATTTAGAGCGCGATGTCGACGCCAAGATGCAACGTACCCAAAATCGGCCAATTCCAGCGGGAAAAATCGCGGCAGCCCGGGTAAATACTATTGGCTGGGTACTGATCGGGAGCGGGACTGCCTATCTCACCCTTTTAACCAATCCGTTATGTGGATTTCTGGCATTTATGACTGCTATTTTATATGTGGCGGTTTACACCCCACTTAAGCGAACCACCGCTTTAAATACATTAATAGGCGCGATTCCTGGTGCATTGCCACCATTGGGTGGATGGGCCGCAGCAACCGGGTACCTGAATGTACAGGCTTTTTGCTTGTTTTTAATTATGTTTTGCTGGCAAATGCCCCATTTTTTTGCGTTGGCCATTTTATATAAAGCGGACTATAAAGCCGGAGGGTTAAAAATGCTTCCCGGTGAAGACGAATCAGGGAATCGAACCATTCGGCAAATTATGATTTATGCTGCGCTGTTAATGTTGTCCATCCCCTTACCATTTGTTTTGGGACTGGCGGGCTGGACCTATTTGCTCTTTGGAATGGGCCTCACAATATGGTTTTTTGTGCGCTGCATGCAACTCACCAGCGACTATTCTGAGCCCCGTGCCCGCCAGGTGTTTTTAGCATCCATTATTTATTTGCCGCTTATTTTGGGCGTCATTTTAGTGGATTTTTTAATTCGTATTATATGATGAGATTATGGGTAGCAAACCAAACTGTGATTTTGTCGTTATTGGTGGGGGAATCAACGGCGTAAGCGTTGCACGTGAGTTGGCGATTCGCGGCCAAGATGTGCTCCTAATTGAAAAATCAGATATTGGGGCGGGAACCAGTAGCCAATCGTCAAAATTAATTCATGGGGGCCTGCGATATATAGAACAATTTCGATTTTCGCTGGTACGTGAATCACTCAAGGAGCGCGGCCTTCTTCTAAAATATGCCTCTGATTTTGTATGGGAATTGCCCCTTTTATTTCCGGTATATCGTCATTCAAAGCGACCCATGTGGCAAATTGCCCTGGGGTTAAAAATATATGATTTTCTCGCCGGAAAGCAAAAGATTAAGCCGCATAAACGCTTCTCTAAAGCCGAAATGTTGACCCTAGAACCTGGATTGAATCCCAACGGTTTAATGGGCGGGTTTTTATACTATGACGCCATGACGGATGATCTCAAATTATGCCGAGCGGTGGCGCGTGAAGCTGAAGATTTTGGCGCCAAAATTTTAGACCATCACCAAGTTATATCGATTTTGCCAGAGGGGAACCGCGTTCGGGTGAGTTTTTTAAAACATAGCGGCGGCGAAAAATCCATTTTGGCCAAGCATGTGATTAACTGCACCGGTCCTTGGGTGGATGTGTTTCATAAAGAAGTCGGGATGGACATTCCGCATTTGATTCAACCCAGCAAGGGCGTTCATATTGTGGTGAAGCGCTGTCATTACTCTACGGCGCTGGTCGCCACGCATCCCGCGGACGGTCGTATTTATTTTGTGCTGCCTTGGTATGATCAAACCAGTTTAATTGGTACGACGGAAACCCCGTATTGGGGCCATCCAGATGATGTGTCCGCGACCCACGGCGATATCGATTATTTAATTCAAGCCGTTAACCAAACGTTTCCGGCGCTTCAGCTCTCCGAGGAGAATGTTATTTCAACTTTTTCAGGTGTTCGACCATTGGCAAAATCGGCGCGTTCCGTTGGAAGTGCCTCGCGGGAAGTTCAAATTCAATCACATTTTTCAGGATATTGGACCGTTGTTGGGGGGAAATACACTACATTTCGGGCGATAGGCGAACAGGTTGCCAAACGGGTCCTGGAACCCTCTGTTTTTAATCGCGCCAGCTCTGCCCATCTCCCCATCATCGCAAAATAATTTTCTTCGTTGCGCAGGCGTGATAAACTGAGCAGAATGGCTACTAATAAATCACGGAAATGGGCGTTCCGCTTCGCACTTTTAGTACTGTTGATCGCCTGCGTGGTTGTGCCCATTTCGGTTTATGCCGTTGATGGTGGTCGGGTGGAGCTGCTTAGTCGCATTGTGTTTTATTTGAACAAGCGGCATTACAGTCCAAAACCATTAGACGACACTTTTAGCCAAATAGCATTTATGGATGTGATCAATCGATTTGATCCGGGCAAGCAGTTTTTTACACAAGGCGACATTGAGTCCTTGAAAAAATACCAAACCCAAATTGACAATGAATTGATCTCAGGATCAGATAAATTTCTCACCGCCGTAGACGCCGTCTATTTGAAGCGCGTTAAATTTGTCATGGCCAATTATCGTGCCTGGGCGGGCAAACCCTTTAATTTGAATTTGAATGATACGATCGAAGCCGATCCTAAAAAGATGAAGTTTGCCGCAAATGAAGCGGAACTCAAGTTGCGCTGGCAAAATCAAATAAAATACCAAACCATTACCAATTATTTGACTCTGACTGAAGTTAAATCTTCAGAAAAAAAGCCGCTTACCTTGACCAAGGTTAACCCCTCGATGGAACAGGAGGCTCACAAAAAAGCACTCACCGCAACGCAGCTTCTATTAGAGCGAATTGCCAAACATGCCGATGATGATCACGTATCGGATTATTTTGACGTGATGCTCAGTCTACAAGATCCGCATTCCAACTATTTGCCACCGGATGAAAAAGAAGATTTTGATATTGGCATTACCGGAAAATTGGAAGGCATCGGCGCGTTATTGAAGGAAGAAGATGGTTTGATTAAGGTTGTTCGCATTATTCCCGGCAGCGCGGCGTATCGGCAAAAGTCGTTGGAAGCGGACGACGTGTTGTTGAAGGTGGCACAAGAGGGTGACCAACCGGTAGACCTCGTAAATATGCGAGTACGAGACGCGGTTAAGTTGATTCGGGGGAAATCGGGAACCAAAGTACGGCTCACCGTTAAAAAAGCGGATGGTCGGATTATGACTATTGCGATTGTGCGAGACGTGGTGGTGATTGAAGAAACGTATGCACGGGCTGCCATTTTTGAATCCAAAACCACGCGTCAAAAATTAGGGTATGTTTATTTACCCGGATTTTATCGGGATTTTGACGATCAATCGGCGCGAAATTCCACCGATGATGTGGCCCGTTTAGTAAAACAATTATCGGCCAAAAAGGTTGACGGCATTATTTTGGATCTTCGAAATAACGGCGGGGGTGCTTTGCAGGATGCGGTGGGCATTTCAGGATTGTTTGTGCCCACAGGACCGATAGTTCAGGAGCGGGGTTCAGATGGCAAAGTAGATGTGCTTAGCGACAACGACCCAAGTGTGGAGTTTAAAGGTCCGTTGATTGTACTGGTGAATCGCTTTAGTGCCTCGGCATCTGAGATTTTGGCGGCTGCCTTGCAAGACTATAACCGGGCAATTGTGGTCGGATCTCCCAGCACCTTCGGCAAAGGAACGGTGCAAACAGTGCTTAATTTAGATCACTTTTTCAACTGGTTTAATATTCGCGGCGGCGAACCACTAGGATCGGCCAAGCTGACTTTGAAGAAGTTTTACCGGGTGAATGGCGGCTCGACCCAATATAAAGGGGTGAGCTCAGATATCGTGTTGCCGGATTCCTTTGGGTATCTGGAAGTGGGCGAAAAATATTTGGATCATTCACTTGCCTGGGATACGGTCACCGCACTTGAGTATGATAAATACCCCTCCATTGATACGAAAATTGCGACACTGGGGCAAAAGAGTCAGGGGCGGATAGAGGCCAGTCCAGCATTTAAATTGGTGGGCGATAACGTGGCGCGTCTGAAGCGTCGCAAAGAGCAATCTCGGCAAACTTTGAATTTGTTAACCGCATATAAAGAGCAGCAGCAAGTCAAACAAGAAAGTAAGAAATTGGAAAAACTGGGCAACACCTCAGCCTCGTATACGATTACGATTTTATCGGATGAAACGCCTAAAAAAGCGGAGTTGGCCAAACGTAATGCAGAGTGGCAAACACAAATGAATCAGGATATTTATCTGGACGAAACCTTGGATATTCTGCAGGATTTTGTTCGAGGAAATTAAATGGAAAAGGACCCTAAATATCCATTAATTGAGGCGGCTTTTGGGCGGCAGCCCGATCGTGTTCCGATTTGGTTTATGCGACAGGCGGGCCGCTATATGGCCAGTTATCAAGCCATCAAGGCGAAGCATTCATTTGTGGAAATGATACAGACGCCGGAGTTGGCGATGGAAGTGACACTCCAACCCATCGATGAATTGGGCGTGGATGCCGCCATTTTATTTAGCGATATTTTGGTAACGGCCTCGGCAATGGGGTGTCGATTTGATTATGTTGAAGGCAAAGGGCCGCTGTTTGCGGATCCGATTCGAACGGCAGCGCAGGTCGCGGCGCTACGTGACACGGTTGAAGGGCGCCTGGATTTTGTTTCAAATGCAATTCAGTTGTTGTTACCAGAGCTTCACCACCGAAACCGACCTCTAATTGGGTTTGCCGGCGCGCCTTTCACCGTGGCCGCGTTTATGATTGCCGGAAAAAGCCCCCACCCGTTTTCGCAGGTGCGGTCGTGGATGCAAGAACATCCGATCGCCACGGCGCAATTGCTTGAGAAATTGGCTCGGGTTACGGCAACGTATATTAACGCTCAAATTCAGGCTGGCGTTCATGCGATTCAGTTATTTGATACTCTATTGGATCAGCTATCGATCGCCGAATTTGAAGCATGGGCGTGGCCGTATATTCAATCTGTGATGGCCGGTATTCAACGCCCCGAGGGATTGCCCCTCATTATGTTTTCAAAATCCATCGATCGGTTTTGGCCCCATTTTATCCAGCTTCCTATTCAAGTGATCAGTGTCGACGCCCATACATCAATGGTGACCATGGCCGCATCAGTGCCCGCTGAAATCGCCTTGCAAGGAAATCTGGATCCCCAGTTGCTCATTCATCCCCCGCAAGACCTCAAGGCGCAGGTTGAAGCCATTCTGGCCTCGATGCGCCCCCGACCTGGTTTTATTTTTAACTTGGGGCATGGCATTATCAAGGAAACGAATCCGCAAACCGTGAAAAATATTGTGGAGTGGGTGCATGACTTTCGATAATGGCCCCTTGCGAGCCTTGGTTCAAAGGTACGATTTAAGCGGACCACGCTATACTTCTTACCCAACCGTACCCGCTTGGACAACGGATTTTGGCGAATCCGATTATCAATCTGCATTGAACCGATTTTCTGAGGCGCCTGAACCATTGTCGCTGTACGTCCACATCCCGTTTTGCAATTCGCGTTGTTATTACTGTGGGTGCAATGTGGTGATTAAACGGCATGATCCAGCACTCGGTACTCCGTATTTAGATGCATTGGCTCAGGAAATAACGGGCGTCACTCAGCATTTGCCGGCAAAACCACTGGTCCATCAGTTTCATATTGGCGGGGGTACTCCCAATTACCTAGAAGATGACCAAACCCGTCGTTTATTTCAGATGTTTCATGATCGCTTTGAATTTGCCGAAACCGCCGAAATCTCGATTGAAGTGGACCCTCGCTATTTGACGCGTGAGATGCTGCTTACCTTGAAGGAATTGGGTGTAAATCGCATTTCAATGGGTATTCAAGATTTTGATCCAACGGTGCAAAAGAGCGTAAATCGAGTCCAGTCGGTAGAGTCGGTGACGGAAGTGATGAATTGGAGCCAGGAGCTGCAAATCGGCTCGATCAACATGGATTTGATTTACGGTTTGCCGTTTCAAACTGCGGAAACCATGCAGCGCACGATTGACCAGGTGATCCAATTGCGCCCCGATCGGATCGCTTTTTATTCCTATGCCCATATCCCTGGCCAAATTTCCCACCAAAAAATTCTGGATGCTTACCCGATGGCCGAAGGGGAGGAAAAGCTGAATTTGTTTCTGAATGGCCGTTCTCAGCTGATCGAGGCAGGATATCAGGCGATAGCGATGGATCATTTTGCCTTGCCAACTGATGAATTGGCTCAAGCCTTTAATGCGCGCAAACTGTACCGGAATTTTATGGGATACACGACCCAGCCCGCGTTTCAATATTTGGGGTTTGGCGTCTCTGCCATTGGCAATATCGCAGGGACATTTGTTCAAAATATAAAGGAAATTGCGCCTTACATTGATTCCGTTTCACAAGGCCGATTGCCTGTCACAAGGGGCATTTTACTTACGCCGGATGACGCTATTCGGCAGTGGGTAATTGGCCAACTTATGTGCCATTTTGAGGTCGATAAAGCTGTTTTTGAACACAAGTTTATACTATCATTTGACCATTATTTTGAAGATGAATTTAAACATCTTCAACCATTTATTGATGATGGATTAATCCAAAACAAAACAGCCACCCTCCTAGTACAGGAAAGTGGCCGCTGGTTTGTCAGAAATATCGCTATGGTCTTTGACGCCTACTTGGCCAAACAACCCCAACAATTCTCCCGAACAGTTTAACCTTAGTAGGTTAGTTTAACGGTTCCGCTAGTGATAGTTAATTGGCATCCAAGGCGTCGGTTGCCTTCCATTCCCAAGTCGCGCTCTTCGTCGTTCATTTCAGGCAGGTTTTCCATGCCTTCTAAAATTTCAACTTCGCAGGTGCCACATACGCCGTTGCTGCAACCGATTGGAACGCCCATTTCCTCGATGGCATCAACAATTCGCGCGCCGTCTTCGAGTTCTACTTCTTTGTCATTAATTATTAATTTGGCCATTACTTAACTCCTTTAGTCTGGGGAACTTGCCTAGCAAAGGTGAAAGCGTATCGGAAATTC
>CANKTL010000017.1 GCA_947486405.1 bacterium
CTCGTCGCCTTACTTCGGCGTCAATCGTAGCGGAGTGAGATCGGGCGTATGCAACGGTTCGGTCAGCGTCCGCGGTGAGCAATCCCCGGTCAGCGAAATACATTGAAACTGACCGAACCAAGCCTGGGGCACTACCTGCCACAACGGAAAAGTTACGGCTGATGTGAGAGGCGGCAGCAAGGGCATCATCTGGTAAAGCAGTCGGAGGAAGTGGCGCGTGCTCAGGACCGATGACGCGGGACAAGGTTACGATTGAGTCCATAAGGGCTCTGATTTGGTCATCAGTAGACAAGCCGCTCGCTGGGGCTGCGGCTGCTGCGGCTGCGGCGGCAGCAGCTGGTGGGGGTGACACGGTGGTTGGGTCGGCGGCGGGTCCGGTCCCAATATAGAGCCGAGCAAGCATATCAATTTGTTCGCCAATGACTAAGGAATGGTTATAAAGAGCTGATAATTTCATTTCTCTATTCGCCACCACAGAATTAAAAGTCCCAATGAATGTAAATATATTTTCAGCATGGGTATGGATTACGCTTTGGGTATTTTGGTCTTCTAAAGAAGCTGGCGGAAATGGTACCGCAGCAGCTGCTCCCCGGGCCTTGGCCGCTGCTATGATGGCTTGAAACCGCTGATCCAGCGCGGTAATACCTGGAAAATCAACCTCGGTATCAGCGCGACCGGGCGTCAACGCCCCCTGTTTCCCATCCCATAGTGACAAGAAGTTTTGCACATTCGGCGTATAGGGTCCGCGCACTTGCGCAAATGGCTGACTGGGGTCCTCCGGTGGGACATTCTTCAATGTCAGTGTCGAATGGTCGTCAGCTAAATGAGACACAAAAATAAATAGCCGAGCAATGCGATCAGCAATACCCCTCAATTCCCGCCGATCTTCATCCGTCAAAAGCCGGAAATCAACCTCGTAGGGGTTATCACCTATTGCAGCGGGTGCTGGTCCAGAGGACGCGACCGGGACGACGGCTACGGCGGGGGGGGCAGTGCGAGACCCTGCTGGCGGTGGGGGTAGCGCTGCGACAGAGTCAGTATCGTACTCGTGACCATGGAAGCCGATGGTAGACACTGTTCCGTCGGCACCCGCATAGTCCTCTTCGACTGCATCCGCATTGGTAACCGGTACAGCAGGTGCATCAGGGAGGGCATCATAGGCAATCAGTTTATGTAAAAACTCCTGAGCGCGGCCAATATCGCCAGTAGCAAATGGCAAATTTGGAACGCCCGTTAAAGGCGGGTCAATTGTTCCCAACACCTGCTGAAGGCCGTTGGCTGCATCAATCACATACTGAGCGTTGGGTGATCCTAGAGCGATCTGGGCCAGTGGTTTAAGTTGATCCACTTTTTCTTTGCGCCCCACCCCCGGCCTCTGGTCGGTCCCTATTACTTGCGCAGCGTCTGCGACCACTTTCCCGGAACATAAACTCAGAATTGGCAACGCCAGCTCAAAGGGGAGTGCATTCCGATTAGGTAATCTGGCGACAACAACACATATATTTGCAAGTTCTTGCGCAGCGGCCGCAGGATTTTTAACGGCACCCTCTTCTCCCAATAACAGGGTATGAAGGTGTTGACCGCCGAGCATTGCATCATCAATAAACCCCGTTTTTAAAGCAGTATCAAAAAATGCTCGGGCTTCGCCCATGCCGTCGCCTTGCGCAGAGACGCCCATTTGAGTCGCATACTCCCTTGCAAATTGCTGTGCACTGGGCACACCCGTTTTAACAAGCTCTAGCATGTTGGTGGCAGTTAAATATTCAGGATTACACTCAAATAGCTGAAGGGGACTTTCAGTACCGGCAGCCCTCGTGCGTACAATAGTAGGTGTTGGGGCTGCGGTGTTAGTCAATTGGTAGAGCGCCGCCAATGTGGCGCTGGGAGCGGCGAGTTTACCCACTTGCGCCTGGATCATCGCAAATAAGACATGCCGATTGGGTAAAGAAATATTATCCCTAAGGATATGTTCACCCAACGATTGGAGTACTTGCGCTGCCCGTTCTTTTGGAAATCCGGGTAACCCCCACTCTGAACTCACATGCTCGCAAACCTGGGCAACTACAATTGCCAATTCTCGTAACTCGATATTTGTTTGGGTTCCTGGATTTGTTCCGGCACCCGGGGTGGGCTTTCGTACAGCTTCTTGAACTAAACTTGCAACCGCCGACGTAATACTGGCTGGGACTCTTCCTCTAGCTCCCTCTATCAACTCCGCTGCATCCACTGCGCCACGAGATTGTGAGCGATCCCGCATTGCGCCGGGCACCTCTAAACTACGTGGTCTCATCTGCTCACGCGGCTTTAGCTGGTCCAATACCCGATTGAGTGCGGAGTCGGGCGCGGCTGGTTTTCCAAACGGACGGGGCCCACCGCTAAACGAGCCTGTACTTAACCTATCTCTTGGTTGTGCGTGTAGCATTGTTCCCTTTTTATACCCCAATTGGTCCTAATTTAACCATTCGCTCAAGTTGACTTTGATTAGCTCCCCACCCTAGACTCAACTTATGAGGTTTCTTACATTTACCCCATCTGCATTATTTCGGGTTCTATTTATTATCGTGTTCAGTACCGGAATAATTGCATGCAGCGCCATTAACAATGGGTTAATTTCGGGGAGTTCAGAGCTATCTTCCTTAAAACCAGTCGGCCTTCAGACCTCTACCGGCACGCAATTGGTGCTATTAAAATGGACGCCACTCTCTCACACTTCGGTGGCGGGGTACCGCGTTTTTCGCAGTAGTACGACCTCAGGCAATTTTCAACAACTGGTCGAAGTGGGCTTGCTCTCTCAATATGTCGACCGCGCGGTAACCAATGCCACGCCCTATTTTTATCGCATTCAGGCTATTGATAATCGGGGCAACACCAGCCAATTTTCTGATGTGGTGTCGGCAACACCAACAGCCGATCGCGTGGCCCCTGCCGCACCTCAGTCGGTAAGTGCGAATGCGTTGCATCGGTCTATTAAACTCACCTGGCAACTCAATACAGAAGCCGACTTGGCGGGGTATGTCATTTTACGGCAGGCCGATGGCATCGGTAGTTTTACGCAAATTGCCACGGCCAGCCCAGTGACCCAATACACCGATACTACTGCAGTGGTGGGAACCTCGTATCGGTATCAGGTGGGGGCCGTTGATTTAAGTGGGAATACAAGCCCGTATGCGCAAACCGAGGCCGTGACCGCCATTGTGGACAACACGGCGCCGGCGGCGCCAGTATTTGGGGATACCTTGGCGTTGAATCGCAGCGCGCAGTTGTCATGGGTGGCCGCAACCGAGAGCGACATTGCCAGTTACCAGCTGTACCGGCAAATTGGGAATGCCGCCGCGACCTTGGTGGCGCAGCTTGGGGTGGTTACCACTTACCGGGATAATGGGCTAACGAATGGGACTGGGTATACCTACCGCCTGGTGGCCATCGATGCAGCAGGTAACCGCAGTGCGACAAGCAACCCCGTTACGATCACCCCTGCGGTTGATACCAGTGCTCCGGGCATCCCTCAACAATTCACCGCCGTGGGCCGACCCACGTATGTGGTGCTGTCGTGGCTGAGTCGCTCTGAGACCGATGTCGTGCGCTACGCCCTGTATCGGCAAGATCCAGGCAGTGAAAGCGCCCGATTTATCGCCTCGGTTAACCAGCCAGAGGCGGTTGCGGCGGGTACGCCGTTTGAAAGCGCGGCGAGTGCCCGGTTACTCAGTTACCGAGATTTAGGGCGCCAAAGTGCCGCTCGGTATACCTATTTTGTGACGGCCATCGACCAATCAGGGAATGAGGGGCAACGTGCCACGGTAGTGGTCACCGCTGAAATTGACCTCACCGCACCGACGCCGCCCACCTTGAGAAGCCTCTATCCGGCAGGAACCGGCACCGCGGTTGATCCCTTTCTCACCGATGCTGGCGCGGTTACCCTGATATGGAGTGCCTCGCCCGAAGCTGATGTTAATACGTATGAAATTCACCGCGGCACTACTGCTGATTTTGTGGCCAATAGCGGGAGCAAGGTTGCATCCCTTGCCGCTTCAGTACTGCGCTTTACCCAAACCGGCCTAACCAATGCCACGACCTATTTTTATCGCATCGTGGCCGTGGACGACGAGCTTAATCAATCGGTGGCGTCGGCCGCCGTTGCCTATCAACCCCGTGCAGATATCACACCGCCACCGAGTCCCCAAAACGTGCAAACCAGCGGGTCTGATAACCAGGTTCTTGTCACGTGGGACCTGCCCACCGATCCGAACATCATCGCCATTCAAATTTTTTATCGCACTACATCCCGCACCGAGGATTTTCAACTCTTGGTGACACTGGCCCCCAACCAAAGTCGCTATCTGCACTCCAATTTGGTGCAAAATTTGGTGTATTTCTACGATGTACGCTTTGTGAGCCGCACTGGGGCCTTGAGCACGAGCCAACAAGCCGTTGCCGGCGTGCCGGTTCATGACACATTCCCACCCGATCCACCGGTTCAAATTGGTGGCACCGCACTGAGCGGCAAAATTGGGCTATATATCCAAGAAAGCCGCAGTTTGGATGTTCGGTATTATCAGCTTTACCGTCAAAGTTCACCAAGCGGTACACGCACGCTGATTCACACGTGGAATCTGTCTGACCGCCAAGCCAATGGATTTTATTACTACGAAGATACCGTCACGCCAGACACACCTTACTATTACACCGCAGTTGCGGTTGACTATGCCAATTTGACCGGATCCACCGCCCAGACCACATTCAGCGCGCTTCCAGATCGTGACCCGCCCCCCAAGGTATTGGGTGCCAATATCATTGCGGGTAGCAAATCGGCGTTTGTCTCCTGGTCTGAAATCACCGGAGTGCCAGATTTAGCGGGGTATACCCTACTGCGCGGCACCGACCCGCTGGCTTTAACTGCCGTTCAAACACTGGGAGTGGTGCTGCAGGTCACCGACACCGGCCTGACCAACGGCACCCGGTATTATTACGCCATTCAAGCCCGCGACACGCTCGGCAATCTGGGCCCTCGATCTGATGTTGTCTCAACGATCCCCACGTCTAATCTGTTGCCGCCCTCAAATTTGTCGATTGTCGAGTTGGACAGCCAAATTCGTCTTGCCTGGCAAGCACCGTCCGGATCGGGCGTTTCCGGCTATGCCCTTTATCGCAGTCTGATCACCGGCGGTCCTTACACCAAGGTCACCGATATCGGCCTGATCCTGACCTATACTGATACCACTGTCATCAACGATACGACTTACTTTTACACCATGCGCAGCACCAATTCGACCGATGAAAGCGCCAATTCGGCTGAGATTTCGGGCACACCTCACCCTGACCGGACAGCCCCGCCCATTCCTACTGGACTCACCGCACAGGTGGGAGCGGTAAGCAACGGCGTCCGGCTAACCTGGACTGCGGTTTCGGCCAGCGACTTGGCCGGTTATGTCGTTGAAGCGGCAAATAACCCGGGTGGGCCCTACACGGTGCTCAGCAATCAAATTGGGGTCACGACTAACTATCTGGCCACTAATTTAAATAACGGCCAGCGCACCTATTTTGTCGTTAAATCCCGTGATTTAAGTGGCAATATTAGCAATGCCTCTGCTGAAATATCGGCGATACCGGTGGCCGACGTAGAAGGGCCGGAAACGCCGGTCGCGAGCACACTAACCGTCGGAAATCAGCGCATCCGGTTGACCTGGAATCGAATCTCCAACGTGTTTAATGACTTTAAGGAATATGTCATTTTTCGCAGCCTCGTGCCCGGTGGGCCTTACAATGAAATTGAGCAAGTCGAAACGATCGACACCCTGACCTACACCGATACCGATGGCATTTTGGGACTCACCAACGGCACCCCCTATTACTATGTGATTAGGTCCCGAGACACGACCAATAATTTGAGCAATGCCAGCACTGAGCTGAATGGCACGCCGCGCCAATTGGCTGCGCCTACTAATGTTCGCAGTACGGTCGGCCACCGAAAAGTAACGGTTATTTGGGATGCCTTAGTCGACCCCAATGTTGCCAATTACTCTTTCTTTATGAGCACGGATGCGCTCGGGCCATTTACACGGCAACAAACCACGGGCGGCAACGTGAATTCGGCTATTGTGTCCAATTTAGTCAACGCCACGCCGTACTTCTTTTATGTCACGGCAAATGACCCCCTCGGGCAGTCCAGTCCGGAATCGTTGCATATTACTGCGACCCCGGTCATTGATACCACGCCACCTCGTGCTCCCAGCGGACTTACCGGTATCGCATCGGGCAGCGATGTTAATCTAGAGTGGAATGCCCCCTCAGTCGCGGATTACACCGAATATGTCATTATTCGGCGGGTTCAGGGATCCAATGTCACCGAAAATGTGGCCACGCTCAATGCCAATGTTAACGAAAGCCATATCAGCTATCTAGATACCTCCCCCGCGCCATCCATTGCCTATTTATATGTCGTCAAATCGGTAGATGAAGCCGGTAACGTGAGCCCCTCCTCAAATGAACTGGCCATTACCCCTCAAAACGCCGCGTTTCAACGCACTACGATCCAAACTCGGGGTGGCAAGATGACTGTCGGCAATATTTACGTTAGCTGGTACGCAGTTAACCCCACCGAACGCAACGCCGTGCCGCAGCCTGATTACGACCAAACCCGCTACACGGGGCAAAGCTTTTCGCCGCAGGCCATCCGCACCGCGCAAGTCCACTTTGATGGCCGAACCATGGTTCGCATTACCTTGTCGGCCCCCACTGCCGGCTGGGTGGGCATTGCGTACAAAAAACCCGATGGAGATATGTCGCTACGCAACTGCAACATCATAGTGGGATTTGCAAACGGTAACACCGCACAGGTGTTGGATATGTTTGGTACCACCTCAACCACCCGTGTGGCCGATACGTCCCTTGGCGGCCAAAACAATGCCTCTTTATTCGAGGGTGCACAAGTCGGCAATCGCACGAGTATTACTTTCTTTATTCCCCTCACCAAATCAGATCCCTATGATCAGCATTTTTTGGATGACTCGATAACAGAATTTCCGTCAGGTGCGACCACTGTTTTTCTGCTGAGCGGCACCACCGATTCCTTCACAACTGCGCCCACTGTAACCATTCCACTTGAAAATTTTTCGTTTTAAAAGCGGTTTTTAAATGGTAAACTCGCTCACGTAAGTTCCATCGTTTAAATCAAAAATTATTAAGGAGATTATTTTTGGGCTATTTATTTACCTCCGAGTCGGTCTCGGAAGGGCATCCCGATAAGATCTGTGACCAGGTTTCTGATGCCATTCTTGATACGATACTCGCTCAAGACCCGGCTAGTCGTGTCGCTTGTGAAACATTTACTACAACCGGCCTTGTTGTGGTTGGCGGCGAAATTACCACCACTGCCAAGTTTGATGTTTCGGATGTTGTTCGCCAAACCCTACGCAATATCGGATATACCGATCCCGCTTTTGGAATCGATGCCGATAGTTGCGCTGTTCTATCTAGTCTTCATTCCCAATCTCCCGATATCGCTCAAGGTGTGAATGAGGGCGAAGGTTTATATTCCGCGCAAGGTGCGGGTGACCAAGGCTTAATGTTTGGTTATGCGTGTAACCAAACACCGGAATTAATGCCCTTACCAATTTCGTTGGCGCATCGTTTGGTGAAACGATTGGCGGACTTGCGAAAATCCGGTGAACTTCCTTATTTGCGGCCGGACTCTAAGTCTCAGGTCACAATCGAATATGATGGTTTCACACCGGTTCGCGTGGATACCGTCGTTATTTCAACTCAACATAGCCCAGATGTGGCCTATGAAACCCTAAAAAAAGACGTCATCGAAAAAGTAATTCGGCCGATTATGCCCGAAAAACTAATGGACGATAAAGTGAAGTTCTACATCAATCCCACCGGACGATTCGTCATTGGCGGACCGCACGGGGATGCCGGACTTACCGGTCGAAAAATCATCGTAGATACCTATGGCGGCTGGGCCCGACATGGTGGCGGTGCATTTTCCGGTAAAGACAGCACCAAGGTTGACCGTTCAGCTGCCTATATGGCCCGGTATGTTGCAAAAAATATCGTGGCTGCTGGCCTTGCCACCGAAGTTGAAATTCAGTTGGCCTATGCCATCGGTGTGGCCGAACCGGTTTCGGTTCACGTGGATACCCACGGCACCGGCAAAATTAATGACAGTATCATTTCCGAAATAGTACGAGACGTTTTTGATCTCACCCCGGCCGGTATTATCCGCCACCTTGATTTACGCAAACCGATTTTCTTACAAACGGCTGCCTATGGTCACTTTGGACGCACGGACACTAACTTTACCTGGGAAAAAGTTGATCAAGCTGAAATTCTTCAACAAAAAGCAGGAAGCAAAACAGCACTAAACGTTTAGTTCTCTTTCACTAGAAAGGGAAGTAAGTGATCGTTGAACAACCGTTCCAATCTATGCTCGACGAAGCGTCTCTCCGGCTGCCGGACACGCTCGTCCGCTCGATTGGCCAATTAATGATTGAAAAAAATCTGACGATCTCGATTGCCGAATCCCTTACTGGTGGAATGATAAGCAAACAACTCTCTGATTTGCCGGGGTCCTCACAGTTCTTTATCGGGGGTGTGGTGTGCTATCATCCTCGACTAAAGGTACAGCTTTGCCGCGTTAATGCCGCGACCATTCGGGAACACGGTATTGTTAGCGAAGCCGTTGCTCTTGAAATGGCCGTGGGAATCCAGCAAGTTGCGGGTAGTGATATTTCAATATCAACTACCGGATACGCCGGCCCTAGCGCGCCCGAATTAGAGACCGGAAAAGTATACATTGGATTTGCGATTAAACAGCAGCAACGGGTGAAGTTTTTTCGCTTTGACGGTAACCGCGACACGGTTCGTATTCAGACGACCATGTCCGCGTTGGGGTATCTGAAGCAGTACTTATTAAATCTAGATTCCTGAGAAGGAGAACCTTATATGGACAAAAATGAAAAATTAAAAGCCCTTCAAAGCGCTATTTCCCAAATTGAAAAAGCTCATGGCAAAGGTGCCATTATGAAGTTGGGAGAAACCGCAAAAGTGGGTGTTTCAACGATCTCTTCTGGCGCTTTGTCGTTGGACTTAGCGTTGGGTGTGGGCGGATTCCCGCGTGGCCGAATCGTCGAAGTTTTCGGACCCGAATCGTCGGGTAAAACAACCCTTACCCTGAGCCTGATCGCCGAAGCGCAACGTGCCGGCGGTACTTGTGCCTTCATCGACGCCGAGCATGCATTAGACTCTGCGTATGCCGAGAAATTGGGCATTAACACCGCCGACCTATTTCTTTCTCAGCCTGATTATGGCGAGCAAGCCCTTGAAATTGCAGAAACCTTGGTTCGCTCAGGCGCAATTGATGTCATCGTCATTGACTCAGTCGCGGCCTTGGTTCCCAAGTCTGAAATCGAAGGTGACATGGGCGATGCGCAAATGGGCGTCCAAGCTCGCTTGATGTCTCAAGCTCTCCGAAAACTCACAGCGATTGTGGCCAAATCCAAAACCATCGTGATCTTCATCAACCAAATCCGTGACAAAATCGGGGTCATGTTCGGCAACCCTGAAACCACTACCGGCGGGCGGGCATTGAAATTTTACTCGTCTATTCGGATCGATGTACGCCGAATTGATTCGGTTAAATCGGGTGTGGATATCACGGGTATTCGGGTTCGGGTCAAAGTCGTGAAAAATAAAGTGGCCCCGCCATTTAAATTCACCGAGTTTGACATTATGTTTTCTGAAGGAATTTCCAAATACGGCGACTTGCTGGATCTGGGTGTGAGTATGGATGTCGTGGAAAAAAGCGGCACCTGGTATTCCTATTCCGGTGACCGTATGGGCCAAGGCCGAGAAGCCGCCAAACAATACCTCAAGGACCATCCTGAGGTTGCTAAAAAAATTGATTCAAAAATTCGCGAGAACATCGGAACCATTGTCCCCCAGGAACTGGAACCCGTAGCCGCTGAGGAAGGATAACCGCTAATGGAACTGTCATTTATTATTTTGGGGATCGCGCTGGGCATTTTGGCCGGCGTGACCACCGCCCTTGTGATGAAACGCACGGCGGTGAGCAAATCCCTGTCTACCGCCGAAACCATCGCTCAAACGGCGATCAACAAGGCCAATTCTTCGGCCCAAGAGTTGGTGAGCCAGGCTCATCGTCAGGCGGAGAGTATCATCGCTCAGGCCCGAAAAACCATGGAATCCGAAATCCAGGCCCGACAAGGCAATGTTCAGCAATTAGAAAGTCGTTTGATGCAAAAAGAGCGGCATTTAATTGAGCGAGAATCTCATTTGGATGAAAAAGAAGAAACCCTCAATCGCGAATTAGAACGGGTAAAAGTGTTGTCTAAAAAGCGGGAAGAGTTGGTTGAGACCTTATCAACTACGCTTGAGCAAATTGCAGGGCTGTCGAAAGACGAGGCTGAAAAGCAATTGCTGGCCAGCGTTGAGCACGAAACCCGCAAGCGTGCCGGTGCCATGATTAAAGATATGGAAGACAAGGCCCGCAAAGTGGCCAGCCGAAAAGCCAAAGAAATTGTGACCCAGGCGATCCAACGCATCGGTGGGGATTATATCGCCGCACTGACCACCTCAACGGTTCAGCTACCCGACGATGAAATGAAGGGTCGGATCATTGGTCGTGAAGGCCGAAACATTCGCAGCTTTGAAGCCTTAACCGGCGTTGATGTCATCATTGATGACACCCCTGGCGCGGTGATCCTGTCTTGCTTTGACCCGATTCGTCGCGAAATTGCCAAAATGGCCTTGGCCAAGTTGGTCCACGATGGGCGTATTCATCCGACTCGTATTGAAGAAGCCGTTGATAAAGCCAAATCTGAGCTGGATGACACCATCCGAGAAACCGGCGAAAAAGCCATTGAAGAGCTGGGTATTCAAATGCATCCCAAACTAATTGAGATGGTTGGCCGATTAAAATACAGAACCAGCTATGGCCAAGACATGCTGTCACACGCCGTTGAAACCGCAAAAATCGCGGCAAATATTGCTGATGCTTTGGGCGTGAACATCGACCTCGCAAAACGCGGTGGCTTGCTTCACGACATTGGTAAAGCCATCGACTTTGAGGCCGAGGGTACTCACACCCAATTGGGTGAAGAACTCTGCCGCAAGTATGGCGAGTCTGAAGAAGTCATTAACTGCATTAACGCGCACCACGAAGACGAAGAACCTGATACCATCGAAGCGATCATTGTTATGCAGGCTGATGCGATTTCATCCGTTCGGCCAGGCGCCCGTCGGGAATCTGTTGAGCAATATGTAAAACGCCTTGAAAAGCTTGAAGCGTTGGCCAAATCGTACGAGGGCGTTGAAAATGCCTATGCGTTGCAAGCGGGTCGTGAAATCCGCGTAATGGTTAAACCGGAAGAAGTGAATGATACCGGTGCGCATGAAATTGCGCAGCGTATCGCTAAGCAAATCGAAGCCGAATTGGAATATCCGGGTGAAGTTAAAGTCTCGGTTATTCGGGAAACTCGGGCATTCGGTATTGCACACTAGGCGGAATTAAATGGCCACGTCAGTTCTTGTCGCTAGCCCGGTGGGGGACCGCATCGTTCAGTTAGAGCACATGGTGCGGGCGTCGGGCAAAACGGCGATTTCAACCAGCATACCAGCGGCGGTCATTCAGCTGTGTTCCGAAGGATCGCTGGAAGCCATAGTGCTGGATATCAAATTCGGTCTGTCCGAGCTTGAAGTATTGTGTCAGGCCATTCGAAATACGACGTCGCTGGATCAGGTTGCCATCATTGTTCTTATCGAACCCGATACGGCCTATGAGTTTGCGAAAAATTCAGAGTTGCTCGACTTTGCGGATGACTGGATTCTAACGCCATTCGAAAATCGCGACATCGCCTTATCCATCGATTTACTATCCACCACTTTGCATGAAGACGCCTATTTGCGCCGAAAAAATGCCCTGATGGAAAAACTTTCCGATGATATATCCACTGAAGAATCCATTATTTTAAGACAAGAAAAAGAAGAACTTATTCGCCAAATTTATTTGGTTTTGCAACAACAAATTCGCCATCCAATGCTGTCGATTTTGGCCGCCTCTGAGGTCCTTAAAGAACAATTCCCTACCACCGTTCCCGCTCACAATATCGCCTGCCAAATTGAGATCTGCGCTAAGCGAATTCGTGATATTCTGGAAACATTAGGCAATCTCAAAACGATCGTGCTGGACGATTATCTTTATGGCACCACGATGGTCGATTTTGAAAAATCCGCCGCACAATCATAAAAAGGAACTGGCATGCTAAAAACCAACCGTTTGATTAAATCCTATCGCAAAAGGCGCGTTGTAAATGAAATCTCGCTTGAGATGCACCGTGGCGAAATCGTCGGGCTACTCGGACCCAATGGCGCCGGCAAAACCACCACGTTTTACATGATCGTCGGCCTGGTTCGCCCGGATGATGGTACGGTCTTTTTTGATGACATCGATATTACCAAATGGCCCATGCACAAACGCGCACGGGTGGGTATCGGATATTTACCGCAAGAACCGTCCATTTTTCAAAAACTTACGGTAGAAGACAACATTAAAATTTTATGGGAAATCACAAAAACCATTCCTCGCAATCAATTTGCCAGTCGTTTGGATGAATTATTAGAGGAAATGGGCCTCACTCATATCCGTCACTCTCGGGGGTTTGAACTATCCGGTGGTGAAAAACGGCGGGTTGAAATTGTACGCGCGTTGGCCACCAATCCGGCCTTTATATTGTTAGATGAACCTTTTGCCGGGATCGATCCCATTGCCGTACATGAAATTCAGAGTATTATTCGCCGCCTGAAAGAAAAAGGCTTGGGCATTATCATTACCGATCACAACGTGAGAGAAACCCTGTCGATCACCGATCGCGCGTATATTATTCACGAAGGCCAATTGCTGATGTCTGGCGCCCCTCAAGAAATTGCCGACAATGACCTGGCTAAAAAAATGTACCTTGGAGACAATTTCTCACTGTGATTTCTATTCTTGATCGCTATGTCATTAAGGAATTAATCGGCCCATTTATATACGGGATTTTGGCGTTTTCGCTGATTTTGGCCGGTAGCACTGTTTTGTTTCAATTAGTCGATTTGGCCGTTAAACACCAAGTTCCAGCGTTAGTCTTGGGCCAGATCTTTCTCTATAAAATCCCCGCTATCGTTGCATATACCTTTCCGATGTCGATGCTATTTGCCACTATTTCCGCGGTCGGGCGCCTCAACGGCAATTCCGAAATTATCGCTTTACGCGCGGGTGGTGTCAGTGTGCAGCGTATCGTGGTGCCATTAATCATATCCGGCTTTATCGTCAGTTTGTTGACGATCGCTTTTAACGAAATTATCGTCCCCCGGGGGTCCCGCAACGCTGAAATCCTCACTGCCAATTGGAGCACCCAGGCCAACCAACCCGTTAAAAAGAATATCAACTACACCGAATACGCCCCCAACGGTGATCCCGTGCGCCTTATTAACGTCGCAGAGCTCAAAGACAACCGCCTCAACAACATTTCCATTGCTGAATACGACCAAGGCCGCCTGGCGCGCCTCATCCGGGCCAAGACTGGTGCCTGGAACCCGGCTGGCGAATGGGAATTCAACAATGGCGTCATGCATTACTTTTTCCCCGATGACCCCAATAAACTCAGCGTCATTCAATTCAAAAAAGAGGTCATTAACCTCAAAATGAACCCCATCGATCTCACCGCCAGAGACAAGTCATTGGAAGAGCTCAACTCGCGCGCGCTCAAAGCCCAAATCGAAGCCAAACGCCGCACCGGCCAAGACGCCACCCACGACGAGGTCAACTTTCACCTCAAGTGGTCGGTGCCCTTCGCAAGCTTAATCTTCGCCATCATCGGCGCATCGGTGGGCATCCGCCCGGTCCGAACCTCGTCCTCCGTTGGGCTTGGCATGAGCCTACTGATTATTTTTGCGTATTATATTTTGATGGCGGTGGGTATGAGTTTAGGCTTATCGCACACCATTCCCGCTATATTAGCGGCATGGATTCCCAATATTGTGGTGGGGATTGTGGGTGTTATATTGATTCCAAGGCGATAGCGTTTAATGATAGGATGTATTTATGAAAATTAAAAAGAAACATATATCAATGCAAGAACCAACACCCGCAAGTGCCCAAGACCTAACCTCTCTTTCGTCATTAACACCTATACAGAGAAGGTTCTTACGTCGTCATGTTTCAGCACCCTCAGTATCCGCCAGTGCTTTCATAGAAGAGCAGGCTGGATTTGCCGATGATCCCCAAAAAACCGCTGATCGAACACGCTCTCACTAACTCTCCCGATGTTTAGTCTGCTCGATTTTAGGGCAATCCCTGTCATACAGGGCTATGGGACAAATTTACTTTTCATTTAAGATTATTGCATTAGCTCAAGTTGGAAAAATAACGCCAGTTGCAAGCGGACTCAATACTAGCGACCATTTGCAGCGAATTCCGCTCAAAACGTTGCAGGAAGAATTTGGGCACAAACTAGCCAACTCTGTGAGAGCTGCCCATTTAGCGGGCGGCCACTCTTCTCCGAAACTACCAATCGATGTTCCTAAATTTGCGGGGCTACCTCAATCATATTTCATTCGACTGATGAATGTGGGTGGCCGTCTTGATACACTCTGGCAGCAGTACAACAATGTAAAAACGGATCCGATCAAGCGTGAGATTGTAACTAAAGCAATTGGCGAACTCATTGCCGAAACCTTTTCAGCCGACAGCCGCGCTGTGCAGGACATTACTGACTCACTTATCGAAGAATTTGGGGCCGACACCCTCCTGGCCCTACGCTCAACCAGTCGCGAGGACACCAAAGAATCTGCAAATGCAGGCGGCAATGCGTCGGTTTGCAGCGTTTCGATCACGCCACAAGCCATATCAGATGCCTTATGCACCGTACTTGGGTCTTATTTCTCAGATCAATCTATTGGCCGAAGGTCCATCAGCGAAACCGATGTTGCTGAAATGCCATTGCTGGCCGCTATGTTCCAAAAAATGGTTACCGATACAGCGGGTCCGTCCCCTTCCGTCGTCTCTGGGGTTCTCGGGTCTATTGAAACTTTCGGTCAAACCAAAGACGTAACGTTAATCCAAAGTACATTCGGCCATGGTTCAGGAATCGTCGATTCTTCCCTCGGGGTGTCAGCGGATTCCACATTAGTTGGATCCTTCTTCCAAATACGCGAAACCGGCGACAAGTCGTTTCGGGTCATGCCATCACTCGAAAATCCAGAACATACCGAAAAAAATGCACCAGAGTTGGCACTTCAGCCAACAGTCAACCACCCGTTAGCCAAACTTTTGAAGAACTATGCTCGCCGCTGTGAGGCCGAATTTAAAGGACCCGTCGATATTGAATGGGTGTATGATCGAACTCAAAATAAATTGTGGATTGTACAAGTACGCCCACTGATTATTGAAGACGAAATTACGCCCCATTATCTCAGAGTGAACACAGGGTGCGCTCCATTGATGATGGCCAAAGTCGAATCCGGCAACATGAATGCCGTCGAAATAAAACGTCCGAACGAGGAAATCTTATTTGCCAAAACCGATGTGGAAGCATTGAGCATTATTGAAAATGCGGCGATGGCGAGCAATGGAAAAACGATCAGTACCAAGGTCGTTATTTTGCAACATCCACCCAAAACACTCTCGCATGAAGTGATGGAACTTCGTTCAAGCGGCATTATCGTGTTGGTTGCGTCTGGAGATTCCAGCCGCCTAAAAGAGGCCATTCGCCAGCGAATTCCCCTCACAATCTGTACCCAACAAGGCATTATTTCGGCTTCCGAAGGTTGCACGATTCAAGCAGGCTATTCGGCCTACCCTAAACAATTCAAAAAGCCCAAAATCGAACTTTCCTCCGAGGTTAAAAGCCATTTTCGAACCATGCGCCCAATTACACCGTCGGCGTTACCCGGCGAAATTCTAATCCGTCTAGCGCAGAATTTGAATCTGATGAATGCTCGCGTCAGAGATGGAAAAGATTACTCTATATTTCTTGAGTCGACGGGGCAGCTACTGGGGCAACTTAAATCGATTGTCGATCACTATCCGGCGACTATTTTTAATGCATGCAAGTCGTTAATAGATGACGCCTTCGCAATGTTAGACGCTATCCTTAACAATGGACCGGAAAATCAGCCAATCAGCTTTATGCTTACCGCTCAGCTTAAATCTCTGATTTTAGGAGAGAGTGAGGATCGATCAAATCCAGAATCGATTTCCGGCCATGTTCAATTGATGCAACAATACGAAGTTTTTATTCGTGAAACCCAAACCATTGAAGCGGTAAAAACCAATCCAAACTTACGTATACGCGGTTTTCAACTTTGGGCCCTTCGTCGCCCCGGCCTTCCAGACATTCAAAATCAATGGCTCAATTTCTGCTTAGCGAACACAGAACCTCCGGATCATTTTCACAAAGCATCTGAGTCTCTCAGATTCTTATCGAAATATAGGCAACTCGAAAGTGTCGCTGTTACCCGGTTGAGCCTTGGGGTGGCAGCTTGGGGAGCCATTCGCTCCACCACTAACGAGCTTCAACGGTTGCAATCAAAAATAACCCTTCAATTAAACGATTTGACCTTGCTTGAAAAAATCCGATGGGGCTCGCCAATGCCGCAAGAGGATTTCGATACGTTTCGTCAGATGTTTGAGCCGGCCATCGGCATTCAGAATATCGTTCAGCTTTGGGGATCCACCAAATCTGTCGAGGCACGCCGATTTATACTTGATCATACGCTCTATTTAATTAACTTTTATGACCAAGCCATCAAAAAAATATTGGGGTCCACCGAATTTTCTGGTACTCCTGAATTAAAAGACACCCGAATTTCTGAAATGCTGAAAGGATTTGTAAATATCCTTCGGTCATTAGCAACTCTAAATCCTAGCATTCTTTCTGACTACCTCCGAGCCCATTTACAAGCACGAATTGACCATTATTCCACCCAATTACAGGCACCCCCAAACACGTCAAAAAACAAAGACTTTAATGTTTCAAAATGGACATTCGGGCATCCATACTGGCTCAATCATGGGGTCTCTGACTCAGAATTCGAGGCGCAAATTCCAAGAGCCACCGGAGAACTGTTTACGGCAATTCATCAGGACCTTATGGGCATTATCCAAATGGAACAAGTCGGCTTGTTGGGTAACCTAGAATCGCTGTCAGAACAGCATCGTGCCGTTCATTCAACACTCCTCGGAAACCTTTTTGACCCCAACCAGGCTTTTTTCAGAATCAACTGCGTGTCTTGCCAAATTGATGATGCGAGTATCGAAACTCGGTACAACATTCCCCTTCGGGCTCATTCATCTTCGATAACCATTCGGTCTGACCGTGATACCGGAATTTTGGACATGTCAGTTTCATTATTTGGAGAGAACGAGTATAGTCGATGGGAAAATGCGGCGACAATTGCCAGACTTCTAGAGGCGATCGGCTTAACCGCTCAAACCTCTTGCCTGGTGCATCAAAATGGAATCACAGTAAATTTTAGAATTCCGCAATCGAATTCAGACTCACCGATGATTCTCTTAAAAGCCGCAAAAATATTTGTCGCAACCAGCTATGCGCCCACAAACCGTGACGAAAAAGTGGTTCAAGCCCTATCCGGGCCGTTGTCCCCTCCAGATGTTCCCAACTTATCTTTCGGCTCACTGATTGAAACCCTTCGATATTTCGGAATTTCTATACCTGAAAAACCGGATAATACCTTGCAAAAGTTTCAATTGATAGTCGCTCAACATCCTCAAATTGTGACCATGTTATCCATTGAGTCCATCAGTGAAATTCCCGGTTTATTAAAACTATTTGTACAAGCGATTCAACCAGCGCACCCCGCTTACTCTCAATTGTTGGAAACGATACGACAGCTCGCCAAAGCGCCATATGATATTAAAGATAGCCTATCTAAACCTCAGCTTCTTCCTATATTTTTAGCTATGCAATCAGAAATTTTTCAATCGAAGGCGGAGGTTGATCAGTTTACATCAGACTTTTTCAAAGGCATTTTTGATAGGATTGATTCAGAAGCCACCAGGCCATATGGAATTGGCGCGGCCCTAATTTTTTGTCAGTTGATTGGATTTGAAGCGGGAAAAGCTCAAATTAGGGATTGGCTGAACGACTTTTCAAAAGATGGCCGCCTTTATCTTGATCTCGATTATTTTGCAAATCGATCCGGGCACGTCCCTGAGATCCATTTCCCCACGATACGGAGCACCTTCAATCAATGGTGCACAAACAATAAACTGTCCCCGGACCCCGCACTTCTGCAATTTTTAACCGAGTCCACCGCTTAAGTTTTTCAAAGCTTTCCAGCGTCCCCTTTTTGAGTTACCTCAAATGCGCAGCAACCGTATCATCAACGGGCATTCCCAAATTGTCGCACCAGGTCTGGTAATTTCTCCCTATCGCCCTACTTTTCTTCACAGAATCAGTATCCTCAGCTCCGGCACCCGCACATTGCCATCTCAGCCATTGATATCCCTCATTTTCTGGCCGCAATAGGCCGGATCCTTCACATTCTTTTAATACTTGAATCACCCGGTCCCACCCCAATAAATGAGCAAAGCGGGGCGTTATGATAACCAATTGGTCCGGCCTAAATTCGCGGCCCCTGAACTCAATCCAATTCCTAAATACGCTTTCTAAATAATCATCGAAATCGGCCCGTTGCTCAGCACTTCGAATATGCGGCTGAAGCAGCGCAAATACGTTCGTCATCATTGGATACGAATAGAGATCTGTTTCTAAGGCGGCTACCCGCTGCAGCTCTTGAAGATAGTTACCAAACTCCGCAGTTCCA
>CANKTL010000018.1 GCA_947486405.1 bacterium
AAAAGGTCAGAAGCGCATCAGAGCGGCGAATAATTTCTTGATGACCGAGGTGAAGACCATCGAAAACGCCAATCCCCAGGGTGCTGGTTTCACCAACCGGAACGGGTGGAATCAGCCGAATCATAGTGTCCCCGACACCGAGACTGCTGCGGCCGATACCGATTCCAGGGAAAGGGCCGCATCTAGCTTGGCCTCGCCAATCGCGGTTCGGACCAGCACCGAAAGATACGCCAGCGTGCCCACCTTGGCCGCGATATCGGCTGCCAACTGGCGAATATAAGTGCCTTTGGAACAGGTGGTTTCAAAGGTCACGAGCAGCTCATCGGCTTCCTGAGTAACGCCAGTGAGTCGGATATCGTGGATAGTGATCGTCACAGGGGCCAGCTCGACCGCCTCGTTTTTTCTGGCCAATTTATAGGCCCGTTTTCCCCCTACTTTTTTGGCCGAAAAAATAGGCGGCGTTTGCATCTGCTCCCCACGCCATTCCGTCCAAAAGTCAGGCTGCTCGAGTTGGGCCCTAATCTGCGCCTGCTTAGACTCAAAATCGGCGTCTTTTTGCATCGTTTTTCCGTCTATATCTAAAGTTTCGGTGGTTTTGCCCATGACCATCGTGGCCACATAGGTTTTGGGCTTGTCCTGCCACTCAGATATTTGCCGAGTGAAGGTGCGCCCCACAGCCACAACCAATACGCCGGATGCAAACGGATCGAGCGTGCCTGCATGGCCAATTCGTTCAATACCGAGCACCCGCCGCATGCGATGCACAACACCAAAGGAGGTCATCCCAACGGGTTTGTTAATGACATAAAATCCCTCACCGGGCTTTGCGAAGTTCATTTTCTAATTGGGCAATTACCGTATTTGTAATGGTCATTAGATCGCCTTTTTGTGCAATTCCAGACGCTTTCTTATGCCCGCCACCGCCAAACTGATGGGAAAACTGAGACACATCAAAAAAAGACCGCGACCGCAAATTGACCTTTATCAAGCGATTCGGCAATTCGCGAAATACCAAAAACACCTCAACCCCTTTTAAGGTGCGGATAAAATCGATCATTTCGTAGCCTTCACTTTGATCACAATTGGGAATGATCGTGTAGGCATATCCTAGTTCTTCGTTGATGGTGAATTTTTCCAGTCCGCGCCCGATAGTCGAGAAATACGTCTTATCGTTACTGCAAAATAATTCCTCAGCGAGTAAGTTGGGATTCGCACCGGCTTCGACCAATTTTGCTGCGCAAAGTAGAGTTTGAGCCGTCACACTACTGTGTTGAAATCGCCCTGTATCAAAAATAATTGCCCGATATAGGCACTCTGCCATTTCTGGCGTAAAGGTCACGAAATCCGAAAAGAAATGGGTAAGCAATTCGCCCACTGACGACACAATTTCTACCAAGTTGATGATGCCAAATTCGGTGTTATCGGGGTGATGGTCAATGTTAATCATGGATGCAGCGGTATAGCGCTCAAGGTCTTTGTGATCTTTGATGCGGTCCAACTGCGCACAGTCAATGGCGTAAATGCTTTCGATCGCACCTGGCAGCGGCAGTAAATTGCTTAATCGATCTGAATGGGGCAAATGTAAAAATGGCTTCATATCTTGGCCGGCCATCCAGATAGTGGATTTGGTGCCAAATTGGTCGAGCATCATCGAGAAGGCGAGGGCTGACCCAATGGCATCCAAGTCGGGATCACGATGAACCACGATCAGCGCATCTTTTTTGCCCATCGAAATGTGATGCCGAACTGATTGACGGTCTTTACTCGGCTGGTGGGACATTCAAAGCCTTAATTTTTTTGAGAAGGTCATCACCACGCTCAATGGAGTCGTCAAACTGAAATTTAATGCGGGGCACCACTTTTAATGTCAATTTTTTTCCCACTTCGCCACGGATAAATCCGGTGGCCGATCTGAGGGCGTTCGAGGTCCGACGCTTTTCTTCGTCGTTACCAATCTGGCTGTAATAAATCGTCGCTAATGATAGATCCGGCGAGGTTTTAACGCGAACAACGCTGATAAATCCAATGCGATGATCATTCACACGGCGAATTAAAATCTCCGACACTTCGCGTCGAATCAGTTCATCAATGCGATCCATTCGGCTCATAAGAATCCCTCCTTAGGGAATTAGCGACGGCCTTTTTCTCGGACCACGAAGCTTTTGATAATGTCACCTTCTTTAATGCCATCAAAATCATCAACAACGATTCCGCATTCAAACCCAGACGCTACTTCTTTGACATCGTCTTTAAACCGCTTAAGGGAATCCAACTTACCTTTGAAAATTTCTTCGTTGGCACGAAGCACGCGAATGTGGTCACTGCGGGTAATTTTACCTTCGGTAACGTAGCATCCGGCAATTGAGCCAACCTTGGAAAAGCTAAAGAGCTGGCGCACTTCAACAGTCGCTGTTTCAACGTCTTCAAATTCAGGGGCAAATAATCCATCGATGGCTTTTTCAATGTCTTCGATAATTTCGTAAATAATCCGGTAGGTCCGGACTTGTACATTTTCTTCGTCGGCCACTTTTTGCGCTTCGAGGTTGATCGACACACCGAAACCAAAAATAATAGCATTGGAGGCCTTGGCCAACATAATGTCGCTTTCGTTGATGGTACCCGTACCGCTATGCAGCACGTTAACCGTGACCTTGGTTTGCGGAATGCCGCGAATCGAGGTGATTACCGCCTCTAGAGACCCGTGAACATCGGCTTTAACCAACACGTTAAGCTGGGTGATATCCCCTTCTTCGATTTGCTTGGCCAGAGATTGAAGGGTTGCACCACCCCGTGCGTGCCCTGAAAACTCAGGATCCTGCAATCGCTTATCAATGACGGCCTTGCATTCTTTTTCAGTATCAAATACCTGCAGCACTTCGCCGGGGCGCGGCACTTCGGCCAATCCCATAATTTCGGCCGGTGACCCTGGCTTAACATGATCCACTTTGCTGCCATTTTCATTAAGTAGTGCGCGCACCTTGCTGTAGGAAATGCCTACGACAAAGTGGCTTCCCACATTCAGCTGACCGGATTGAACAAGAACCGTTGCAACTGGGCCTTTTTGCCGCGATAAGCGCGACTCAATGACCACGGCACGGGCATTTCCAGTTTCAAGAGCCTTTAATTCCAATAGTTCTGCCTGAATCAAAATAACTTCAAGCAATTCCTGAATGCCGGTTTTGGCCTTGGCTGACACTTGAACCATCGGCACTTGGCCACCCCAGTCTTCCGCCAACAAGTCATGATCGGCAAGCTGTTGTTTGATGCGGTCAATATTGGCTTCGGGTTTATCTACCTTATTGATGGCAACAATGATTGGCACTTTCGCGGCCTTGGCGTGATCTATGGCTTCAATGGTTTGCGGCATAACCCCGTCATCAGCTGCCACCACTAGCACAGCGACGTCTGTTAGCTGCGCACCCCGAGCTCGAAGCGCTGTGAACGCTGCGTGGCCCGGTGTGTCTAGGAAGGTCAGTCGCTTGTGATTGAGTTCAACTTGGTAAGCCCCAATATGCTGGGTAATTCCGCCGGCTTCTTTATCCACCACATTTGCTTTTCGAATCGCATCTAATAAAAGGGTTTTACCGTGGTCAACGTGACCCATAACGGTAATAACCGGGGGCCGTTCCACCATATCTCCGACAGGCACGTCATCGGCCGCATCCATGGCTGCGATCCGGTCTTTAATCGAGGCATTGGGGTCTTTTTCGCCTTCGCCTTCAAATTCCAGGGTGATGTTAAATTTCTTGGCCATTTCAATGGCAAAACTCTCATCAATTTCTGAGTTAATAGTTGCTGTCATCCCTTTTAATAGGATGTAACGCATAATTTCAGACAAGGGCAGCCCCAACGATTTGGAGAGCGTATCCACTGTCCATTTTTGGCGAGGCATAACGATAAATCGCTCGCCCTCGATGACCACTTCTTCGCGATTTTCATGCGACCCGGCCACCCATTTTTTTGCCTGCGCCACAATTTGAGGATTCAATTTGGCGTTTCCGGATTTTACTCGAACGCGGTTGTCTCCCAATAGCTTGATCAGCTCCTTGGGATGCATACTTAATTCACGTGCTAACTCTGTAACCTTCAACTTCGGATTTTCTCCTTAATGATCGCTAACTGCTCTGGCGTTACCGAACTCCGGGCACTTTTGATTTCCACCCCAAAGCCCTTCACCAATTCGATGAAGTCCTTGGTTTTGTATCCCAACTGCTCTGCTAAAATCGATACTTTCAAAGGCTCGGCCTCGCGGTTAGCCTCTTCGTCATCCCGGCGGTTGGCTTTGCTCAAGGCAATTGCCAGCGCCGATTGGGTAGTTGATTGCTCATCTTTGGCAATTTTCTCGGCCTTTTCTCGCGCCGCTTCTTCTTTGTCTTGCTGCAATTTCTCAGCCAGTGACATGCCGATTTTCTCTTTCACTACGCGGTCTTCTGAAAAATCTTCTTCGCTCACGATGTCAATTTTCCAGTTAGTCAATTTCACGGCCAAGCGCACATTCACGCCCGCTTTACCGATGGCCAATGACAATTGGTCTTTCGGCACCACTACCACAGATGTTTTGTCATCCATGCTGGTGATCAATACCTGGCTGATTCGGGCCGGTTTCAGTGAATTCGCAATGAATACACGGGGATTTTCGTCCCACTCTAAAATATCAATTTTCTCCGCGCCCAACTCTTTAATAATAGATTGAATTCGTCCGCCCATATGCCCGACGCAAGTACCCACCGCGCCAATGGCTGGATTATTAGATTTCACGGCCACTTTGGCCCGTTTGCCGGGATCCCGTGCGACGTTTACCACTTCGATGATGCCATCTTGGATCTCTGGAATTTCAAGCTCGAACAAGCGGCGAACAAGGCCAGGATGTGAACGAGAGATTTGAAGTTGTGGGCCACGAGGCGTGGTGTGGATATCGACTAAATAGACGCGGATTTTATCTTTCGGAAAAAACCGCTCGCCTTCGATTTGATCTTTGGGCATTAATAGCGCTTCAATTCGGCCCAAATTCACTAGGTAGTTTTTATTTTCAACACGTTGAACGGTTCCCAAGATGATTTCGCCGATGCGATCTTTAAACTCATCAAACACAGAGCGTTTTTCAGCTTCGCGAATGCGTTGAACAATGACTTGTTTCGCCGTTTGTGCGGCAATTCGGCCAAAGTCTTCAGGGGTAATATCAATTTCAATTTGCTCGCCAACGGCAGTTGCGCGGTCAATTTTTCGGCCCTCGGCCAGTGTGAGTTCGTTAATTGGATCTTCTACCGACGCCACGACTGACTTAATGTGATAGATCTTGGCTTCACCGCTAACTGGGTTTAACACGCCTTTTAAGTTGGCGGTTTCATCTAGCCGACGACGGCACGCCGAAACAAGCGCCATTTCAATGGCTTCCATTAGTTCAGCTTTAGTAACGCCCCGTTCCGCTTCGATTTGGGCCGCAACTTGGTCAAAATTATCAATTAAAATCATGGCTATTCGTCCTTGTTCAATTTAATGATTGCGTTTACTTTATTTTGATAAACAATCGGGGTTTGGAGTCTAAGACAGAACCATAAAAACTAAAAAAGTGGGGGTAACCCACTTCTGTCTGCTTCACTGCAACCCGTTGAAAGAGCTTAACATAGATGACCTTGTTAATTCAATGGAATTTATCAATTCAAAAACCGATATTCACCTAGCAAAGTATTAATTCCCATCTCTAAATACTGCCTAAGTTTATATTAAAGCGAGGACAAAAAATGACATTACTCCACAAACAACTTGCACATAAAGACCCCACATAGTCGGCTATTCATTTATATATAGCGTTTGCCGCGATTGCGGCCTTAGCCAGCGTTGCAGCGACTGGCGAATCTAGCTTAGCAATAGTTGCCATCAGCTTAATTCTATTGATTTTGGCCGCCGTCATCGTGCTCAAAAAAACACCCTCAACACCGGCCCCTAATGCTATTGCCGGCTCGTCGGCTGTTTTACCCGCTATTGCATCGGCCACTGCTGCAGCGGTCGTTGCGGCCGCGAAGCCTTCGGCCAGCCTTGCTACATGTATCGGATACCTAGAGGAGATCAGAAGAGCTAAAACACCCGACCAACAAAAACCGATTCATCTGAAATTTCTGAACTTTATTTATCGGGGATTTGGTCAAGCAATCGCTAAGGAATTAAAGGATCCGGAAAAGGCCACTATTCTCACAATTTTAACTCTGCTTCAACGGCCCGGCTTCGTATCGGATACTGAGCACGACAGTCTCAAAAGTTCGGTGGCATCCATCGTTCCTTGTTTACCAAAAGCCAATCGAGAAACTATTTTTTTTTGGAATCTGCTTGTTTGTCTGATCACCACATTGCCTTATAAAACGGAACGACAAGAGACTCGGGGACTTCCGCCATTTTTTATGGATTTTGGTAACTATTTGGGTTTAGGACAGTCCGCCACGATGTTGTCTCATATGAGCGTTCCGTTCACCCTAACCATGACGAAACGCCTAGAAGAATTTTTGGCCAGTCTTATAGGTGCCCAGTCGTTTGGGGTTACTATGCAGTTGGCACCACCGCCCACTTCCTCTGCAAGACGAACCGACGCCGAGGCAACTAATCCGATCCGCCACCCTCGGATTCTAAAGGATCTGATCCGTCTTAAATCAGGTCCTAGCCAGATTTTAATAGTAGGCCCCGGTTTCAAAACCGTATCGGGTACGGATATTTCACTTCAGCAGCGAGAAGTCGCGGCGGAGTTACATCCTGGTTCCAACATCACTGTAGTTGACCCCAATATTCCCGCTGGTTTTGATCCCAAAAAACAGTTGCCCAGCACCTTTAAGATTCCCCGACCCGCGACACATCTACAGTTATATTCTGACACCCAAAAACAACCAAACCGCTTTTATGCGCCTGCTGACACCCAAACTTATTCGCTAGTCCCTTCGGGAGTAGAATCATTTTCCTTGGAACCGAATTCCTACCATGCAATTTTGGCCACTTATGCGGCTTTATATGCCAATTTTGGCATGATTTTAGATGGTAAACCGGCAGGTCCGTTCTTATTGCTAATTAAGCTGCTATCGGCGCTCAAGGCAGGTGGTACGCTTTACTTCGGTTCTTTAGACGTCTGTTCTATTTTTGGAAACGGCATTGTAGATGGCACTGTCATCCCCCTTTCGGCTGATAAACTTAAGCAGTTAGTAAACCCATTTTTAGATACCTCCCACCAAATCGAAGTCGTAGAATCTGTTGATCTGTTTGAGCTCGAACGAGGTTCCACAGGATCTTGGGCATTTCGAATTCGAGGGATCGTTGCGGCTGGATAAACCAAGGGCCCAATAAACCCGGCATAGTCGTTCTGGAATCTCCACGTTATACTCGAAAAAGACCTATGACTCCTTCTTTTGTTCATTTGCACTGCCATTCCGAGTACTCCCTGTTAGACGGTGCGATTCGGGTGGATCAGCTTATCGACTCCGCCTCAGAAATGGGGATGAGCGCTTTGGCACTGACCGACAACGGGGTCATGTTTGGGGCCATTGAGTTTTATTTGGCGGCCAAAGCCAAGGGCATTAAACCGATTTTTGGCTGCGAGGTGTATGTCACGCCAACGATTGCGGAAAAATCTCGGGGATTAGACCGATTGATTTTGCTCGCGATGGATCAAGTCGGATATCGGAATTTAACTCAGGTCGTAACCATTTCTCATTTGGAAGGCTTCTATTATAAGCCGCGGATCGATTTGGCCCATTTGGCGCAGTATGCAGACGGCATCATTGCAATTTCGCCGGGCTATGGCGGGCCTGTTGCGTACCGGGTACGGAGCAATCGGGTATCAGAAGCCACCACCATAGCGCAGGAATTTAAGGCGATTTATGGGGACCGGTTTTATTTGGGTGTGTCTCGGCATGATTTGCCGATGGAAGAGCTGATTATTGAGGAAACCAAGCGAATTTCGGCAGAGCTGGGAATCGGATTAGTCGCCACCAACGATGTGTATTATTTACGTCGCGAAGACAGTTTTTTGCGCACCATCCTGCATTGCATTCAAACCGGCCGCAAACTCGACGAAGACACCGGCTTTGACCACGAGCAAAACGAGGCTTTTTTCCGGTCACCGGCTGAGATGGTTGAGCGGTTTTCGGATATTCCGGAGTCCATTTCAAACACGGTTAAAATTGCGGATCTTTGCCAATTGAGCCTTGTTACCGAGCAAGTAATTTTGCCGAATTTTGAGTGTCCCAATGATCTAACACCACACGCGTACTTATCCGAGCTGGTGTGGAAGGGCATGACGGGGCGCTACCCCGAATTAACCGACGAATTGCGGGACCGCACCAATTTTGAACTCTCGATTATCGAGAAAATGGGATATCCCATCTATTTCTTAATTATTTACGACTTTTTAGAATATTGCCGCCAATCCGGGATTCCGATTGGACCGGGACGGGGATCGGCAGCGGGGTCGATTGTGTCGTACGCGCTGGGTATCACGCACGTGGATCCGATTCGATACAACCTGCTATTCGAACGTTTTTTGAACCCGGATCGTGTGTCGATGCCAGATATTGATTTGGACTTTTGCATTCGGCGCCGCAGTGAAGTTATTGAATACATTGTTCAAAAATATGGGAAAGCCAACGTGTCTCAGATTGCGACGTTTGGAACAATGGCCGCCAGGGGCGTTATTCGGGACGTGGGCCGCGTGCTCAATGTGCCGCTCACGGATGTAGACCGCATTGCGAAACTCATACCAGCGGTGCCCGGCCAGCCCACCTCGATTGCCGAAGCCCTTGAGCGCATTCCCGACCTCAGAAAAGCGCAGGCTGACTCACCCGCCATCACCCGGCTTCTGGAAATTGCGCAACGCCTAGAGGGCTTTTCCCGGCACTCCTCAACCCACGCCGCGGGCGTCGTCATTTCGCGAGATCCCCTCACCTACGTCGTGCCCCTGATGCAAAACGATGGCCAGGCCGTCACCCAGTTTTCGATGACGGACTTGGAAAAAATCGGCCTGTTGAAAATGGATATTTTGGGCCTGCGAAACCTCACTGTTATTGATGACTCGGTCAAAATGATCGCCCAAAATCATGGCGTAACCTTGGATCTAAACACCCTACCCACCGACGACAGCGCTACCTACGACTTGCTGTGCAAAGGCGAAACAGTCGGTATTTTCCAATTGGAAAGCCGCGGTATGCGCGCCCTGATTAAAGATCTTCAACCCCGTGTATTTGAAGACATCATCGCCCTTTTGGCGCTGTATCGTCCGGGCCCGTTGGGGTCTGGGATGGTGAAAGATTTTATTTCTAATAAATCGGGCAAAACCCAGGTTCAGTATGAATTGCCCCAGTTGGAACCCATCTTAAAAGACACGTATGGGATGATTGTTTACCAAGAGCAGGTTATGCAAATTGCCAGCGCCATTGCCGGGTTTACGCTAGGTGAAGCCGATGAATTGCGACGCGCAATGGGCAAAAAGAAAAAAGACGTGATGGATGGCATGCGCGTTAAATTTATTGATGGTGCCAAGGCCAATAAAAACCCCACCGATAAGTCCGAACGCATTTTCGATTTGTGCTACAAGTTTGCGGAATACGGGTTTAATAAATCCCACAGTGCCGCCTACGCCCTTATTTCCTATCAAACGGCGTATTTAAAAACACATTACCCGAAAGAATACCTCTGCGCCCTGCTTTCCAGTGTATTGGGATCGAACGACAAAACGGCGCTTTATATTGCAGAGTGTCGCAAAATGGGAATTTCGGTATTGGCACCGGATGTGCGCAAATCAGGGGTGTCGTTTTTGGTCACGGATGAGGGCATTCGCTTTGGCATGGGGGCCATTAAGAACGTAGGCGAAGGCGCTATTGAATCGATTTGTGGGGCGCGGGAAGGAAAAGGCGACTTTCCGACCCTAATGGATTTCTGTTTAAAAGTGGATTTGAAACAGGTGAATAAGCGGGTCATTGAAAGTCTGATTAAAACGGGCTGCTTTGACTACATCAGCAAAGAACGCGCGATGCTGTTGGCCCAATTGGAACGCACGATGGATCAGGCGCAGACGCATTTGAAAGAAAAAAGTAACGGGCAGGTGTCGTTATTTGGGGATGCCAGCAGCGGTAGCCCGTCTTTAATGCCCATTCAGCCAGACGAATTAACTTATACCCCCCTTGTCTTCTTAGACATGTTGAAATTGGAAAAAGAACTTTTGGGCCTATACATTTCTGGCCACCCCCTGGACAAATACACGGCTATTTTAGACAAAGCCCCTTCCACCCTTGCCGATATCACTGAAGATGATGAAGATCGGCCGGTATCGTTTGTGGGGCTACTCTCAAACTGCCGCAAACACACGACTCGCTCAAACCGGGAATTGCTCATTGGCACCTTAGAAGATTTGACGGGTAGCATTCCGATCATGGCATTTCAGGGGCGTAATTTTGATCAATTGGCGCAGGCCTGGGTTGATGACACTGTCGTGCAGGTCACTGGCAAAATTCGAGTCAACCAAGACGAGGTTTCAATATCGGTCGAGCAGGTAAAAGCCCTGGATTCTGCGGGATTTGAGCGCCAGTTACATATTGATTTGGATGGCCTCGATTCCAATGATAAATTGAATTCCCTACGCGTTATTTTATCCACCACGCCCGGCGAAATGCCGATTTACTTGCACGTTGATGACTCAACTATTTTGGCGCATCGAAAATATTGGCTAAAAGAAGATGCCTTATCAATTGCCCAAATTGAAGATTTAATGGGTAAAACCAAAGTTTGGACCACCTAGGAGACACAATATGACCTCAATTAATTTTTTAAATGACCTAGAAACAATCATCAAAACTCGCCATGCGGAAATGCCCGAGAAATCTTACACGACCCAACTCTTTAAAGCGGGAAAACCCAGAATGCTGCAAAAGATTGGTGAAGAAGCAGTTGAAACCGTGATCGCCGGGATGGCCGATGACCTTGCCAGTGTCAAATACGAAGCTGCCGATCTGATTTACCACCTGATGGTGTATTTGGAGAGCGAAGGCCTAAGCTTAGGTGATATTGCGGTTGTGTTGAAAGACCGCCACGGGAAGTAATTTCTAAATCAAAGTCGAATCCGTGCATCCGTTACATCGGGGTGCCTTTTAGATGCCAGTGGTAAAAGCACATAGTGACGGCGAGGCGTGCCAGGCGGCGGAGACTTGTGAAAATAGGTCTCCACAAAGCGGTCTCAGCGCTTTTTTATCCTTATCTCCTTCTTTCTCAGAAAAGGCCTGACAGTTAAGGCGGGGGAGTTGAATATACTGCGTGCCTGCGGAGGCAATGTCTGAAAATGTAATCGTATAATACCCGGTAGTATTGGGTCCTCCTCGGTCGTAATCTCGGGCATCTGTGTGCCATTCGCGAATGAGTTCATTTGCCCCGTCCTCAAACCAATAGCAATGGGTAAACAACCCCACTTGATCTACGGCTGCCATACCCAATGCAGATAATTTCGAGTCGATAAAAAAGGGCGCTGGAGAATCAGCCTTAACAATCCCTAGGGGTGTTGGGTCAGGGTCAGTAATCCAATTCTCCGGATCGAGCGAAAAAGCCAAAAACCGATCAAGCGCTTCAGGTTCAGTAGTTACACCAACAGGCTCCCGAAGTCGGACTACCCTTAACCTACTTGCCGACGTCTTCCCCTCTCAGAACACAATGTAAGCGTTGGACTTGTATTTCAGGCGACCGGTGATAATAGCGATTTATTAGTCCTTTATATAAATAGCCTGGCTGGGCTGACTGCTGAAACTCTTTTTTTGTTTCAGGATTTTGAGTTAGGAATTTGTCTGCAAATTCTCGGGTCTCGTCTTCAAAGCACTGAATAAGATTATATGAAGTTGCCTCTGATACTTCTGGATGTCGTCTGATAAAGGCCTCGCAATCTAGTCTTGGAATCCGCACAAACCAGGTTCCGGCTGCATCATTTTCAGAAAAAGTCAGGCTGTAGAAAGGCTCCTTTAGCTCCCCTCGCTCCCGCTCATTAGAATCCACATGCCAATTAACAATCTGCTTATTGTCCTCAGCGTCAAACCAGTGAAATACAACATAAGGGCGCAATGTCGCTTCCGCTAATTTACTTAATTGAGTTAACGCATCTTCAGGCAGAGAATTCTCTTCTGTAAAAAATCCTTCAGGCGCCATCTTTCCGACATACCCAATGGGGACTGGATCAGGATCACAAATCCAATTTTCCGGGCGCGTAACAAATTCGGTTAAGTCCGCTATCAAGTGTGCCGGAAAATGGTGGCATAGCGGAGTTTTTATAGAATAACTTTGAGGTTTATCCAGTATCCGAGCCTTGTCCTCGGATGACGCCGTCTCAAGTAATTTAGCCGGAAAAGATTTTAAACTAAAAATGGCAGTTGGATACTGGTGCTGGATCCTGGCAAAATCAGACTTTAATTCCGCCACTGTTGAGTAAGTAGCGATATATGGTTTCAGTGCATCATTAAGAGTGGTTTCTATTCTTTCAGCAAGAAAGCCAACAAACGATCGCTTTAAACCTTCGACATTCTCACCATGCGTCTGAGCCCCCGGACGTTTTACGCTTACGATTTTATATTTCATAATTCCCCCACACCGTCCCTGTTTACTTATTTACCGAAGGCGGCGGCTATTTAGACTCACTCGAGCGATCTAGCATACTCACTCCCGGCAAATATTCCGTGTAAATCGGCTCTGAAATTTCGCGCAGTTGTTTCAAGATTTTGGCAATGCGCCGGGTGTCATTCACGATTGATTCGGCGTGGGGCTTAAATGGAGAGTCATCGCCCATCGAGCGCTGCAAATAATCGGCTGTCATTAAGACAGCTGTGAGTGGAGAATTGATTTCATGTTTGAGCGCAATCACCGTTTTGGTAATCGCCGCCAATTCCATTGTTTTGTCATATTGCTCTTTGATTTTTTCATAGGGAACTAGACGATCGAGCACCACAAAGGCGTGTTTCCCCAAGGTTTTGAATAGGGCCAAGTCTTTTTCGCGGAACAATAGAGTGTCGTGAGATGGGGTTACACATAACACCGCCACTAGCTCAGTGGACGAATGAATGGGAATAAGGACTTCGTTCACACTGAATGGCACATGGTTAGGTACCACGGGTAGTTTAGTGAGTAGGTCTCCGATTCGAATGGGATCCGAATAAGTAGCAAAAAATTCTTCAAATTTCTTGGGAAAAATTTCTTCGGCTCCCGGGTACAAGATTCGTGGCAATGCATAGGGAAACACCGACACAATCGCCGATTGAATCACGGCTAACACCGATTCCCGACTTTGTGTGGCCAACAAACTTTCCATAATACCTGAGAAAAAGCGCTCGGGATTGTAATACCCCGGAATCCAATTGGACTCGGCGTATAACTGTAGTTGTCGCCGTAAATACTCCCCTTTCCACGCCCAGCCCATTGCCACTACGGCAAGTCCCAAAATCCGAATCCACCCACCGGGCAGTCCCATACCAACCACCACCATGGACCCCAAAACACCCAGCATTACCACCACAAATGAGACGATCCGATTCAAGATAATGACGGTATCGAGTAGTCGAATATTGATCATGCCGTAGACCACCATCAGCGCAAAAATCATGTGAATGAAGTTTTCAAGCCGAATCGGTAAGCCGATGGTCACACCCAACAAATACGCAATCAGCGCAGCAAACAACACCGCCATTGCATATAAGAAGTAAATAATTTGATGCTTAATTAGTCCTTCTGATTGAAAGAGTCGAAAAATCAAAATCCCGATGGACGCGACCGCCACACCCACCAAATCGGCCACAAAAAACCAATAGTAGGGGCCAAACGCGTTGGTCATCACGTGGACGTTGGGATCTCGCAGAATAAATTGATCCGAGAAAAAGACCAGCATCATTAACGCAGCAGATAGCGCATACATGCCCGCCAAAATAACGGGCGGCATGCGAAAACGTGAAAAATCACATATAAATTGAAGGCCAACCGCCGGCACCCAAACAGCCGCCAAATGGCAAAGCATCATGGTTTGTGGCAAGGAGAGGTGTAGTAAAGGACCCACTACGGCATAGGCATCTTCAAGTGCCCAAATTGAAACCCCAATTAAATAGATGCCAAAAAAAATAGCAGACTTGCTTCGAGATCGCGCAAAAAAGATGAGTAACGCTAATCCAACCCCTAAAATACTCGACGCTAAACTCGATAAAACTGAGATGTCCATGTGCTTGTTATATACCCTAGTTATTTAATTTAAAACCTATTAGAATGTGCGCATTATGTCTATTTCAGAGTCGGATATCAACCGAGTAATCAAATTAGCCCATTTATCGTTGTCTCCCGAGACCGTTTCCCGTTTTTCTGAGCAGGTGGGCAGCATTATGGGGCATATGGCGGTGCTATCAGATGCACCAATTGCTGATTTGTCTCCCACAGATCCGAACAGCCCCTCGACCCCAGTTCAAGCAGATAAGGTTTATACCGGGTTTGGCGACTGTGCCTCTGTAAACCCTGTGTATATGGACGGGCCCTATTTTGTGGTGCCCAAAATTGCAGGGAGTGACGCGGAATGAGTTCAACCCTTCCCTTAAGCGCAGCTGAGTTGGTTGAGCAATTTAAATCTCGTAAACTCAAAGTAAAATCGGTGGTCAGCGATATTTTTGGCCACATTAAGGCCAGTGAACCAAAACTCAACAGCTTTACGGCACTCACCGAAGAGCTGGCCTATCAGGCGGCCGATAAAATGGATGCAGCCTATGACAAAGGCGACGCCCTACCGTCACCGTTGGCCGGTGTTCCGATTTCAATTAAAGACAATATTAATATTCGTGGCCAAAAAACCACCTGTTGTTCGGCAATGCTGAAAGACTTTGTGGCGCCGTTTGATGCCACTGTCACCCAAAAAGTGTTGGCGGCCGGGATGGTCCCAGTGGGCAAAACCAATTTGGATGAATTCGCGATGGGGTCATCCACCGAAACGAGTATATTTGGCACGAGTAGAAACCCGTGGGATTTGGCACGGGTTCCGGGCGGGTCGTCCGGTGGGGCCGCAGCATCGGTGGCGGCGCATCAGGCGTTTTTGGCCTTGGGTTCGGATACCGGCGGATCGATTCGGCAGCCGGCCGCGTATTGTGGCATTGTGGGAATTAAACCCACTTACGGGCGCGTGTCGCGGTTTGGATTGGTGGCCTTTGCCTCCAGTTTGGACCAAATTGGCCCACTTACCAAAACTGTGAAAGACGCGGCGTTGTTGTTAGAAACGATTTGCGGGCACGACGTCCAAGATTCCACATCGGCAGACATGCCAGTGCCGCAGTTTTCAGCGGCCTTGGGCCAAGATATAAAGGGAATGAAGATCGCAATTCCGAAAGAGCTATCTGGGGATGCGATATCCGCACCAATTGCGGAATCATTGGAAAATGCGATCACGTTTTACAAAAGCCAAGGGGCCATCGTGGAATGGGTCTCGATTGAGTCGTTGAAATACGCCGTTCCCACCTATTACATCATTGCCCCTGCCGAAGCCTCGGCCAACCTGGCCCGCTTTGATGGTGTGCGCTACGGCAACCGCGATCGCTCGAGTGCCACCCTCCAAGCCATGATCGCTGATTCGCGCGGCAAAGGCTTTGGCGACGAAGTAAAGCGTCGCATCGTGATTGGCACCTATGTACTTAGCTCGGGCTACTACGACGCCTATTATCTAAAAGCCCAAAAAGTGCGCCAGCTCATCAAAAAAGACTTCATGAATTTGTTTCAAACCTATTCCGCGATCTTAATGCCCACCACGCCTCACCCCGCCTTTAAAGTGGGTGAGAAAATCAATGACCCGTGGTCGATGTATCTAGAGGATATTTCAACAATTCCGGCCAACATGGCAGGCCTTCCGGCGCTATCCGTTCCATCGGGTGTCACTAACGGCCTTCCAATTGGCCTGCAAATTATCGGCAAACCGTTTGATGAAGCCACCGTTTTGAATCTAGGCCACCATTTAGAAACTCAGTTTAATTTTCATCACCGCATTCCCACCGGCATTCAGGATTTATTGAAATGACACAATTTGAACCGGTAATCGGAATTGAAGTTCACGCCCAGCTCAAAACCAACACCAAGTTGTTTTGCCGTTGTTCCACTCAATTCGGTGGGGAGCCCAATGCGCACACCTGCCCCCGCTGTTTGGGCATGCCCGGCGCGTTACCCGTTTTGAATCAAACCGCGGTTGAATTTGCGATTAAAGCTGGATTAGCCCTGAACTGCGATATTCAACACAAAAGCGTTTTTGCCCGTAAAAATTACTTCTATCCTGACCTGCCCAAGGGCTATCAGATCAGCCAGTTTGAACTACCCATCTGTTTAAATGGTCATTTGGACATCGAATTGCCGGACGGCAGTACCAAGCGCATCGGCATCACCCGAATTCATATGGAAGAAGATGCCGGCAAATTGGTCCACCAGGGCGCCGAGGCCATCGCCGGATCTACACATAGTTTTGTGGATTTAAATCGCGCTGGTGTGCCGTTGATCGAAATCGTCTCCGAACCTGATATCCGATCAGCCGAAGAAGCCCGCATCTACATGGAAACGCTCCAGCTGATTTTGCGCTACGTCGGCGTCTGCGATGGCAATCTAGAAGAAGGCAGCCTGCGCGCCGATGCCAACGTCTCGCTACGCCCCGTAGGCACAACCCCATTTGGCACCCGCACCGAAACCAAAAATATCAACAGTTTTCGCAGTTTAGAGCGCGCCATCAATTCCGAAATCACCCGCCAAACCGCGTTAATTCTGAGCGGCGGCAAAGTTATACAACAAACCCGAAACTACCATGACAACACCCAAACCACGACCGTCCTGAGAGACAAAGAAGACTCCCACGACTACCGCTATTTCCCCGACCCCGATCTTCTCCCTCTATTGGTATCCCAAACTCAAATCGATGCGGTAAAAACAACGCTACCTGAACTCCCCAACGCCCAACGCAAACGCTACATGGAACAATTAGGCCTAAGCGAGTTTGAAGCCATGGTACTGGTCCAAGACATCCCGATGAACCACTATTTTACCGCAGTCCTAGATCAAAACCCCCAAATCGACAAAACAGAACTTGCCAAATGGCTAGTAGGCGACATCAATGCCGCCCTAAAAGAGGCCAACAAAGGGTTCGACAACTGCCCCATTCAAATCGCTCACACAGCCAGCCTACTAACCCTACTAACCACCGGCAAAATCTCAGGCAAAATGGCCAAAGCCTTCATCCCTGACATGATCCAAACCCAAAAATCCCCCGACGACCTCCTAGCAGCCAGCGGCGGCGGCCAAATTGACAATTCCGACGACCTAGGCCCAATAATCGACCAAATTCTAACCCAAAACCCAGACGTAGCAGAAAAAATAAAAGCCGGCAAAACCCAAAGCGCCAACTTCCTAATGGGCCAAGTAATGAAAGCCACCGGCGGCCGAGCAAAACCCGACCTAGTAATCGATCTAATCCTAAAAAAAGTTACAGGTTAAACAAAGTCCAGAATTTTTGGCCCAAATGCCAAAAAGAGCCCCTCACTGCAGAGTCCCCTTCCCAAAACCACTTAACATTTGAAAGAAATTCGACGCGATTTTGGTGCCGAGGGCCGGACTATACCCCAACCCAATCTACGATTGCCTTGGGGACCCCTCTTCATTTATATTACGCCCGCATGAGCGGCCGGCCGGTTCAAGCTCCCATCCCAACATTTGAAAGAAATTCGGCGTGAGTTTGTGCAAATTACGAGCCGCAGACTATCTCAGAGCGGAGCCTTCAGGCGCAGCGTATAGTTAAGGCTCGGAATTTGCGCAAAATCGCGTCGAATTTTGGTGCCGAGGGCCGGACTTGAACCGGCACGGACGGATTAGGTCCAACGGATTTTAAGTCCGTCGTGTCTACCAATTTCACCACCCCGGCAGGGTAAGGAAAACAAGCTTAGTCTACACTGCATCAAAAGCAGCTGGCAATGGCGGTTTGCACGCGGAGTATAATTAAATCAATGACCACCTCCCAAGACAAATACCGTGAATCCCTTTTACTTCTGGCAGAAGGTCATTTGGTCTCCAATGTGGGTCTGTTTATTAACCCCCTAATGCGCAGCGTCGTGATCTGCTATCACTTGTCTGAGCACAGCGACCTCAAATTACAAATTACCGATGAACTGACGGGCGCGTTGGTGCGCAATATTTTTCTCATTCGAGGCAA
>CANKTL010000019.1 GCA_947486405.1 bacterium
ATTCGGTTTAACTCAGTCATACAGCGCTCCCAAGGTAGGTGCGAACATCTACCACTTTACCTGCGATTGCGGCTGCAGCCACCATACTGGGGCTCATTAAGAAAGTGCGTCCGGTAGGACTGCCTTGGCGGCCGATGAAATTGCGATTGGAGGACGACGCACAAAGTTCATCGCCTTTAAGTTTGTCAGGGTTCATTGCTAAGCACATCGAGCAACCCGCTTCGCGCCACTCAGCACCGGCAGCGGTGAAGACTTTGTCTAAGCCTTCGGCCTCGGCTTGGGCTTTTACTTTGATTGACCCCGGCACCACGATGGTACGCACGGTTGACGACACCCGACGATTTTTAAAAATCTTGGCGGCTTCGCGAAGGTCGGAAATGCGGGAGTTGGTGCAAGAGCCGATAAAGGCCACATTGATCGCGGTGCCCGCAATTGGCGCACCCTCGGTAAGTTTCATATGTTTGAAGGCTTCTTTCGCGGTACCTTGGTCGGAGGTGGGTAGTTTTTCAACGACGGGTAATGCGTCGTTTACACCCAATGCTTGCCCCGGATTTATACCCCAGGTGACCATCGGTTCGATGGCTGACCCATCAATTTCAACCACGTCGTCATACTCCGCGTCTGAATTGGACCGAATAGAATCCCAGTATGTAACAGCTTCATCCCATTTATCAGTGGTTGGGGCGTATTTTTTGCCCTTAATATACTCATAAGTGGTTTGATCGGGGTTGATATAGCCGATGCGCGCGCCGCCTTCGATGCTCATGTTGCACACGGTCATCCGCTCTTCCATCGTCATTGCGTCAAACACGGGCCCCCCAAACTCGTAAGCAAAACCGATGCCCCCTTTTACACCCAATACTTGGATAATTTTAAGCACAACGTCTTTGGCATAAACACCGGCGCGCAGCTTTCCGGTGATATTAATTCGTCGCACTTTAAGTGGGCTCAAGGCCATCGTCTGGGTTTCTAAAATATTGCGCACCTCTGAGGTCCCGATACCAAAAGCCAAGGAGCCGAATGCCCCGTGTGTACTGGTATGCGAATCACCACAGGCAATGGTCATACCTGGCAAGGTTAAGCCATTTTCTGGGCCTACTACGTGAACAATCCCTTGAAGGCCATTTTCAACACTAAAATAAGTGACGCCAAATTCAGAGGTATTTTGGGCCAATGTTTGGGCCATTACTTCGGCCTGCTCGTCTGAAAACGGACGGGCCTGGTTGGAAGTCGGAATAATATGGTCGATGGTCGCAAAGGTGCGATTCGGAAACAGTACTTTCGAACCCGACTCTCGCAACATGGCGAAAGCCTGTGGGCTGGTGACTTCATGAATCAAATGAAGGCCAATAAATACTTGGTCCTGCCCAGTGGATAACGTGGTGACTTTATGTCGGTCCCAAACTTTGTTGTATAAAGTGTTTTTAGCCATAGTCAACTAAGGAATTTAGCATAGTTGATGGGGTTTTGCCAGGTTTACTTCTTGCTTTAAAAAGACGCATGCCGCTATGATCAGGGCTTATGAACCGCAGGTTTCAAAAAATTGGAATTGCCTTTGTTTTGGCCTTTTGGCTGGCATTAAGTATTGGGGCCAGCAGCCATTTTCATCGCGCAGAGACTGACCCTCAACATTGCGCCATTTGCCACTTTTATGGCAGTAGTCATGCCGTCGCGATTGCTGTTTCGGTTGGGGTTGGACTGACCTGGATTCTGTCGTTTTTTATCCGCCGTACACGGGTTAATCCGCTTAATTCCTTCGCCATTGCGGCTCAATCCCGCGGCCCACCTTACTCCTTCGCTTAGTTCTTTTTGATTTTTACTTTAGCAATATTTAGATCCCGGCCTGCGCTGGGATGACAAAATCATAGGAGATTTTTATGAATCGTTATGTCGGTTTAAGCGGCATGCTTGTGGGCATGCTGTCGTCTGTCGTTTTGGGAGCAAATTCGCCTTCGGATTTACCGAAAATATCCGCGGTGGCTAATTTTTTGGGCACGATGCCGCAGGGCCAATCGCCACAGTTTCACGTGAGCGAAATTGAATTGGGCATTCAGCATTATGTGTATGCGGATGTTCAGGCCAACGTGTTTATTGGGCTTCATAAGGAAGATTCGGGGGAAACTGCAGTTGAACTTGAGGAAGCGTTTCTGACGTTCTCAGACTTTTTCGGCACCCTGGCACCCGATTGGCAGTGGCCGGTGATTGAAACCATACTCGGGCAAAAAAAGCTGCCTATTGGGAAATGGAATCAGCAACATCCCGAACAACGTCCGTTCGTGGATGCGCCGTTAACTCAAGAATTGTTGATTGGGGGTGAGGAAGGACTGCGTGGTGAGGGGGCGCAGGTAAGTGCGGTACTTCCACTTCCGTTTTTTTCTCGGTTGAGTGTGGGGGCGTGGCAGATTCCGCCATCAGAGGCAGAGGTGGGGCCGGTGTATGGGTCTCCGATGGTGGGCGTGCGGTCATGGAATAGCCTCGCGCTGTCGGATGACACTGAAATTGAATTGGGATTGAACGGATTTACGGGTAGTTCGACCGCGTCACAATTGAATCAGCAATCGATTTTGGGTACGGATCTGACCGTGACTCAGGCATTGGGTAAACAGTCGTTTCTCAAAAATATGTCTGAATGGTTTCGGGTGGATTATGCGGCCCCTGAAGCAGGCACACGGCAACCCCAATTTGGCTTAACATCGACGCTCCTCTATCAGCCCACCGCGGGTTATCAATTGGGTGGCCGATATGACTGGGTCGGGCGTCACAGCGAGGAAGAAACCGATCAATCCCGGATTGCCCTATTCGCGACTCGTATTTTGAGTGATACCGCTAAATTGCGTCTGCAATTTAACGTCGATCAAGATCATTCCTCCACCGTATTTTTGCAATGCTTAGTGGTGTTAGGGCCTCACAGTCATGCCATTAATTAAATACTTGTTGTTACTAATAGCCCTCGGGATGTTTCCTTTCACGCTGCATGCCGCGCCACTGCAAGTGGTGGCCATCAACCAAGATTTTGCATCGATTGCCCAGTCGATTGGCGGCAACCATGTCCGTGTCACCAGCTTGGTGAAGGGGAGTCAGGACCTTCATCACGTTAATGCCAAACCGTCTATGGTAATGACCGTCAAAAACGCCGATTTGCTGATTCGATTGGGGATGGATCAGGATGGGTGGGTAGACGATTTGATTCGGAAATCCGGTAACAGGGGTATTTTGCCAGGCGCTAAGGGATATTTGGATGCCTCGAGCCGGATTATCAAGCTGGATGTGCCTTCGCAAATCGATGGCCAAGGCGACATTCATAAATACGGGAATCCTCATTATTGGTTGGCACCCAGCAATGGCAAGATTATTGCCCAAGAAATTGCCGATCAACTGAGTCAACTGGACCCCAGCAACACCCCGCAATATGCGGGGAATTTGGCCAAATTCAACAAACAAATGGATCAGAAAATTGCAGAGTGGCGGCTAAAATTAGCCCCTTTGTCTGGCACCAAGTTCGTTACCTATCATGGCGAATGGCGCTATTTTTTGGATGAATTCAAGCTGGCCGAAGTGGGTCGGCTTGAGCCATTGCCCGGTGTACCCCCTACCCTTCGCCACATGGCTACCCTCAAGCAAAAGTTTATGGCTTATCCTCAGCGAAAAGTGCTTACGGCTGATTTCTACGACGCGGCGGTTGTGACTCAATTTGCCAAGCAAAGCCAGTGCGACGCCATCATAGTGCCCGCCAATGTGGGGGGAGGTGGCACACAAGATTACATCGGCCTCATCGACACCATTGTTGAGAAAGTAAGTACCCGTGATTAGTCTGCTACTGATTCCGTTTTTAGTGTGCGTGGCATTGGTACTCATTCATGTCCATTTTGGCGTCAAAGTACTGGCCCGGGGCATTTTGTTTATCGATTTGGCCATCGCCCAGTGGGCCGGACTTGGCTATTTATTGGGCCACTTTTGGCAGATTGAAAATGCGGCGTTACTGTATGGTATTTCGTTTGGATTTACGCTTGTTCCCGCGTTACTTCTCACCGGTATTCGCAGCCTTCAACCCCAAACCAACTATTTGGAAGCGGTTATTGGCGTTCTCTACATTGTGGCCGCGGCCACCGCTACGGTTGTGGTCTCCATTACGGGCATGGAATTTCACCATTTGGAGAACATGCTGGTGGGTCACTTGCTCTTTGTTACCCCGAGCGAATTACTAGCTGCCACCGCGATTTATGCGCTGGTGGGGGCCATTCACTATTGGGCCCGAAAATGGCTCTGCACCTCTCAATCTAAGGGCGCAGACCTGCTCTTTTACGTGACCTTTGGGTTGGTCGTGACCTCATCGGTCAAACTTGCGGGTGTCCTGGCCGTATTTAGCTTTTTGGTTTTGCCAGCCCTAATTATGCTCCCGTTTTCCGCCTCACAGTCGCGTCAACTACGGGGTGGTTGGATAATTGGAATTTTCGCCAGCATCGCAGGTTTGGCAGTCTCAATTTACTCGGATATACCCCCCGGTGTTTCGGTGATTTTGGCACTCGCCGGCATTTGGATCGGAAGCATGGGAATATGGATTGTCCGGCGTTCAAGTGACAGAGCGTTAAATAATCCCGACGCCTAGCGCTTCGGGTCCCACCAAGGTTGCCACGACCGATGAGCCTTCGACCAGGGTTACCGGTGTGCCCGGGAAACGTTTTTTGAGCTCGTTGGCCAATACTTTGGCTTCGCTATAAAGGTACACATATTCAACCGTGATTTGCTTAATATATTTCACTCGATTGGCAATTTCGCCTTCGAGGACTTCGATCATTTGGGCAACCGCTTCGTCTCTTGTTTTGCTACAGCTGTAAATATCAAGAGTGCCTGTACCTTCGCTGAGCTGGATAATGGGTTTAAATTGTAGAAATTTATTAAGGAACTGCTTTTGACCGTCGTTCACTTCTTTTAAGAAGCCATCGCTGAGCAGGTAGTCGAGTCGATCTAGGGTATACAGTTCATAAATTAAAGGGAGTAATTTTGAGATTAACAATTCGGTGGCATCTGTTGAGTCTTCGTCGTGGATGGACTGGGCAATCATTTGGGCAAACAAGCCTTGGCCTACACCGATTGATTTGGAATCAATTACCACCACATTGACTTCATCAGAGACGCGGTGCGCGGCTTGCTTGGCGAGGTCATAGCAAGGAGAGAGGGTTTGAGAGAGGTGAATTGAATAAATGGTTTTGACACCGGTTTTGGCCAACCCACGATAGCACTGTTCAAAATCAGCTACCGACGGGGCTTCGATCTTGGGCAAGCCGCGTTTTTCCATTTTTTGCCAAAATGCACTAGGAACACCCATGCCGTAGTCTTTGATCACCATTTTGTTAAATGAGACCGTAAATGGCACCGCGGTAATGCTTAAAGTATCCCGATATGGCGCTTCAATACTGGCTGCGCCGTCTACGACAACCGCGCGAAGATTCTCAGCAGTTGGCGTGCGATGAAACAGGCGATCTTTAATAACATCTAAGGGTAAAAATTCTTCTTTTTGAAGCCGCCTAATGCGCTTGATGATTTCCAAGTCCTCATCATCAAATAAGCGGATACCGCCTTCGCTGCGTTTGACGTGCGGAAGCAATCCGAACTGATCGTAATACCGAATTGTTCGGGGCGTCAGGTCCAACAACTCCGTTAGTTGGCCGATTTTATATAGCTTCCGTTTTGAGTAATCCACCATAATGTTTTCCGAGGAGTTTGTTTTAACCCATATTCACCGGGTTGGCAACATGACTTTGACTCAAAATGCTGCCTTTTTTGCCAAAAAACTACAACGACACTTTAAGTTCAGATTTGGCTGTATTTCCCAAAGAATACGCGGCCGTTGCCCGAATCACAACTGTGGCATTTTTGACCGGTTTTCCATCAATTTTTCCATCCCAGAACACGGATTGCCGCCCCGAGCGCTGTAGGACATTTTCAACCACTACTCGCTTTTGATCCAAGGTCTGGCCATTTACCGTAATCCACAAATAGGCGGGCATGGTCAGCATAAATTGAATTTGATATCCATCCTCAGCTTCACCGATGGAAACAAAATTGGGCGCGGCAATCGCAACCCCCATCCCGTAATAGGCCCCCTGATGAAGGGCATTAATGATTACATATCCGAAATTGTCATAGATAGTTAGGTCCAAGGGTTGCTCTGTGAATGCCTCTGAAACATCCACGCTGAGCATGTAGGTAAGGCCAGAGGAGTAAATATCGAATTTTTTCTCGTTGGCCCGTAAACAAAAAATTTCCCCATACGCGCTGGTTTCGATCGCACAGTAGGGGGCTTGAATATTGGCTGTGCCCGACAAGGTGCCATCGGGTAGAAATTGATACAGGGACTGACCCGCTAAAATTACGGCATTTCCCTGGCGATTAATCGAAAGATCGATCGGCACTTCGCTTCCCAACGTGGCATTGATGAGGGCGGCTTCGGCCTTCATTGGCTCTAGGTTGTCTTTGCCCGGTTGAAAAATCGACAAGCCAGCCTGCCCCAAACACCACAATCGGCCCTGGTAATCAAATTCCACTCGACGCGGCGCCGTTACTTTTACAAAGGCAGTTGAGCTCAGATGGGGATACTTGAATTGAAAAAACTGAATTTGATTACCCCCAACATCTGCCAGCGCCACTTGACCGTCTGTATTCGCAGAAATATCGGCCAGTTTCTTAAATTCCATATTCGGAAACGGCACAATTTTTTTCGAGAAAAACGACTCATACAAGAGGTAATAGGCTGTGTTTTTGGTGCTATCAATCGCAACGCCAAAGGGAATTCGATCGGTCCAAGATGGGGGCCGCAATTTGGGCTTAAGCATGACGGTGTTAATACGGTCTGCCTGCTTCACATCGGCCTGGGGGAAATAGTGGCGCAAGGTATGTTTGGTGGCCGTGGCCTGTAACATAAATCCGCTCTCGCCAGCATGACTAGGCTCGGAAACCAGCACCCCCAAAAACAGTATCAATCCGATAAGTTTCTTGACCATTTCCGCACATTGTATCAGAGTTACGCTAAATTTTTATGCCATCAAAATGCCGCGTTTCAGCCAGCTTACTTTCTGCCAATTTTCTGAAATTGGGGGATGAAATTCGGGCTACGGAAGCAGCGGGTACTGATAGTTTTCACCTAGATGTGATGGACAATCATTTGGCCCCGAATCTGTCATATGGCCCCCCTGTTATTCAATGGATTCGCAGTGCCACACAGCTCCCACTAGAAGTTCACTTAATGATTGATAATCCGCATTTGTTTGTGGCCGATTATGCCAAAGCCGGTGCAGATTTGTTGTTTTTTCATATTGAATGTTACGCCGCAGAGCCCGTGAACCCCTTGGCCATTCGTGAAATTCCCCGCGCCACCACTCAACCGGATATTCCCCAAATACTGGCTGTGATCGATCAAATCAAGCAGTTGGGAGTGAAAGCTGGCATCACCCTTAATCCCAATTCTCCATTAACACCCGCTCTAAAACCCGCTATATTGGCCTCTGATGCGGTATTAATTATGTCTGTTAATCCCGGCTTTTCTGGCCAGAAATTTATTGCCGATGTGCTCCCAAAAATAACCGAAATGCGTACCTATTATCAGGGCGATATCCATATTGATGGCGGCATTACCAACGAGACTGCGCCATTAGCGCGTCAAGCCGGTGTCTCAACTTTAATCTCGGCCTCTTATTTATATAGCTCAGCGGATTACAAATCAGCAATCCAATCCTTGAATTTAGTAAGCCATTGAAATTTTTTGCAACTTCTAACCGATAAGTACTGGGGCAACACTCCCAGATAACGACAAATGGAACCTCATATAAAACATACTTAATAACGAAAGAAATTTAGGAGATCGGCAAATGAAATTAGGCAGCATTTTACATAGAACAGTCCTTGGAATTGCACTTTTATGCACAGGGTTGATGATGAGCGGGTGTTCTGGCTTTAAGCAGACGGTCGTTGGCGATGGTGGCAAACCACTCAGTTCGTATGTCATGCTTGTAACCTCTCCGAATATTATCTCGATTCCAGCCGGCAAAACCATTTCAGCCGTAGCCTCTTTGGATTGCGCCCTTTTTTCAGGCATTAACTATGACTCCGTAATCATCAAATCCAGCCGACCCGACGTGGGAACGGTAGTTTTAGATAAATCCACTACCCCTTAATAAATTTACATTTAAATCGTTGGCGCCGGGGAAAACCTTTATTACATTCCGATTTGATAACAACCCGGATACCGACCTCACAATCGAAGCCATCGTATATGCGATTCCAGATTTGGAAGATGTGAACGTGATTTCCCAAGATGGATCGGTCAAAATCGAGTGGGACGTGCCTACCGGTAGCATGGGCGTAAAAATCAATGTGTATCGCAGTACTACGCCTGACTTTAAAGAGTCGACGCTGGTTGCATCAGTACCCATTTCGGACCAATTTTTGGTTGAGGGTGGCTTGAATAACGGCACCAAATACTATTACAAGGTTGAAATTGCGGATGCAGATGGTTTTCACTCTAATGGCATAATCAGTTCAGTAATTCCAAAGGTAAAAACGCCATCTAATCCAACCAATGATGATTCGCCGTTAGACTCTATTCCAGACAACACGCCGAATGAGACAACACCGAACGTTACCCCAACCAACAACGTTACCCCAACCGACAACGTTACCCCAACCGACAATACCCCGGTTGATCCCGCACCTCATGCCCCACGCATCGATACGATCACCCTCGTGGACACCAACAAAGTACGAATTGCATGGGATCCTGCGGTCGATAACGACATTCTTAACATTTTGATCTTCCAAAATGGCGTGAAAATTACTGAATTTCCGCTAGCGACGGCACTCAATGACAATAGCTACACCACTGCCGCGCTTGCCAACGGGATGTATGACTTCAATGTGGGCTTCCAAGATGCACATTCCGTTTCTCTGAGCCCGACGGTGTCTATTCTGGTCACACCGTCGGTGCCTGCAAACCCAGCCCCTGTTAAACCGGTGATCACTGGGGCCACGATCCAAAACCATACAATGATTCACGTGGCGTGGGCCTTGGATGCCGCCGATACAGACGTCACATCAGTCACCATCGTAAAAGACGGCGTTGATATTGCCACCATCACCAATGGGGTCACCGAGTTTACCTCTGCCAGCCTGCCGGATGGCACCTATTCCATTTCAATTCGGATCTCGGATGGTGTGAATGCCCCGGTCGTCAGTAATCCCGTCACCGTAATTGTGCGTGATATTCCAGTAGTGGGTACTTTCACCGCCGTTACGCCGCCCCCAACACCTGAGGCAACCAATGTGGTCATTGATGGTATTACCTATACAGGCGTATTACCGGATAAAGTGATCTTTTCGTGGAACAGCTTGAACTCGTCACGGACGTTAAGTAAATATCGACTCTACACACCAGACGGGGTTCGAGACTTCACGCCGACTTCAACGGGCTACATCGCAGGCCCAATGTCAATCGGGTCTTATGATTATGCATTGGAAGCGATCGATTCCGCGGGCGTTACCTCAGATCGCGTCACTCGCAATGTTACCGTTTCGTACCTGCGTCCTATCACCAAATTTAGTGCCACCTTGTCCCAAGATATTGATGCGGCCGTATTTACGACTGCGCAAGACGTCCGCTTTGGTTGGCAATTGCCATCTACTGATGTGACCGCAGTAGAAATGCGCATCTCGAATATTGAAAATCCTGAAGATCCATCGCAGCACAACGCGGATGAAATTACACATGTTTACCCCGGCAGAAGTTCCGCCCAAACTGTCAATCTGAGCTTAGATGATCTTCCATTGTTTGTGGACGTACGTTTAAAAAATGGAAACGTATACAGCCAAATCAAAAAAGAGTTATCTATTTATCCCAGCAGCTGGAGTCAGATGTCTGTTGGAGAGAAAGGCACTTGGGGGAATTTGGAAGGCGCAACGGCGTCGGTTGATCCGGCGACCCATAAACTTCGGGGTAATTTCACGGTCAATTCGGCGATTGACCCAGCGGATATCGTTGAGATTGATGGTGTGCAGTACGTGAAAAAAATGACCCTGACATCACCTGACGTGAATTTTAGAACCGATTACAACAAGTTTGATATAATTCCTCTCGGATCCGATTCGTATACACGCAGCTACTGGTATGGATACTTTCCGTGGGACGCGTTCTCAGTCAGCCTAGATGGCCATACACTGACTGTCGATTTTGATAAATCAAAGCAGTCGCCCACCAACTTACCGCGCCTTCATGATACGTATACAATTCGTTTGATCGATGGTACTGATCCATCTAACGGTCCTTCGGTCGTTCGAAAAGAAATTTATTCTGCGGTCTACTCCTACTCGGCTGCAGAAAACAATGCAATAAATGTCGCCGGCAGCTATTTACCACGCGCTGTCTACTCAACGGTTAGCGAAATGACCATTAGCCCAAGAGGGATCGTCCGCATCATAACGCGAGACAACCGGGTGGTTCTGGGCGTGATGACCTATACCGGTGATCGGCAGGGGTATATTCGATTGACGGACATGGGGGATATCTCACACGGTGAGCTGCCATTCACGATTGTAAGTTTTCCGAATGGTGCTACTACGCAGCACGCGATTTATGTTCAACTGCGTGGAAATGGGAATTTCTTTACCACCGGCAGCACCTCGTTCCTGTTTTATAAACAATAAGGGCTTCGTTACCCCGTTAGACAAAAAAAGGCTGGCACAATGATGCCAGCCTTTTTAGTTTTAATACCGAACTCTTGATTAAAGCGCGACGTATTTTTTGAGATCTTTCACAAACCCAGCTTCAGATTTGTAGCCCACAATTCGGCCCACTTCTTTGCCATCTTTAAACAGGATGCAGCACGGGATTCCTGTAATTTGATAGTTCGCCGCCGTAACCTGATTATCATCCGTGTTTAGTTTGCTGACTTTGATTTGCGCTCCATATTTTTGATCAATGGCATCAATAACAGGCGCCATCATTCGGCAAGGGCCGCACCATTCCGCCCAAAAATCGACCAGAACGTATCGCGTGGCTTCGCTTAACACTTCTACCTTAAAATTATCGTCCGTTACCTTCAGAACAGCCATGCTTGTCTCCTTTTTGATTTTGATGGGATTTTATTATAGCGCTTTTGTTTAATCTATCAACGCATTGTAAGCGCGTTGCGCGAAGACGTCCGTCATGCCGGACACGTAATCGCATATGACCCGTGCTTTTGGGCAATCGTCGGTGATGCGATCAAAATGGTGAGGGGGTAATTGCTCGGGGTGGTCCATAAAAAACGTAAATAGCCCCGCAACGATCGACTGCCCCTTTTTGTTCATTTCGTGGATATCGGGATGAAAGTAAAAATCGTGAAACAAGACTTGGCGTAATTCTCGGTTTTTATCGGCCATTTCGGAGCTAAATCGCACAATGGGGCCCTGAATTTTTTTCAGATCCTCACGTGTTTTTAAAGGAGCGGCCTTGATTAACTCAGCCGTAGTGCGAAAGGCATCATCGACCTGGGCCGAAATCAGAGCACTGTTCACCAAATGAAAGAGCTGTTTATCGGTCAAATTGGCATATTCCGCCATCACACCCGCCCTGATCTCTTTCCAGATGGCGACTTTACTATCCAACAACTCGGCCGTTAGTAGCCCGGCGTTAAGGGCGTCATCGAGGTCGTGGTTGTTGTATGCAATTTGATCCGAAAGGTCAGCGATCTGCCCCTCAAGGCTGCCGCCACGAATGCCGCCGGACTCAGGATGCTCGTGCTTCATCAGCCCCTGTCGAATTTCTACGCATAAATTAAGGCCGTTGAAATTGGGATATTTGGTCTCGAGTTCGTCCACAACTCGAAGACTTTGCTGGTTATGTTCAAACCCACCGAAATCAGCCATCAGCTGATTCAAAATGCGCTCACCGGCATGGCCAAACGGGGTGTGACCCAGGTCATGCCCCAAGGCAATGGCCTCAGCAGCGTCCTCATTCAGACACATCAATCGGGCCAAATGGCGCGAAATTTGGGCCACTTCAATGGAATGGGTCAAGCGGGAGCGATAATGATCAGATTCAAGGGAAATAAAGACTTGGGTTTTGTGCATCAAGCGCCGAAAGGCCTTGGAATGAATGATGCGATCTCGGTCTCGCTGAAACGCCGTTCGATTGCGAGACAGCGGCTCAGGGTACCGCCGGCCTTGGGAGTCGATGCTCCGCAAGGCCAGCGGGCTTAGTTGCTGAAGTTCTAGCTGTTCAAAGTAATCTCTCATTTATAGTTTGCTCACTTTGGCCTTCCTGGCCAAAGATTCGCAGTCGCTAAACCTGGCATAGCCAGTTTTAGCTCCCGGCCTCCGGCCGGACTTTCGTCCACACTGGTTACCGATGAGTGTTGGTTACCCTAATGCGTAGCGAACAAATTGGTTAACCGTAACACCGGATGGCAGGAGGTCTTGTACTTTTTTGTCTTGGTCTTTGATGAAGGATTGCTCTAGTAAACAGATATCTTGGTAGAAACGGCTTAGTTTGCCTTCAACAATTTTATCCAAAATGGCTTCGGGCTTGCCTTCATTACGCAATTGATTGCGGATAATGTCGGTTTCTTTGAGCACTTCGTCTGCGTTGGCCGATTTTCGGTCCACGCAAGACGGACTGGACGCCGCAATTTGCATCGCGATGTCACGTGCCAAGCCGGCATCTACTGCGCCAGAAAAACCAACAATAACGCCGATTTTCCCGTTTGAGTGAACATATTCGCCAACAGCGCCCTGAGGGCCCCATTTCTCGAATTTTTTCACAGTCAAATTTTCGCCCAGTTTCAAGACCGCGCCAGACAGCCATTCTTTAAAGCCTTGTCCGCCTACTTGAAGTTGCTCTAAATCACCAACTGATTTCACGGCAGCGTTCGCCAAGATGGCTTGTGCCAATGCCGCGCCGAATTCACCAAATTGGTCATTGCTGCCCACAAAATCAGTTTCGCAGTTGAATTCCACAATTGCCGCACCGCTACCGGATACCGCAGTGAAAATAGAGCCTTGGTTCGTGTCTCGGTCTGCTTTTTTAGACGCCGCAGCCAATCCTTTTTCGCGCAACCATTTTACAGCGGCTTCAAAGTCGCCATTGGTTTCGGAAAGGGCTTTTTTGCAGTCCATCATCCCGACGCCAGTGGCTTCACGCAATTCTTTAACTAAAGCTGCAGAAATAGTCGTCATATTACGCTCCTTTGGCAGCGGCTTTGGCAACAGTTTTCGTAGTTGTTTTTCCGCCAGTTCGCGTCGCAACTGCTTCGTCTTCTTCGTCAATAATCACGCCAACTTCAGCCAATTCAGTTTCAGTTGGAATTTCGATTTCTGCCGTGTTGCTTTGATCCAGCATCGCAGCTTCAACATCTTTCAATGTACCTTCAACGCGTTTGCGATCACAAATTTCTTTGCCTTCTACAACCGCGTTCGAAATCACTGAGCACAGCAATTTAATCGCACGGATCGCGTCATCGTTCGCCGGGATTGGGTAAGTGATCTGGGTTGGATCTGCGTTGGTATCGACAATGCCGATAACCGGGATGCCCAATTTACGTGCTTCGCTTACCGCCAACGTTTCTTTGCTGGTATCTACAACAAACACGATGGTTGGCACTGAGTGCATATCGCGAACACCATGAAGGTAGTGCTTCAATCGAGTGGCCAATTTGGTTTTACGTGACGCTTCTTTTTTAGAGAATTGGTTAATTGAACCATCATCAACCATACGCTCTAGCTTTTTCATTTTATTAACGCTGTTTCGAATCGTTGTGATGTTGGTCAACATCCCACCCAACCAACGTTGGTTCACATACGGCATTCCTGAGCGCTCTGCTTCTTGCTGAATCGCCTCTTGCGCTTGTTTTTTAGTACCAACAAATAGAACGGTACCGCCCGCTGCAACGGTGTCGCGCAACACATTGTAAGCAACATTAATTAATTTTACGGTTTGTTGAAGATCGATAACGTGGATATCGTTTCGCGAAGTAAAGATATACTTCCGCATTTTCGGGCACCAACGCTTGGTCTGGTGACCAAAGTGAACCCCACATTCTAAAAGTTGCCGCATAGTTACGACTGCCATGATGAATTCCTTTCGAGCATTTATCCGTGTTTATGGCGGGATAAATTAATGGTTAAAAATTACTTTTGAATGAACAAAAGCTCGTTTAAGTTAACATGCGAGGCCGGAAATGAACAATCGAATCTACAACGCCGTAGCACCAGTCGATAGATTACACTCGAAATTTAAGTTGACTTAAACTTTTTATTTTGATTTTATATATAAAATGAATGAAACTTCCGAAAATTATTTAAAACTCATCTTTACTTTGCAGGATCGCACCTTAAAATCGATCAAGCCATCGAATCTGTCGCGTTCGTTTCAGGTCTCACCGGCTGCAGTTTCAGACATGTTAAAACGCTTGGCCGAGGATCAGTTTGTGGTTTATCAGCCCTACAAAGGCGTGCGCTTAACGGCCAAAGGACGGGCGATTGGGCAAAACATGGTACGGCGACACCGCATTTGGGAAATGTATCTTCACCAAGTATTAAAAATGCCCTGGGACCAGGTTCACGCCGAGGCCGAGGCCCTTGAACATGCCTCGTCCGACGACCTCATTAACCAACTTGAAGAGGCCCTGGGCTTTCCTAAATTTGATCCCCACGGTGACCCGATTCCCTCCAAAGACGGCAATATTCCGACTCAGGAATCGCTTGTGTCACTCAGCGCATGTACCGCGGGCGATATCCATCAAGTGCTGCGCGTTAGTGACCGTGATTCCCGGTTTTTGCACTACCTGAACGAAATCGGCATCGGGCTAAACACCATCCTTCGCATCCTTGAAACGCGCGACTTTGACGGCTCAGTCGTTGTCCGATTCGGAGACAAAACTGAAACGCTTAGCGCCTATTCTGCCACTCATATTTTTGTAAAGGACACACGATGAGCATTCTCACTTCCAATCGATCTTGGCTCTTTCTGGCTTTGTCCGTCCTGATTTTAGGCGTATTTCTGGGCGGCTGCGCACCCAAATCAAAAACTAAATCCGGTAAATTGAACGTCGTTTGCACCACTGGAATGGTGGGAGATTTGGCCAAATCTATTGGCGGTGATCACATCACGGTGACCACGCTCATGGGCCCTGGAATTGACCCCCACTTATATCGGGCCAGTGCAGGCACAGTAAAAGTGCTGTCCAATGCCGATGTTATTTTTTATAACGGCCTGCATTTAGAGGCGAAAATGGGCGAAATTTTTGAAAAACTAAACCAACGCATCACCACGGTGGCTGTGACGCGTGATATTCCGGAAACGCTATTGCGCTCTCCCAAGGAATTTAAGGGCTTTCACGATCCGCATGTCTGGTTTGACGTTTCAATGTGGGCAATGACCGTCAATGTGGTTCGCGATACCTTAATTGAAAAAGACCCCGCCCATAAAGCAGATTACTTGAAACGGGCCGCCGATTATCGCAGTACGTTGCTTAAGCTACATGCTGAAGTGAGCGCGTCCGTGGCCATACTTCCCCAATCGCAACGCATTCTAATCACCGCCCACGATGCGTTTGGCTATTTTGGCCAGGCCTATGGGTTTGATGTAATGGGGCTTCAAGGGATTAGTACAGAATCTGAAGCCGGTGCGAAAGATGTCCAACGTCTGGCCCAGATTATTGCGGATCGCAAGGTAAATGCATTGTTTGTTGAATCATCCGTGCCCAAACGCAATATTGAAGCGGTTCAAGCGGCCGTTAAATCCCGTAACTGGGACACGAAAATCGGTGGGCAACTTTTTTCCGATGCGATGGGTAACCCGGGCACGCCCGAGGGTACCTACATTGGCATGGTGCGATTTAACGTCAAAACCATCGTTACCGCGTTGCAAGGCAGCCCTCAATGACCAAGCCCGTAGTTGATATCAAAGACCTCACCGTCGCCTACCGGGACACCCCTGTTTTATGGGACATTGATGTTCAAATTCCGAAAGGCGTCATGATGGCGATCGTAGGGCCAAACGGGGCGGGGAAATCGACTTTGATTAAAGCGATTTTGGGACTATTGCGTCCGGCCTGTGGTCAAATTCGAATTTTGGGAAAACCGTATTCAGACGTGCGGACCTTGGTGGGTTACGTGCCTCAGCGCAACACCGTCGACTGGGATTTTCCCACTGATGCTCTAGATGTGGTGTTAATGGGTCTGTATCGCAAAATCGGATGGATTCGACGCCCTGGCAAAAAAGATCGCCAACTGGCCTTGGAGGCACTCGAAAAAGTGGGGATGGCCGATTTCGCCAGCCGCCAAATCAGTCAACTCTCAGGCGGGCAGCAACAACGCATCTTCTTGGCCCGTGCACTCGTGCAAAATGCCGATATTTATTTCCTAGATGAGCCCTTTGCCGGCGTGGATGCGCAAACCGAACAAGCCATCGTCACGCTACTGAAAAACCTTAAAAAAGCGGGCAAGACCTTGATTGTGGTCCATCATGATTTGCAGACACTGACCGAATATTTTGACTGGATTATGATGCTTAACGTGCACTTGATTGGCGCCGGTCCGATTGATACCGTTTTAACCAACGAAAACTTGAGACTGGCATATGGGGGTCGGACCGCGTTTAACGTACCCGTACACTCATGATTGCGCTATTCAGCGATTATACGGTTCAAATTGTCATTCTCGGCACTTTAATTTTGGGTCTGGTGTCCGGTGCCTTGGGGTCATTTGCCTTGTTGCGCAAACAAAGTTTGTTGGGGGATGCCATTTCCCACGCCGCGCTTCCGGGAATCTGTATCGCATTTTTAATGACATTTAGTAAATCTGCCTGGGTTTTAATTTTAGGCGCGGGCCTTTCCGGTTGGATCGGCACCTTACTGATGATGTTAATTACCGATCATACGCCCCTTAAAAAAGATGCGGCCTTGGGTATTATTCTTTCCGTTTTTTTTGGGTTTGGCTTATTGCTTTTGACCCTGATTCAACGGCTCCCCACTGCCAACCAAGCCGGGCTAAACAAGTTTTTATTTGGCAGCGCGTCGACCCTCCTCAAATCGGATGTCATTACGATGGCCATTTTGGGCGTCATTACACTCTTAATCTTGGGCATGGCTTGGAAAGAATTTAAGCTGGTGTCATTTGATCTGGAATTTGCACAGGTCATTGGATTGCCCGTCCAAAAAATTCAAATTCTACTCACGTCGTTAATCGTGGTCGCCATCGTGATTGGGCTTCAAACCGTTGGTGTCGTTTTAATGAGCGCGATGTTAATTGCACCCGCAGCGGCCGCCCGGCAGTGGACCGATCACTTGGGCTGGATGGTCGTGATAGCGGCTCTATTTGGGGCGATTTCAGGGGTACTGGGCTCACTTGGCAGCAGTATGGTTTATCACTTACCCACCGGCCCCACGATAGTGATGGTTATGAGCTTGGTGGTGGTTATTTCACTATTTGCTGCGCCCCAACGCGGACTTTTAATCGAATGGTATCGCAACCGCCTGAACCGAAAGAAATACCATGCCCGCTGAACTCGAGATTTTACTCATTTCAGCCACCGTCGCCACCGCC
>CANKTL010000020.1 GCA_947486405.1 bacterium
GACTGAATGTCTTCCACTGATTCAAAGGTATGGAAAAATGAATAATCATCCAGTTGTCGTTCCATGCGCTTACCCAAATCGTCGCCTAGGATACCGCCCGGAAAGCCCAGGTAGTTATCAATTTTCCACGAGGTCGAAATTTCGCCACCAGGGATAGCCTTTTCTATTAATAGGACATTGAGATTGGCTCGGCTGGCACAAATCGCAGCTGACATTCCGGCAGGGCCAGCGCCAATCACAATAATATCCAACAAGTCGCCCGGTACCGGACTCGTCTTAACGGGGGCGATTTTTACTTGTTCCTTCATTTTTTGCGCAACCTTTCTTCTGAAAATACCAGCTTCGTATTACCTAAGGTTACCAATTTATTTTGTGCAATCAATACCAATATTTTTTCACCCGAGATAAAATCGTTTCCTTGCCATGCTTTGGGAGACCCCGTCAGTGTGACTGTCTCAGCGCCAATATCATAGAGCGCGAGATCAGACTTGCCCGTAATTTTATCAAAGGTAAATTTTACATTTCCTCTTGCGGTCACCGAATTTTTGACGCCGTCTGCAGTTAATGAATCGCAGGTTAGATTGAATTTTTGAGATTTTAACGTGATTGGGCCTTCAATATCGAGCCGCTTTGATGTTTTGTTGTAAACGGCCTTGGATCCGTAAAGGTCCATCGTGCCGCGTGCCACTTTGACGTGACCAATGGCATTTAACTCTTGCTTCAGGGCATCCATTTCAAAGCGCTCAGCTTGGATTTCGATGTCAGAATCAGCCCAAAGTGGGGTGAAAAGTAGCGAAGTAATTGCAAGCCCTACCAAGGCCAATCGCCAGCCTGGATTTTTGAATATCAATTGCAGGGAAATCATTATGGATAAAAGTCTATCTATAAAAAGCGATTCCGGCAAACTTTCGACGCAACTTTCAAAACTTGTCAGTGACACGGATATCCGTTATCTTTGACGGCTCTGGCCTTTTCTTGGTCCTTCTGATCCGGTAGCTCAGTTGGTAGAGCACCTGACTTTTAATCAGGTGGTCGCGGGTTCGACCCCCGCCCGGATCACCAGAACTGCGTGCAGTTCTGGTGATGTTCACAAATGCTATTTTGCTCACTTTGGCTTTCGCCAAAGATTCGCATCGCTTTGCTCCCGGCCTGCAGGCCGGATTTTTCCTCTGCATTGGGGGGATTTTTTCTGCACATGGCGTTTTTTTTTGTGAGGTGGAATTGGGTCAGACGGAATTGGCTGCTTTAGGTTGGGAGAGTGGGTTTGTCAGTTTTAGTGTGATGTATACTTGGGATAGCGTGGCGTTGGGGGAATTATTTTGAAAGGGGATGTTTTTCTGGTTATGACAAATAAACATGGGTATCTGTTAATGGTGCCAATTATTCTCGGATTATTGGTGGTTCAGGGATGTGGCAAAACTAATTTTTTTAGGCAGATTGGGCTTGCTTCGGGGAATGGGGCCAGTTCGGTGAGTAATCTTGAGAGTATTTTGGACAGTGCTGGACCAGGGAATCCGGCCAAATATACCGAAGTGATTTCAGCGGCTGATGCGATTATTAATTCATCTTCCTCCACTACTGCGGACCGGCAGAAGGCCTATGCATATAAGGGTGAGGCATTGTTGGGTAAAAATGGCATAACCGTTACCGAGATTGTGAGTAATTTAAATAATGTGGGGACTAACCCCCTGGACGCATTTAATCTATCGTCGGCGAGCGCCAACGAAATTGCCGCTGCAGCTGTCGCTTTAAACGCAGCGAGTTCCCAAGGGGACTTATCGTCTGACCAGCAGATGACCCGAGCGATTGCGAATGCAGCCGCTATTTCGACGAAGGTGAATGAAGTGTTTAGCGTAACCAACAATGCGGTCTCGGTTAAAGGTGGTGCATCGGCAGAGTCAGCACTCTCACAATTGGTTGGTGGCGGCTCAGGTTCTGATGATGGCCTTACCGATTTTGCTTCAGCCCTTGCGGACTCGGTTGCCGATTTATCTGGACTGGATGACGAGCAAAAGGGCACCGTTACTGATATCAGCGATAAGGCAGAGGATGCCACAGACCTGAACGGGGCAGTGGCCAGTCGCGATACCTCTTACCAAGTGGGCAACACTGCCTATGACTTTTCAAATGAAAGTACCCGGAGTTCGAATATCACTAATGCCTTATCCAGCATCTTTTTTGGAAACTAGGAGGGGGGAATCATGAGACTTAAATTAACGATCTTAATGGCGCTAATTACAGCGGTTTCATCGGGCCTCATTGCTGCCGAACCTGCCTTTGTAATTTCTAGTATCCGGCAAAAAGCGATGGGCGGTGCCGGGGTTGCGATTGTTAAAGACGAATCAGCGGTTTACGTAAATCCGGCGGCTATTTCAGAAATTGGATTTAAATTTAACTTGCTTCGTATTCGGGCCGATCTTAATCAGGACGCGATTGATAAGTTTTCTGATCTTACTACCTTGTCCTCGTCGTTTGGCAGTGACAAAGATCAAACCGAGCAATTGACCAAGATTAACAGCCTTATTCCAGCCCGTTTTGGGGTCAATTTAGCGGGTATGGGCCCTTCGTTTGGCCTGTTTGGATTTTTCATAGCAGGTGGCGCTGAAGCGCATGCGATTGCGGAACTGGTTCGTCCAACAAGTCCAACATTAAAAGCGTCAATTTTGGCAGATGGTCAATATGGAATAGGTCACGATTTTCAAGTGAATCTATTTGGTCAAGACATGATGGTGGGAGGGGCAGTTAAAACTGTCATGCGGTACCGGACCTACGATGCTTCAGATGGTGGCCTGGAATTTTCGATGGGCACCGGCAAATTGTTAGATGCGATGAATAGTGGAGATGGCCAAGGCGTGGAATTTGATACAGCGACAGGGTCAGGGGTCGGATTTGACCTCGGATTTAAATCGAAAATGGCGACCTTTCTCGGAGACACTTCCGCAGCTGTGGTATTCAATAATATAGGCACTACCATCACCGGCACCAAAACAGTCAGTGGAAATGAATCTGTATTTTCGGCAACAATACCAATGACAACCACTTTAGGCCTTGGCTTTAGTCAGGATCTCTTTTTGCTCGGCTCTACTTCATTTGCAGTTGACTATAAAATTCAACCGGACTCTACACTCTTTAAAAGCGTTTATATGGGATTTGAAAAGACCCTGTGGCTATTCACCTTGCGCGGCGGACTCTACCAAGGATACCCCACCGTGGGTTTGGGAATGGACTTACTTTGGATCTTCCACGGCAACTATGCGTACTACACCGAAGAAACCGGTGGTGAAGCGGGATCTGCGCCACTGTCCTATCACTTAGTTGAGCTTGGCCTTCATTTTTAAGGAAAAGTAAGAGATACTTCCTTAGTGGAAGATCTCCGTTTATTTATAGCTAAATACCTACCTACCAAGCGGGCCGAACACTGTATTCGGGTCTCTGAAACAGCGGCCCGCTTGGCCAAATTGCATAACGGCAATGTGTCCGTTGTTCAACAAGCTGGCATTCTCCACGATGTATGTAAAACAATGACACCTGACGACATTCAAGTTGAAGGCGTACTCGAGCCTGACTCTATGGCGGCGTTTTATGACATGTATCCCTCGGTTTGGCACGCGGCGGTGGCCCCCAATTTTGTAAAATCCAAATTGCGATTAACCGATCCTGCCGTACTGGATGCAATTCAATTTCACACCACCGGTAAAGAGGCCATGACTTTGGAAACTGCCATTGTTTACGTGGCTGATTTTATCGAGCCTGATCGAAGTGGCGGGCTTGTCACCAAGTGTCGGCAGTTGGCATTCGAAAACCTGGATCATGCCGTATTTGTGGTGGCATTATCGGTGCTTCGAAATCTGGTGGAAAAAAGTCGACCTATTCATCCAGACAGCGTCATGTGCTTTAATCATACCTATTTGAAGCTGTCCAAGAAAGATCGAAAGGAATTGACTCGCATTGTGGAAAAAGCGTGACCGTGAGGAGCGGCGAACCGGGTTTGTAAGAGCCCCTAACCCCAAATCACGACCATCTATTGCATTATCGGTAGTAGCCGGAACATTTTTGTTTCTGGTCACTTTGAGTTTGTTTATTCTGGCATTCGGTCAAGTAACTGTATTGGAATATTTGCTAACGGTCATGCCACAGCGCAGCCTTCAGGGCGTCAATATATTAATTGCTGGAATTGATGCCGAACCCAATTCAAAACGCTCCGATACCATAATGATTGTGCACATGGACCGATTACGAAATCGGATCGGTGTACTTTCTATTCCGCGGGACACCCGTGTCAAAGTGGACGGGATGGGATACACCAAGATCAACCATGCCTATGCGCGCGGCGGTATTGATTTGCTGCAAAAAACTGTTTCTGGATTCTTGGGTATTCCAATTCATTATTATATTCAGGTAGATTCAACTGGGGTTGAGCAAATTATCGATGAAATGGGCGGTCTCAATTTCAAAGTAGATAAGAATATGTATTACACCGACAAAGCGGGCGATTTGTACATCAATTTGAAAAAGGGTGACCATCAGTTGAGCGGGAGAGAAACCGTGGCTTATCTGCGCTTCAGAGGCGATGGACAGGGCGATATTGGCCGAATTCATCGTCAGCAGTCGTTCGTTCAGGGCTTTACCGGCAAAATATTTGGGTCCAGCCAAATTTTCTTGTCTCCCAAAATAATGGGGAAATTAATGAAAAATATTGATACGTCCCTGTCACCTGCCCAAGTTATTTCGTTGGCGGTGCAATTTGATGCCGCGTTTAAGGCGGGCAATATTGAAACGAATACAGTGCCTGGAACGGCTGGCTTTATCAATGGTATTAGCTATTGGAAGCCAGATGTATTGGCAATGTCTCGGGTAATTAATATGGATTTATTTGGAATTGGTAAGGTGGATTTGGTAGAACCGGATTCAGGTACGCCCGCCGCTCCGGCTGAGGTAGCCCACACGAGTGCGGTGACTCAGGTCATCACCCGAACGCTTAAGCCCTCGTTGGTTGAAAATAAAGTCGAAACCCCTGATCAGGATGCGAGTAATGACAAACGTCGCGTGGTAACGATGGTGGAGGCCCGGCAAATTGAGACTCAACATGGCATTGATAAGGGCGGGAATGTCGCGCTTCCGTCGTTATCGGTTGAAGTATTGAACGGAAATGGGGCACACGGCGGGGCACGTACTTTGGCTAAATATCTTAAAAAAAATAAGATAAAGGTGCCTTGGTTTCGGGATGCTGCCAATTTCAATTATGATGAGACCTTGATTGTGGACTGGCGGGGGAACCTTGAAGGCGTATCAAAATTGGCTGCATTTCTAGGAATCGATCCCTCTAAAATTATTGTGTATGACCGTAAAGATAAAAAAATCGACGCCTCTGTGATCATTGGTAAGGATTGGGATGAGATTTTGGGTAAATTAGGAAAAGAAAAACAATGAATATAGATGAATTGATACAGTTAATTGTCACCACAGCGGATGAGTCTAAAGGCGAATCCATTGAATGGATTGATGTTCAAAATGGCAATTTTCCGGTTCAAAAGATAGTTTTGATTACGGCGATGAATAATGTTCATTTGCGGGCGATGGCCGAAACCATTTCTCTAAAAGCCAGAGAAGAAATTAGAGCGGCGGGGGATGCGGCTGAAATGCTAGAGCCGATTATATCTGGTAAGTCAGAGAGTGGGTGGATTGTTTTGGATTTTGCCACCTTGGCCGTTCATATTTTGACCCTAGAACTGCGGAATTATTATGAACTGGATTCATTTTTTGAGAAGCAAGGCGTAGTATATCACCATCAATAAAGGGGATGGAGCTGACCCAAAAACACCAATCTGCACAATTTTCGCTCTGCTTAACTACACCGCTACGCTGAAGCTCCGCTCCTTGGTAGTCTGCGCAGAACGAGAAATTGCACATCTTGGCACTTTTGGGACAGCCCCAATAAAAGGAGATACCGGAATGAGTCGTTTTTTACCGCTGCTTACCGTATTTTTAGTTGCTCTTATAGGAGGCAATGTAATGGCTGCTCAATTTCAAAAACCATCAGCTGCTGAACTTAAAAAGAAACTAACCCCGATGCAATACGACGTGACGCAGCAATGCGGTACTGAACCTCCGTTTAAAAATGCGCTATGGAACGAACATCGAGATGGCCTCTATGTAGATGTTGTATCAGGTGAGCCCTTGTTTTTATCCACCGATAAATTTGATTCTGGAACAGGCTGGCCCAGCTTCACAAAGCCGATCGATAAAAAAAACGTTACTGAGCACACCGACTATAAGATTGGGATGGCCCGAACCGAGGTAAAAAGCAAAAGTGCCGAATCGCATTTGGGCCACGTATTTCCCGATGGACCTCGTGATAAAGGTGGCATGCGCTACTGCATCAATTCAGCTGCGCTAAAATTTATTCCGGTGTCAGATTTGGACAAAGAAGGCTACAGCGCCTACAAGAAGTATTTTAAGAAATAACTTTTCGAATACGGCCTAGTCATTGGTTTAAAGGCTTGGTAAAGTAGGAGTTCCTTTTTTTGTGGGGCTATAGCTCAGCTGGGAGAGCGCTTGCATGGCATGCAAGAGGTCAGGGGTTCGATCCCCCTTAGCTCCACCAGAAAGCGCTGCTTTCTGGTGCAGTGTTTTCCAAAAGCGAAGATTTTGGAAAACTATTACAACGCGACTTGGCTCATTTCGGCTCCGAAAATTCGCCTCACTTCGTTCCTGGCCTGCAGGTGGGAATTCAAAAATTAATAATTGCTTAGGAACGTTAGGTTAAGGCCGATGTGAACTCGAATTATTGAGTGATTTGCCTGTGGATCGACGTCGAAACAGATATCCAGATGGTATCAAACGCAGTGCTGTGGCAGCCATATTGTGAGAAATTTTTGAACCTTGCGTAAATTCCTGGGTTTTGAACCAAAATCTGGGAGATTTCGAATATATGAAACGGGACAGTAAGGCCAGTATTAATTGCTTTACTTATACTTTCTTTGACTGTCCATAGGTAGGAATTTTGATTGGTGTTGTCAATCGCTATGCAATTTTGGCAAAGTTCTAGTTCGCGTCCCGAGATCGTTCGTGTAAATGGGTCGGGAATCACTCGATCGGTTGTTTCGATATCAAGGCCCATGTGGGATCGGCAGTCAAAGGCAAGTGCGGCCGCCCATGTTTCAGTGTGAGAGATGCTAATGTTGGTTTGCGCTGGTCCTCGAACAATTGGTGCATTGAATTCGCTTCGATCTACCCAAAATTCGTGGGGATCGCGACGTCCCGTTTGGGCGAGGAGGGCTAGTTTGGCGGCGTAACGGCCCGTGAGATAACTATGCAGGCGCTTGGGGAATTGCAGATTGGCAAGGTAGCTAAGTTCTGGAGGACTTAGAAATGTTTTTGCTTGCTCGTATTCTACGGGCGTCCAACCGGTGCTATTTATTAATATTAAGGTGGCCAATGACGGGAAACGAGCGTTATTGCGAACTATATCAAGTTGAAATACTCCCGGGATGTCGCGTTGATAGGGTGGAAAGGTGTTAAAAAATGAATCCATTGTTGAACCAGTACTATACCGGACGATAAACTGCCAAGTCTGTTGATTCAAATTATTTTGTTATTTTTACCGATCCTTATAGGCGGATCGTTGCACATGGTGGCTGTAAAACGAAACTGGTTTTCGGGGCTCAATCGGCCAATCTCGGCGACGTTGTTGGGGCGAAATAAAACGGTTCGCGGTGTCGTGGCAATGATCGGGTTTTCGTGGTTGGGAGGAATTCTGACGTGGCTACTTTTGGCGGGTTGTTTGTCCATGTCGGTGGCAAATCATTGGATGGGGCGATGGGGCTGGGTTGGGGCGATCTTGGGCCTTTTGTATATCTTGGGGGAGTTTCCTAACTCAATTATTAAACGTCGGTTCGGGATTCAATCTGGAAAATTGCCTGCTGGACGTCGAAAATGGGTGTTTGGATTTATTGATTATGCAGATTCGTTTTTACCTATTACCTTGTTTTGTGCGCTCCTGTTTGGGTGGAGTGTTTGGGTATCGGTCTATTCATTTTTTGGATTTGTCGCGCTTGCGTTTGTGGCAAAGCTTGGACTTAAGGGGGTGGGTTTAAAGTGACCAATAACATTTCGGAACGTGTTTCAAAACTGAATAATTTTGCCTATTCGCTGCTGACCCATTCGGATGTTGTTCAGCAGAACTGGGCGCTTTTGTTTCCGAATTATCAGCCGGGCCAAACCGAGATTTCGGACGAGCGGCTTACCTATTCAGAATTTGCGTCTCGGGTTGGCGTGGTTCAGTCTAAATTTGGGCAACTGGGGTTTAAACCGAAAGATCGAGTCGTGGTCATGTTTGCGCCATCGGTCGAACTTTATGTTCTGTTGACGGCCTTGTTTGCGTCGAATATTGCCGCGGTGTTTATTGATCCCGGGTTTTCATTGCGGAGAATTGCCCACTGTATTCAAGAAGCACATGCGACGGCTGTCATTGGGGTGAAAAAAGTTGGGATTTTGCGCGTTTTATTTTCGGGTCTAAGGCGGATACCCCAAAATCGGGAGTGACGCCGCAATATATTTCAAAGATGCAGAAAATGATCACCGAAATTGAAGGTGTAAAAGGCGTTCGTCAGGTGTATTCGATTTTGAGCGTTCAAGATGCGTTCGAAACTGATGAAGGGTTGGCCTTTCGCAATTTGATTTCACCCGACGCATTTCAATCGGAATCCATCCTTCGATCCCAATTTGATCTGGCCCGATCAAATCGAATAACACGTGAAAAGTTTATTTCGGCAGATGGAAAACATTTGCTAATTTGGATTGAGCCGATCGCATCCAAAACCTATGATAACGATCGTTCTGTAATTGTTCATGGCATTCGAGATGTGGTTGAAAAATACAATGCTCGAAGTGAATTTGCGATGGGTGGATTGAGCGTAATTTATACGGCCCTTAACGATTACACCCAACGCGACGTCGGAATATTTTTTACCGCCAGTTACATCATTATCTTTATATTTCTGTGGGTTGTTTTTCGAAATGTTCCCTTGGTCATCAGTTCGTTTATTATCGTAATGGTCGCCACTACAGTGAGCCTCGGCATTTATGGTATTTGTGGGTACCGGTTGAATTTAATTACCGCGCTTATTCCAACTGTGTTAATTGTCATCGGCTTGGCTGACGTCATCCATTTTCCCTCGTTATTTCATTCCTATCGGGCCGACTACCCTGATGAAAGTACCAATCAATCGGTGATTCGAACCGTTAAGTCTGCCTTTTTTCCATGCCTGCTTACATGCGCCACGAATATGATTGGATTTCTGTCCTTTTTATGGACCCCCATATCAGGGATTCGTCAGTTTGGATTGTTTACGGCGATAGGGTTAGCAGCCGCGTTCGTTTCAACGTTTGTCGTGATGGCGATTACCTTATCAAAATGGGCGCCTAAAGAACGAGTTACCAAAGATCGGTTTCGTCCCTTTTTAGACTGGGTAATTTCGGTCGTTGATCGTCGCACGGTGGTGGTGGGTGGCGTGTTAATTTCGCTGACCTTGTTTTCGATTTTTGGTCTTTCTAAACTTAGTGTAGATACGCATACAATCGGGTACCTTCCGACTTCCTCTCAGGCGGTTCAAGATCACAACAGAATAATGTCTCAGTGGGGCAGTTACATGACGCTTGAGATGATGATCGAACCCAAAAATAAATCAGTAAACGATCCCGAGATGATAAATTTGACTGAGCAATTTGTAACTCGGGTAAAAACGCTTCCGGGCATATCTAACGCTTACGGAATTTCAGATGTGTATCGCCGCACCGAAGAAGTATTTGTGGGCAAATCAACGGCCCCGAATCCGTTTACAACTCAAATGGTAGGCCAATTGTCCTTGATGATGGAGTCCGACAATCTGAATTGGGATCGCGCCTCGTCGGAGTTCAAAGACAACTATCTTGCCCCCTTTATGACAGAAAATCAGCAAGAGGGGCGCGTGACCGTGGTTGGCAACATGTTAAGTTCAAATGATGTTCAAAAAAAATGGACAGAAATTATGGCGGTTGCACACGAGGTGTTCCAAGACAAAGCCCTCATAAAGCCGTCTGGCTATGGCGCGTTGTACTCCAAAATAACGGATTACATTATCGCCTCTCAAATACGCAGCTTTTTTTATACCCTGGCATTGATCGTTGTTATTTTTTTGGTTTGGACGCGATCCCTTCGACTCACTCTTATCGGTATTTTGCCAAACGTGTTTCCTGTCGCATTGATTCTAGGAATTATGGGTGTCCTGGGAATCGAACTTGATTTGGGCACCGCGATGGTGGCAGCTATTGTTTTGGGAATAGCAGTCGATGATACCGTTCATTTTCTTCACTATTGGCAAAAGGGCGAAAAAGAAGGGTTAACCTGGAGAAACAATGTATCAGGTACTTTTCACTATGCGGGTCGCGCGGCACTTATTAACTCGATCCTATTTTTGGTCGGGTTTCCGGTTATGATGTTGTCGGGATTGAAAACAGTGTTTTTCTTTGGGTTTTTAACAACTATCGCAGCAGCAACTTCGGTATTCTCAGACCTGTTTATGCTGCCTCTATTGCTGAAAATAGGGTATCCGATAAAAGAACCTGAAGCTCCGGTAACTTCCACGTCCTCTTTAAACGCGCCCGTGTAACTAACTGTGCCAAAATATGGATGCAATATCTATTTTTAGATTTCGATAATTTGAGACTATGACTTTTGTCTCAACTCAAAAAATCATTTTCTATAAAATCATCGCGTTACAAGGTTCCGTTTTGACGGATGTAATGACGAGATTTGTATCAAAAGCGGCTGACTTGGGTGTGGCAGATGCGGCGAATGTCCGCCAGCAAATTGAAACTTATCTTACTCTAACGGAGACTAACCCTTCCCGTTACGGCAGGCTGTCAGTTGAATATAGATTTCTGGCTCCCGAACCCCTTCCTACCGCTGATGACGCACAGGGTGATCAGATCAAGACGGCTTTTTTGATAGCAATCCAACTGCATCTTGTAAGGAATTTTTAGAAGAGTTGCTGAGCGCAGCACGCGGTAACCGGCTCCAATGCGGAGCAGATGAGACCTCACAAATCGCAGTTGCAATTGACCTGGCGAACGCAGGGGCGTTTGACGTTCCCGGTAAACAGAACCCCCGTTCTTTTGTCTATATCGCAGTACGAGAATTTGTGCTCGGTCTTATGGCCGACCATTTAAAAAGACGCAGTCTGTGGACTGAAAGTCGACAGCGCTTAGAGACCCCGTTACAGCAGCTTTTGGCAATGGGACGATGTACAGTAACTATTCCGGGATCGAGGAACATCAGCGACCGTGTTGTACGGCTCGAATTGACACCGCACTTAGTAGCACAAGGCTTGCAACACAAAATTGACCGAATTGCCGATTTCGATCGAGATGCTGCTAAAGAAATGGCAGTTCAGTTGGTAGGGGCGGAAAATGTGTTGTCCGCAGATGGCGATCCTCTCGGTCGAGCCTTGAGTTTATCATCGGTAGACGTACGCACGAGACTGCGATTTGACGGCACACAATCCAGACTCATCGAAATGGGTATCCTTCAAATGGAAAGGGGCGGCGCTCCATCGGAAATTAGTCTTTCTAAAGTGTGCGAATTGTTTCATTTAATTAAAAGTATGTTTCCAATCTTGGACGATACTGAAAAGAAATTAGTACTTTCCAGTCTGGACGAACTCCCAGCTTTTGAAGGTTCGGTGCTAAATTGGGTGCTTTTGAACGGATCGGAGAATAAGGCTGATTTACTTTCCATATTGTTAGGTTTGGGCTTGAAATCAATCGATCCTCGACTCGTTAACGAAGTAATTGCCCAGTCCCATCGTGATGCCGACGTGTTACGACTATTGGGGCCTTTGTGCCCAGCTGGTTCGGTACCTGCTCAAGATGTCCCGGTCCAACCCCGGATTGTGCAACGTCGACCAGTGCCTAACCTCAACAACGCTGGTCCAGCGCGTAACGTTAATGACGATGGGGGTCCAGCAGCGGCACTACAAGGTGTGCCGGCCAGTGACCCCGAATCGAGCGACTACTCAAGCGACGATCCGGACTCGGGCAACGAATTTGGCGACGAAGTGCCGGAACGAAACGTTAACGATGACGGGCTACCCGTTCCACGATTGTAATATCGTCTTATCCAGACACACTTTACGATGTCGGATTCTCTCCTGATTGCCAACTGAAATTGAAGTCGCCGCTAAATCTTTACGAAGCCCTTCATAAGACGTAAAATCTATACCTCTGTGTTAACGATTTTTAAATAGGAGGTTTGTGGATGTCAACTGCAACTGCAACTAAACGGATTTACTTTTTTGGAAAAAATGAGGGTGAAATTAACCCTTCTATGAAAAATATTTTGGGTGGTAAGGGCTTAAACCTTGCGATCATGTGCCATATTGGTGTGCCAGTGCCGCCTGGATTTACCATTTCTACTGCTGAATGTATCAGCTTTTATGACAATGGCCGCAAAATTTCTGCGGAATTGCTAGCGGAAATTCGTGAGAATGTGGCTAAAGTTGAAGCGGATATGGGGCTTAAATTCGGCGATTCTGAAAACCCACTTCTATTCTCAGTACGGTCAGGTGCACGCGTTTCAATGCCCGGAATGATGGATACCATCCTGAACCTCGGCTTGAATGATGTTTCTGTTGAAGGGCTAGCTAAGAAATCCAATAATGCGCGATTTGCCTGGGACAGCTACCGCCGATTTGTTCATATGTTTTCTACTGTTGTACTTGATCTTGATCATCACGCGTTTGAGCATATGATTGATGACTTGAAAGCCGCTGTTGGCGCTGAGCAAGACACGGATCTAACTGCTGAAAACCTCAAAACATTAACTCAGCAATACCTTAAATATGTAAAAGACCAAGGTAAATCATTTCCAACTGATCCGTACGAGCAGTTGGGCTTGGCAGTTGCTGCTGTATTCACCTCTTGGCACTCAGACCGAGCGGTAAAATATCGCCAAATCAATAAAATTCCTCACGATTGGGGAACGGCAGTTAACGTTCAAGCAATGGTATTCGGCAATATGGGAGAAACCTCTGGAACTGGCGTTGCATTTACGCGCAACCCTTCAACTGGTGAAAACGTATTCTACGGCGAGTTCTTAATGGATGCTCAGGGCGAAGATGTAGTAGCGGGTATCCGTACACCGCTTCCAATCGCTGAGCTTGAGCGTGTAATGCCTGATGCGTATGCCGATTTGGTTGCCATCTATACCACCCTTGAAAAACACTTTAAAGATATGCAAGACCTTGAGTTCACTATTCAAGATCGCAAACTATACCTACTTCAAACCCGAAGCGGTAAGCGAACCGCTGCTGCAGCCGTTAAAATTGCGGTAGACATGGTAGAAGAAGGTATGATCGACAAAAACGAAGCACTAATTCGTGTGGGTGCTGATCAAATCGATCAATTGCTTCACCCAATGATCGACCCGAAAGCGAAAGTAGCCGTAGTTGCGACTGGTCTTCCAGCATCGCCGGGTGCGGCTGTGGGCCAAGTGGTGTTCACTGCTGAAGAAGCCGAAGTTTGGAAAAACGAAGGCAAAAAAGTAATTTTGGTTCGCGTTGAAACATCGCCGGAAGATATCGGTGGGATGAACGCCGCTGAAGGTATTTTGACTGCCCGAGGTGGTATGACCTCTCACGCAGCGGTTGTTGCCCGAGGAATGGGTAAATGCTGCGTCGCTGGATGTGCAGGACTCAAAATCAGCGAAAAGAACAAAACATTAGAAATCGGTTCGAAAGTATATAAAGAAGGGGATTACCTTTCTTTGAATGGATCTACTGGCGAAGTTATCGATGGCCAAGTGCCATTGATCTCGTCTGAATTAACCGGCGACTTTGGCACAATCATGGACTGGGCGGACGCGGTTCGCACGATCAAAATCCGAGCCAATGCAGAAACTCCACTAGATGCGGCCACAGCGCTTAAATTCGGTGCAGAAGGTATTGGCCTTTGCCGAACAGAGCATATGTTTTTTGAAGGTGACCGAATTGTAGCGGTTCGCGAAATGATTTTGTCTGAAACCCTAGAAGGCCGTAAAAAAGCGTTGGCGAAACTTGAGCCAATTCAAAAAGGCGACTTCCTATCACTCTTTGAAATTATGGATGGCCTACCTGTAACGGTTCGGTTGATCGATCCTCCGTTGCACGAGTTCCTGCCTCACACTGATGAAGCGGCGCAAGAAATGGCAACTCAAATGGGCGTTTCTCTAGAAACTGTTCAACACAAAGTTCACCAGCTTCATGAATTTAACCCAATGTTGGGTCACCGTGGTTGCCGCTTGGGCATCACCTTCCCTGAAATTATCGAAATGCAAGCCCGAGCCATTATCGGTGCGGCAATCGACTTGAAAAAAGAAGGCAAAGTGGTTATCCCTGAAATCATGATTCCTTTAATTGGCACTGTCGCTGAATTGAAAATGACCAAAACCAAAATCGTTAAAATCTGTGACGAATTGGTTAAGGCGGCGGGTATCCAACTTGAGTATACTGTTGGCACAATGATTGAAATTCCACGTGCTGCTTTAACTGCGGATCTAATCGCAGCTGAAGCCGATTTCTTCTCATTCGGTACCAATGACCTTACGCAGATGACTTTCGGTGTGTCACGCGACGATGCGGGTTCATTCTTGCCTGGATACGTTGAAAAAGGCATCTTGAAAGACGATCCATTCCAAGTGTTAGACCAAGAAGGCGTTGGCCAATTGATCGAAATTGCAGTGGAAAAAGGTCGCAAAGTTAAACCAGATCTTAAGATCGGTATTTGTGGCGAACACGGTGGTGAACCTAGCTCAATCGAATTCTGCTACCGCAGCGGATTCGACTATGTGTCGTGCTCACCATACCGGATTCCAATTGCCCGCTTAGCGGCAGCACAAGCCGTTCTTCGAAAGAAGAAGTAAGCTGGGGTTACTTGCTCAGGAAACAATTGAGCAAGTAAAACGAGACGCCGACATCGTGTCGGTGATCTCGGGATACGTTGGTTTGAAACAAAAGGGCAGAAACTTTGTGGGTCTCTGCCCGTTTCATTCCGAAAAGTCGGGCTCCTTCACCGTGAGTCCCGACAAACGGATATGGCACTGTTTTGGCTGCCATGAATCCGGTGATCTCATTAAGTTTGTAATGCAAATCGAACATGCTCCGTTTTACGAAGCGGTGCGAACGATTGCCGAGCGCTCGGGTATCCCCGTAGTGGAAACGGCCGAGAGCACGCACTTATCCAAGCGCGATGTGCTTAATCAACAAATCCGCGACTTGCTCTATCACGCGGCGCAGTTTTTTCGCCAATCACTCACTCAAACGCAAAATGCCCTCGGCTATTTTAAAGACCGGGGTGTTACCGAAGCCTCCATTGATCGTTTTCAATTGGGTTTTTGCCTGGGTGGTAAGCAACTCATCGACCATATCCGCAGTAAAAAACCAGAGCCAGAGGCCCTTGAGAAATCAGGCCTATTTTTCACTGGCAAATCAGGCGAACTTTTGCCCAAGTTTTGGGACCGTGTCACCTTTCCAATCGCTGATGCCCGTGGCATTGTACGCGGATTCGGCGGGCGCATCTTAGACGATCGCTCAGACTCGGCCAAATATATTAACTCTGAAGATTCCCCCGTTTTTAATAAACGCTTCCTATTATATGGGTTTCATTTGGCCAAGGCAGCGATCCAAAAATCAAAATCGGTCATTATCATGGAAGGCTATATGGATGTGATTATGGCCCACCAATATGGGTTTCATATGGCGGTGGGATCGATGGGCACTGCGCTTACCAAAGAACAGGTCACGACTATTAAAGGCATGGTGGAAACCGTTTACTTGGCTTTTGATAATGATGCCGCGGGCCAAACCGCGATCGAAAAAAGCATCGAATTGTTGTCCCAAGAAGGCATTGCAACGCGCATTTTATCGATGCCCAAAAAGGATCCCGCGGACACATTATTGGCGGTGGGTGAGGCTGGCTTTCAAGCGTTAATCGAGAATGCATTACCAATTTTAGTATTTAAGTTTCAACGCGCCAAAAACAGGGTATCACAAAACAGGATCGAAGATGTTCCAAAAATCTTGGACGAAGTGTTACCGCTTTTGCGTTTGGAGAGAGATCCAATAATACAAAATCACTACATCCAAAATTTTGCTCGTGAGCTCAAAATTAGCGAAGAATTAATCGTTGCCAAGCTAAAAAATATACTGTATAGTGCTCGGAGTAGGCATAGCTATAACTTAAGTAAAGAAAAGAAAAATAAATACGAGTTAGCTGAAGAAGCACTCTTATTTTTTGTGGCAACTGATGTCGCATTGCGAACAGAGATCTTTGAAAATTTAGCAGCATCTCAATTTTCCAACCCCGATAACCGGGCGTTGGTTTCCGCAATTTTAGACGTAGCGGGAACAGACCTGAATTTGGTCGAACAGATTGCAGATCCCATTCTCCAGAAGAAACTGCAGTACATTTTGGTGAAGGGCGAAGCGGATCGGCTAACCGACCAAAAAGCAGATTGGCCTCAATATGTCGCGATTATCAGTGAACAAGATCGAAACGATAGAATCGAAATAATTAAAAAAGAAATTAAAGCGTTGGAGACTCGAGGGGAAGAGTCAAAAATTGATGCACTAATGCAGGAGCTCAAGACCTTATATAAATAAGCGGAGCAGTGAACTTAAAGAAAAAGTAATCTGCAAGTGGAGGAAAGCCCGACCGGAGGGCGGGAGTTAAAGGTAGCTTGGCTAGCTTTAACGACTGCGAATCTTCGGCAGGAGCCGAAGTGAGCAACTTTGTAACTAAAGA
>CANKTL010000021.1 GCA_947486405.1 bacterium
GATGAAAAACCGGCCGGAGGCCGGGAGCAAAAATCTGGCTCTGCCAGTTTTTGCGATTGCGAATCTTTGGCCAGGAAGGCCAAAGTGAGCAAAATATAAATGGTACCGAGGACAGGATTTGAACCTGCACAGGGTTGCCCCCGCTAGCCCCTCAAGCTAGTGTGTCTACCAATTCCACCACCTCGGCATAAAGCGTGAGTATAACTTTTTTTATGCTGGTTGAGAATTCCCCGTCTCAGTGATAGCCTGTTAAGGTTTGATTAAACTATACGGAGCAAATTATGGATGAGAAAGCAATTTCGTTTGGAACTTCCGGGCACCGGGGCATTTTAGGGAAGTCCATTACTATAAAACATGTGGATGCGATTGCTCAGGCAGTGGCGGATTTTGTGTTGGAGCATAACACTAAGCCACGGGTGGCCATTGGCTATGATCCGCGTGAGGGCAATAGCCCGTCGCTGGCTGCCAAAAGTTACACCAAAACCTTGGTGGATCGGCTAACGTCCCGTGGCGTTCGGGTGGATCTATTCGATACGTATACGCCGACGCCGGTGGTGTCTTGGTATATCCAGCACTATAAAATTGATGGGGGTCTGATTTTAACTGCCTCTCACAACCCACCGCAGTACAACGGCATTAAGTTTAATCCGTCCAATGGTGCGCCTGCACCAGGTGATGTGACACAATGGCTCGAAGAACGGGCCAATTTTGTCTATCAGCAAGGGATGCCCGAGGCCCAATTTGATGCCGAATTATTAAATCGCGTAGATACCGTTAACGAGTTTGCTGCTGACATGGTTGAAAAACTGATGAAAAATTGTGGCGTTACCGAAATCCCGAATTTTTCGGATCTGGCCATTGCGGTGGATGCCAAACATGGTGCTGTTGCAGGCACGTGGCGCGCAATATTTTCTAAATTAGGCATCACCAATTACGAGATTATTCATGCCGAACCGGCCAGTGATTTTGGCGGGATTGAGCCCAATCCAACCAAATTTGAAACGCTTCGCAACTTGATTAAGGTACAGCAAAAAATGGATGGCGTGATGTCGATTGCCAATGATCCAGATGGGGATCGTCATGTCATTTTGGATGAAACCGGTATATTAATTACCCCGGAAGAAGTTGCGGTAATTTTGTATGACTTTTTGGTCACACGTAAAATTCCGGTACTGGGTGTGGCAACAACTGTGGCTTCGTCTCAATTAGTGAAGTCAGCCGTAACTCAAAATGGGGGCAAGTTTCACGAAACGGCAGTGGGCTTTAAATATTTTGCCTCTTATTTAGAGAACGGCCGATTTGAGAACAAGATTGCACTGGCGGTAGAGTCGTCAGGTGGATTTTCAGCCAGTTTTCACACGCTTGAAAAATGTGGGTTTTTCCCGGCGGTTTTCTTGATGTTAGTGCTGAAGTTAACCGGTAAAACGTTGTCAGAGCTTCGGGCCGATATCGAGGCCAAATATGGCAAATATTATTTTGCTGAAGAAGAATATCAGTTTGACCCAGCGCGTAAGCCACAGCTTGTGAGTATTTTTCGAGACCTGACCGTTGATAAAGTGCCGGCCTTTGATATTCCGGTGGCGGATATCAATAAGATGGACGGCGTTAAAATTAGTTTTGAAGGTGGCGACTGGGTGTTGATGCGCCTGTCGGGAACCGAGCCATTGGCCCGAATTTATGCGGAATCTAAATCAATAGAAGCCTCTCAAAAACTTATTGAATTTGCGAAGCAGCTGCTGAGTCAAAGCCGCGTTTACGCGCCCAGGATCTGATCCACTCAAAAAGGGGTTCGCTGCGTTCTTCAATAAGAAAGAATGCGGCGTTTCGGTTTTGGTTCGCCAAGTAATACATATAGAGTAATTCGTTTTCACGAAGTGCTTTAGGGTCTTCAAGGGCCATTTGATTGAGCCAATTTCGATACGGTTGCCGGTGCTCAAATTCAATAAGGGCATTGCGATATCGCTGCGATTGCGCATGCAAGTACTGTGGGGTTAGGCGCGCGGTGACGTAGTCAATTTTGGAACGGGCATCCTGGGAAAAAGCCACGTTGATTTGATCCATAATCAGGTCTGCGTGGGTGTTTCTGAGATCTGTCATTGTTTGGGCGTAATGCGCCAAAAATAAATTGACTTGGCTGAGATCCGCGCAAATTTCATACAAACCGGCGTGGCAATATTTGCTAATCCATTCCTCGTTGTTTTCCCAAAATAAATGGGATATATCGACCGGAAATAGTGTTTGATTTTGCACCACGTAATTTTCAAAATGGCGGTCACCACGGCCCAATATATCGGCAAGGGCGGCATGTCGGGCCAGTTGTAGGACGATGTCGGTGGGTAGCTTGGACTGGGTGTTGATCGTGGACATTAGGTTGTCGGCGCCGAGGTAATCAGTGAGTTCCCAACTACTGCCGTCCGAGACCTGAGTACGGCAGTGATAGCTGGGCCAATTGAGCCTACTGAGAAGGCTGGCATAAAACGGTTGAAGCGCCTCTGCCTCGGTGCGTTTAATCACGACGTCCATTTTGCTGCTGCGGATGTGATACACCGCTTGGCCCATCCCTAAATCCTCCACCAAATCGATGTTGTCGGAACTGGGAATATGAAGCTGAGTCAATTTGCGGGTGATCAAGGGAATGACCAGGCTACTGGGGCTGTCATTGATCAGGCAGCGTCTGATTTGGGTGTGGCGATTGCCGTACAGCGTCCCTTGATTGCGTTTTTTATTAAATTCGAAGCCAAATTGAGTATCGGTGCATATAAACTGGGCAATATCAGTGGCTTGAAAAGGGAAAAAGCCCTGCGAACTCAGTGACACTTCTCGAAACTCCCGCAGGGTTTTTTGCGCGACACTGTGAAACTGGCGTACATCGGCTTCTGAGAGTGGGATGCGAATCAAGGTACTGAAAGCTGCGCAATCACTGGCGGACAGCGTGGACTGTTCCAGGTAAGCCGTTGCCTGGCGGATGGCGGCCATACCAGAGAGATTAGGCAGAGAGAAACCGCTTTAAACGGTCTTGGATACACTCAGCACCCAAAAGCGAAATTACAGTGCTGATATGGGGCCCGGATTCATATCCGCTGCAAATTTTTCGCAGGGGTTTGAATACTTTTCCGGTGCCAAATCCAGTTTCGGTTTTGACCGTTTCGAGGAGTTGAGCAACGACTGCGTCATCAAATGTGGTGGCCGTGCTTACTTGGTTTAAAAAGGCTTGGGCGACCAAACGATCTTCGGCGGAAAAGGTGAACGCATCCAGCATGGATTTGTACTCGGTGTCGTTTAAAAAAAAGACTTTGAGCGCGATATTAACCTCGGGAACCAATTCAAAATTGTCGTGAACGAGCTGAATCATTGCCAATTGCGTGGCGGGGGAGTGGGCTAAAAATCCAGAGGAAATGGCTGGTGAGAGCACTGGGATAATTTGCGCCAAAAGGGCGTCAGCTGAAAATTGCCGAATGTATTGGGCATTCATCCATCGCAGTTTTTTGAGGTCGAAAATAGCGCCTGATTTATTGACGCGCTCCAGTTCGAATAGATCGCTGATTTCAGCAACGCTACGAATTTCTTTTTCGTCGGGGGGTGACCAACCCAGTAGGGCCAGGTAATTCACCATTGCCGTGCCCAGGTAGCCTTCGGCCTTATAGTCGATGACGTTGGTGGCGCCATGACGCTTGGATAATTTGCTGCGATCAGGGCCCAAAATCATCGGTAGGTGGGCAAACAGGGGAATGGCCTTATCTAGAGCCTGATACACCAAGATTTGACGTGGTGTGTTGGAAATATGGTCTTCGCCGCGAATGACGTGGGAAATTTGCATATGAATATCATCGACGACTACCGCAAAATTATAGCTGGGGCTGCCATCGGATTTGATCATGACGAAATCGCCCAATAGTTGGCTATCGAATTCCAAATGACCACGGATAATGTCATCAAAGGCAATAATGCCGGCAGTAGCAGGGATCATGAAGCGAATTGTGTGGGTGGTGCCGGCGGCGAGTCGGGCATTGCGCTCGTCCGCGGTGAGTTTGGCGCATTTTTGGCTATAGACGTAGGGTCTGCTGCTGGCATCGGCATGGGCACGTTCTGCATCTAGTTCTTCGGGGGTGCAAAAACAGCGGTAGGCGTGTCCGCTGGCAATCAGCGCTTGGGCCACCGAGTTGTAAGCGCCGTCCACCATGCGCTCTGACTGGCGATAGGGCCCTGTCGAACCCGGTTTGTCCGGGCCTTCGTCGTAATCAATACCTAACCACTCGAGACCCTGCAAAATCGAGGCCTCAAACGCGGTTTCTGAGCGTTTCATATCGGTGTCTTCAATGCGCAGAATTAAGGTGCCACCTGTGCGCCGCGCAAACAGCCAGTTAAATAAGGCCGCTCGGGCCGTACCCAAGTGCAAATTCCCCGTGGGTGACGGGGCAAAGCGAACTCGGATACTCACGCTAACCGAGACTGCTGACAGATCAAGTTTAATGCAGAGCCTGCTTTAAACCAGTCGATTTGGCCGTCATTGTAGGTGTGTTTGAGCGGAATCACGTCGTGGCTGCCATCCAGATGCTGGGCCATTAAAGTGAGGGTAGACCCTGGTGCGAAATGGGTTAACCCCGTGATATCAAAACTGTCGTTTTCCTGAATTTTGTCGTAATCAGCAGGATTCGCGAAAGTTAGCGCCAAAACGCCTTGTTTCTTGAGGTTGGATTCGTGAATTCGGGCAAAGGATCGCACAATGACTGCCACCACACCGAGGTGCCGAGGTTCCATTGCAGCGTGCTCCCGCGAGGAGCCTTCACCATAGTTTTCATCGCCTACCACGATGGTGCCAATACCCGAGGCTTTATAGGCCCGCGCGGTGTGGGGGACCTCGCCATACACACCACTATGGATGTCTTTGACGCTGTTGGTTTGGCCGGTATAGGCGTTAACCGCGCCGATCAGAAGATTATTGGAAATGTTGTCCAAATGGCCACGGTACTTGAGCCACGATCCCGCCATTGAAATATGATCGGTGGTGCATTTACCTTTGGCTTTAATGAGCAGGCGCAAACCACTGTGGTCTTTGCCGTTCCAAGGGGTGAATGGGCTTAGCAATTGAAGCCGATCTGAAGTGGGACTGACGGCCACAATTACCGTTGAGCCGTCTGTAGCAGGGGCAACGTAACCCGGGTCATCGGCGAAAAAGCCGCCCTTGGGTAGTTCATCGCCTTGGGGTTCGGGTAGTTTGATGGTGTCGCCGTTGGGCGTGGTGAGGGTATCGGTGATCGGGTTAAAATCGATGCGACCGGCCAATACCATTGCGGTAACCAACTCAGGGGAGGTGACAAATGCGTGGGTGTTGGGGTTGCCATCGTTTCGTTTGGCAAAGTTACGGTTAAACGAAGTCACAATGGAGTTCTTCTCTTGTTTTTCAGCACCGTGGCGTTTCCACTGACCAATACAAGGGCCGCAGGCGTTGGCCAAAACCACGCCGCCAATTTTCTCAAACTCGCCCAATTGGCCGTCTCGTTCAATGGTTTGGCGAACGGTTTCAGAACCGGGGGTGATCACGAATTCAGACTGGGCTTTTAGGCCGTGATCTGAGGCAAACTTGGCAATGCTGGCACAGCGATCGATATCTTCGTATGACGAATTGGTGCAAGAGCCTACCAACCCAACGGATAAGGCTGCCGGATAGTCATTGTCTTTCACAGCTTTGGCAAAAATAGAGAGTGGCCATGCGCGGTCTGGGGTAAAGGGACCGTTAACGTGCGGTTCTAATGTATTCAGGTCAATTTCAATCACTTGGTCGTAATACAGATGGGGATTGGCTTCAACCTCGGGGTCCGCGCGCAATTCGTCGGCCACAGGGCGCGCGGCTTTTACCACAGCTTCGCGATCAGTCGAGATTAGGTAATTGGCCATTTTTTCGTCGTAAGGGAAAATCGAAGTGGTTGCCCCAACTTCAGCGCCCATATTGCAAATGGTGCCTTTGCCCGTGCAGCTAATGCTGCGTGTGCCTTCGCCAAAATATTCTAAAATGGCATCGGTACCGCCTTTAACGGTTAAAATACCGGCAACTTTCAAAATAACGTCTTTGGGTGAGCTCCATCCATTTAATTTGCCCTTGAGGTGAATACCGATAATTTTAGGGAATTTAAGTTCCCAGGCCATTCCGACCATCACATCCACGGCATCCGCACCGCCCACACCAATGGCCGCCATTCCCAATCCGCCTGCATTCGGCGTGTGAGAGTCGGTTCCGATCATCAATCCACCGGGGAATGCGTAATTTTCCAAGACAACTTGGTGGATAATCCCCGCACCCGGTTTCCAAAATCCGATGCCATATTTATTAGAAACAGATGACAAGAAGTCATACACTTCTTTGTTGGTGCTGTTGGCAGTTGCCAGGTCTTTTTGAGCACCCACTTCGGCTTGAATTAAGTGGTCGCAGTGCACCGTTGAGGGTACCGCTACTTGCGCTTTACCCGCCTGCATAAATTGCAATAGTGCCATTTGTGCAGTCGCATCTTGCATGGCCACTCGGTCGGGTGCGAAGTCTACATAATCTTTGCCTCTTCCGGCCGGCGCTTTAGGTAGTTCGCCATAATAATGGGCATATAAAATTTTCTCGGCGTAGGTGAGTGCGGATCCTTTCATTTTTCGTGCCGCATCCACTCGGGATTTGAAGGTTGAGTAAACAGATTCAATTACAGATAAGTCGAATAGCATAGTGATCGCATTATAAAGGGGTGGCCGGAAAAATCAAAGTTTATTGAACATACGGCAAGCTAAAATCGATAAATAAGTAAAGTAATGTGCCAAGGGAGGGTGTTAGTGTGGTTGCCTTAAAAGTTATTTCGCTCAAAATTAGTCGTCCAGATTTGTGGTCATCTCCAGCTGAGATGCAGGCCTATTTCACCACATTGGACAAGGCCGAAAACCCAATCGATCGCCCTTTGACCGAATATATGTCGAAATATCTCAATTTGATGCATATGGTTTGGATGGGGGCCTCGTTTTCAACTTGTCTGGACACCTACGGGCCTCTGATCGCTCGGCTATCTCAGATGCTGCCTGATCGCGAAATCATGATGTGGACAGATGCCGCGACCTATACTGATCCCAAAATGCTGAGCTGGGCCAAATCCCAGCATATCCGTCTGATTCCAATAGACGCCGTTTTTGACTCTGCGCACCCGATGTTTAACCAGCGGCTGTTTGACTATGAAGACCGCATTGTTGAGACGAATTATGCGCGGAAGGCCGATATGCTGCGGTACGAGATATTGTATCGATTTGGGGGAATTTATTTAGATGAGGATGTGAATCCTAACAACATTTATGTGACTGAAGATGATGAAATTGGAAATCACCCTCTATTTTCGACACAACGTCGGTTTGGATATACACGCGAGTTATTGCAGGTGGGGGACAAGTTAATAGCTGCCGTTTCTAATAACGATATGATGAGTGCAGTTGAACCGGGAATGCCCGAATATCGGCGCTTAATACAGGCTGTGGCCGATGCCGCCCAACTTCCCTATGACCAACTCAAACAAATGAATAAAAAAACCAGGTCCACAATGCCCGCGTATGCAAAAGGCGGGACGCTATTTAATAAGTACGAATTTTGGAGCACGCAGATGACAACTGGGCCGGCTCTCGTGACACGGGCCATGCCGGTGACGGATCCCAAAGATTACCTTTACAAACGGGAAGAAAAAACCGCGCTGGCTTGGGTAAAGTCGATTGAAACCCGCTACGCCAATTGGCATCCCGCCACCGATATCGAATCGGATCAAATGGTAACTCGCATCATTGAATCCACCCGAAGGCGCTTATTTCGCAATCGCTTGGATTTAACACGCTATACCTTCTTATTAGAACGGTGCCGCGTTACGCCCAAATATGGGAATCCCTTTGCCAGTGTTGAAACGGCTATTTTGGCGCACTTAAAGTCGAACTTGGGCCGCTATCGAATCAAATATGTGTTTGCGAATTCTTGCGCTTCTTATGAACGATTGTGGAAATGGGTTGATCGGACCCAAAGTGCGGCAGAATTAGGCAAAGGCGCAAATCGTTGTTTGTTTAAGGCTTTAAAACGGTCGGTCAAACAACAGGATGGGGAATTAATGGACTATTTGATTTCCAAATGGACCCGAGACATGTGGTTGACGAAACGTGAGCGAGAAACTGGAAGTGCCCAGCCGGTATTTACGCGAGCCTATCGGTTGCTCAATGCTGCTGGAACGCTACAGGAGATTACACCCTGGTCAAAGATTGAAGGCCTAATTAACGCTAGTTTAGCCGATATTGAAGGGGATACAAGTAACGAAGCGGAAGCGTTGCGCCGGTCACTGATGAACGGTCGGAAAGAATTTTATACGAGTTAAGGGGGCGTCTCCCACGGTTACACATCTGTCCGCGGGCTGAAATTTCTGAATTATTAACCCGATAATCAAGTACTGAGGTCACGGAGGGCCGGTTGAACTATGTTTAAGCAAATATCTATAGGTGCGCTATACGAGGAGTTGACTCCGCGGGAACAACAGCGTTTTTTCATGGACCTGGATGCGGCCAGTATTGGCGGTAGGAAACCAGTTGAGAAGTATTTGGATTTTATTCATTACATTTGGGTGGGGGAATCTTTTGCAAAACGGCTTAGGACCTTCGGGCCCAATTTAGAGGCGGCACGCCGTCATTTTCCGGATCAAGAGATTTTGCTGTGGACTGACCACGAAACATTGAAGGATAAGCGCATGCTGAAATGGGCAAGCCATCACGGCATTCGCTTGATTCCCGTCACGGCCGTTTTTACGACCCGATCGCCGATGTTTAATCAGGATATATTTGATCACGAAGATCACATTGTTGAGACAAATCGGGCCAAGCAAGCGGATGTGCTGCGATATGAGATCGAATTCCGTTTTGGCGGTGTTTATTTTGATGTGGATGAGCATTATTCATCGCTATTGAATCTGGGAGAGAAAAATGAGTTAGGTGCGCTCAATTTGTTTGATCCGGCTAGGGAATTTGGCTTTTGCAACGATGTGATGTCTGGTAGAAAGGCCCTGTTTCCAGACGCGGTTGGAAGCGATTTGATGTGCTTTGGGAGCAATAATTGCGTGTTAACAGCCAATCGCCCAGGGATTGAATTTTATCGGCACATTCTTTGCGAGATCAGGCGTCGCGCTTGTTTATCGTATCCGGAACTTAAGGCGTTAACCACTACGCGAACAAAAATTGCAGCGGGGCGAAGTGGCAGAACATTTGAATTTCGGTATCAGTATTGGCATACCATGCAGGTCACTGGCCCGACGATGATGTCTGGAGTGGCGAAGCAGCAAGACGGAATACCGTCGTCGTGGAGAATACCTAGAAAAGAGGCCGAAACTGCTAAAACCTGGATTGGCACTATCAATACGAAATTGAGCGGTTGGTTCCCTGAGACTGATTCTGAGTCTGATGACATGGTATCTAGAGTCATACAATCTAGCTTAGATCGATTGAAACGGTATCGTTTCGATATGACACGATACGATTTTTTGTTAAAGAGATGTCGATCGACTGCTCAATATCCCGATCCACACCAAGCGATATTGGAAATCGTGAAAGCGCATTTGCGACACCATCCTGGCCAAATTCCAATCAAATTTGTGTTTGCCCGAACAGTTGCTGAAGAGGCAGAGATATGGGCGGTAGTGAGAGAAACAGAAAATCTGGGGAATCCGAAACCCGAGCGTCCTACCGATCCACCGCACCTACTAACTAAACTAACTGTATTTAAGGCTCTGAAACGCGCAATTTCTCAGGCGAATGTACCGATGATCGCGCATTTAATCCAACAATGGGAATACAATATGTGGCTGATTCGACGAGAACGCCAGGAAAAAGAAACACTGCCTAAATTTACCCGTGCATACCGTCTTCTCAACGCGGCTCAAAAAACGGAACGTCAAGACATTTTTATCCAAGTTTCAGAGTTTATCGTGTCCTTCTTGCAGATCGAGGGCATTATGAGTCTAGATCCAAGTGACACCCATTCACCGATTGCCAAGTCAATTATTAAAGGAATCACGGGATTTGCGGCAGATCATCCCGACGGATTTCATCGTGTTCACTGCTAGGCCCGAACGATTTCCCTCAACCCCTTAATTTTCAGCAACGACCGCATCAGTACGTATTGGGTCAGGGGCGTCGCATGATAATTCATCTGTAATTCTAGATCTTTGGCCCGGGTCAGCGTTTTTGATTCAATCACCAAATCCAATTTTTCAATCAAATGTTCGATTTCTTCTAGGGCGGGCATTTTTTTAATTTGGATATTCAGGCAATAGGGCTTCATTGGCGAAGAGCCGGCCCGGGTAAAACGGTGGGATCCCACCAAAAATACAAAAATAATTAATGCGCCCACAATAGACTGAATCATCATTCCGGCACCCACTAACATGCCGATCCCGGCGGAGGCCCAAAGCGTGGCGGCGGTGGTTAAACCCAAAATAACCTGGCGAGACTGCATAATCGTTCCCGCGCCAATAAAACCGATACCGGATACGATCTGGGCGGCAATTCGAGTGGGGTCGGCGGTGGGGGACATGTTAATTGAAATATAGGTGATAATAGTCGCACCCAGGGTAATCAGAACGTGGGTGCGAAATCCGGCCGGTTTACGCCGAAATTCTCGCTCTAATCCCACTATTCCACCCAATATCAGCGATAGCGCACAGTAGACAATAAATTCGATATTGATAAAGATTTCGTGTGAGAGTGAAAGCATTGCGATTTTAGTATAGCAATTAGACGGTATATATATCTAAGAATTTTTGGCGGGCGTAGCGTATGAAGGCGTCTGCACTGAGGGGCATGCCCGTGGTTTTTTGGATCAGCTCTGGGGCGGTTAATCCCCGCCCGACTTGGTGAATATGGCCGCGGAGCCAACCTAAAATAGGGGCGAAATCGCGAGATCGGACCAGCGCATCAAAATTCGGCAAATCAGCCTTTAATACTTCACTATATTGAGCGCAAAATAAATTACCGAGGGTATAGGTGGGGAAATAGCCGAACAATCCCGCAGACCAATGCACATCTTGCAAGATTCCGGTGGCATCTGAGCTGGGGCGAATGCCCAAGTAATCTTCGTATTTTTGGTTCCAAATTTCCGGGAGTTCCGCGATTGTTGCGCTGCCATTAAACAATAATTGCTCCACCTCATAGCGAATTAAGATATGGAGATTGTAGGTTAACTCATCGGCTTGGACCCGAATCAAACTTGGGTGAACTTGATTGAAGGCGCGGTAAACGGCAGTGGCATCGACTGCCGCAAAGGGTGTGGGGAAACGCTGCTGAATCGAAGGCAGATACGCCTCAATGAAGGGGTGACTGCGTCCCACCACATTTTCCCAAAACCGCGATTGGCTTTCATGAATGCCCAGGCTCAACGATTCGCAAAGGGGGGTTCCTACCCAGTCGGCATTCAACCCTTGTTCGTACATGCCGTGGCCGGCTTCATGCAAGGTACTGGAAATATTTTCCATGAGGTCGTGTTGGTCGTAGCGAGTGGTAATTCGGATGTCGGTGGGGTGCAGGTCGGTGGTGAAGGGGTGAACCGAGGGGTCAAAGCGGCCGCGGGTAAAATCAAAACCAATGTCGCGTAGCAGCTCGAGGCTAAACTGACGCTGAGATTCCAGGTCGAAATGGCCCTTGAGGGTCGCAAAGGTCGCGTGGGGCCGACGGTCGTTGATCTCGTGTAACAGCGCCAAGGTTTGGTCGCGTAAATCAGCGAACAAGGGGGATAATTCGGCAACGGTCATATCCGGCTCAAATTCATCGAGTAGGGCGTCGTATACACAGGTAAACCCGGGGAAATAGCTCGCTTTTTCTTTGGTTAAATCCACAATCGCGGCCAAATGGGGCGCAAATTGCTTAAAGTCGTTGGCGGCGCGTGCGTCGGCCCAGGCATGTTGGCAGCGGGAGGTGGCGTCGGCATAGCGTGAGACAAAGTCACTGGGGAGGGCCTTGGCGTGTTTCCAGTCTTTATAGATAAGGCGAACCGCGGTTTGTTCGGGCTCAGACAAGGTGTTGTCTTTCAATTCCCCCGATTTTAAGTCGATAAGTTGGCTCAATGTAGATTGAAAATGATCACTTATCCAAACCTCATGTTCCAATTCAGAAATAAGGGCTGTTTGATCCGCCCGCGCATCAATGGCACCTGCTGGCATCCCCGTTTCTTGGTCCCAAGAGAGCAATGCCCCAATGCCCTTTAAAGTGGCGGCTTTAGTGGTTAAATTGCGGAGTTGGTTAAACATAGTGTCTCAATTATAATGCTAACCTGAGTTATGGGTAAACTTGAAGTCGAAAGCCCAATCTCAAACCAAATTGTGACCGATCCTGTGGTTAAAATTGAATTAAATAGCGCTGCTATTAAACCCAATTTTGCCCTGGTCTCAATCACAATTTGCCTTGATTTTGAACTTTCTTTGTTCAAGCTTACCCATAACTCAGGTTAAATAAACTAAAGATTGAATTATTTCAGGGAGAGACCGCTATGGACAAAGATCGCCAATTTTCATCACAAGTTGTAGATGGCGCGGACCGTGCACCGTCACGTGCGATGCTACGCGCAGTCGGATTTAGCACCGACGATTTTAAAAAACCAATGATAGGTGTGGCCTCCACATGGAGCAATGTTACCCCGTGCAATATGCATATCAACGACCTCGCTAAACATGTCGAAGCCGGTATCAACGGCAGTGGTGGCAAGGCGGTTACTTTTAACACAATCACCATTTCAGATGGTATTTCGATGGGCACCGAAGGAATGAAATATTCACTGGTATCCCGGGAGGTAATTGCCGATTCCATCGAAACCGTAGTGGCGTGCGAAGGCTTTGACGGCTTTGTGGCCATTGGCGGTTGCGATAAAAATATTCCGGCCTGTGTCATGGGCATGGCCCGCCTCAACCGACCGTCTATCTTTGTATACGGCGGCACTATTTTACCGGGCTGCCACAATGACAAAGATGTGGATATCGTCTCTGTATTTGAAGCGGTAGGTGCGCACGCGAATCATCAGATCGACGACGCGGAACTAGAAGCCATCGAAAGTTGCGCGATTCCAGGGCCCGGCTCCTGTGGCGGGATGTACACCGCAAACACGATGGCCTCGGCGGTTGAAGCCTTGGGCCTCAGTTTGCCCAATAGCTCAGCACAAGCCGCAGTTTCGCCTGAAAAATACAAAGACTGCCAAGAAGCGGGCGCTGCGGTGTTGAAATTGTTGAAAGCGAATATCCGACCCAGCGATATTCTCAGCAAAAAAGCCTTTGAAAACGCGATTACCGTAGTAATGGCCCTAGGCGGGTCCACCAACGCTGTCCTTCACCTGATCGCAATTGCCCACAGCGCTGGCATTTCAGTGACCTTAGACGACTTTATTAAAATCCGAGAGCGTGTGCCAGTATTGGCAGACCTAAGACCCAGCGGCAAATATGCCATGGCCAGGTTGGTGGAAATTGGCGGCACGGTTCCGTTGATGAAGCGGCTTTTGGATAAAGGCTTGTTGCATGGCGATTGCCTCACCGTGACTGGCAAAACCATGGCCGAAAACTTGGCCAATGCATCAGATTACCCTGCTGGCCAAGACATTATTCGTAGCTTCGATAACCCCATTAAAAAAGATGGTCACCTGGTCATTTGTTTCGGAAACCTGGCGCCAGGCGGCTCAGTGGCCAAGATTTCAGGTAAAGAAGGCAGCGAATTCGTGGGATTGGCCCGTGTTTTTGACTCGGAAGAAGAGTGCTTAAAACGCATTTTGGATGGCACTGTGAAAAAAGGCGATGTTTTGGTTATTCGCTACGAAGGCCCCAAAGGCGGACCGGGCATGCGCGAAATGTTGTCGCCGACCTCAGCAGTTATGGGAGCGGGCTTGGGCAAAGATGTTGCCCTAATCACCGACGGTCGTTTTTCTGGTGGCAGTCACGGGTTTGTGGTGGGCCATATCACCCCCGAAGCCTTTGAGGGCGGCCCGATAGCCCTCATTAATGATGGCGACAAAATAACGATTGATTCGGTAGCCCGAACGCTAAATGTGCACCTTTCAGATGCTGAACTGGCCCAACGTAAAGCTGCTTGGAAACAACCGACCCCACGGTATCGCTACGGCGTATTGGCCAAGTATGCCAAAACGGTCACCTCGGCCTCAGAAGGTGCGGTCACCGATAAGGATCTGTTTTAATGCCAGAGGGGCTACACACGTTTAGTGCCGGCGGGGTGGTGCGCGATGGCAACGGCAACGTAATCGTGGTTAATCAACGCGGGCGATCGTGGTCGCTGCCCAAGGGCAAGTTGGAAGATGGCGAAGACGAATTAACCGCGGCCTACCGTGAAATTTACGAAGAAACCGGTGTGTCCGAAATTCGCTTGGTGAAAAAATTGGGCACCTACTCGCGCAGCAAACTAGATTGCCCCGAAGAAATGAAAACCATCACCCTGTTTCTATTTGATGCCGATCACGTCACCTTGGCACCCATCGATCCGCACAACCCAGAGGCCCGGTGGATTCCAAAAGCCGAGGTTTCAGCCATGCTGACCCATCCCTCCGACCAGGCCTTTTTCGAGTCGATTTTAGGCGAAATATGAGCGATCAGCTCGTTATTATTCAGTCCACCACCGATAGTTCTGAATCCGCAAAGTCCTGGGCTCAATATCTGGTTTCAAATCGGCTGGCCGCCTGTGTGCAAATTGAAGGCCCCATTCATTCTGTTTTTGAATGGAAAGGGGAGCTCCTGGAACAAACCGAGTGGCGGGTCCAAATCAAAACGCTGGCCAGCCATGCCACCGAGGTCACCAAATGGTTGGCGTCTAACCACAACTATGATTTACCCGAAATTGTTCAATATTCGGTTGATTTTGTTTCTCCCAATTACTTAAACTGGGTCGGTGACCAACTAAAGCCGCTTTAATATGCCGCCTAGCTCTCAGAGAGTATTCGCTTTATTGAGGCTAAATTTGTGTCGATAGTGCCAGTGTCACCTAAATGGCGATTATCATTAATATAAGCTTTGATGGCGGTTAACTGCTCGCCGATATTTTGTAACGCGCGGTTGCGGCTGTCTTTATTGGCGTCGCTCCATTTTATTTCGGTCACATCAAAATTCGTGATTAGGTCGATTATCCATTTTCTTGTTGGCTCGGAAATTTGCGGGGGTGTCTCGAAGAGATAGTAAAAGAGTCTCTCGGTGATGCGTTCGATTTCTTCGGCATAAGTTCCCTTCTCAAAACCGGGGGTAAAAAGAAACATGGCTGATAAAACCACGCCGGCCGGATGGGTTAGGATGTCTATTGAACCCAGTATCTTGTGAGCGGCGCCAAAAAGCGCTTGTTTATCTACCTGGTTTTCAAGATGGAAACGGGCGTATCCCAATATCGGAAAGGGAGTTGAATCTACTGATAATTGCAGGCGCCTCATGGCCTCAATATAAAACTCGGCCGGAGTCGAGTTTTGGAACAGTTTTACGGAATTAAACCTGCTCAAATCAACATCCCCTGGGGGTGGTGCATTCGCGTAGGCCTCTTCAATTTTCTTGAATATACGGGTACATAGCGCGCGAATTTCCAATGTGGGGTCCTCTACTATTCGGGCGGTTAGCTTGTTTAAAAATGGAGATGTTGCGGCCAATTGGGCCAATCGCTGCGGATCATTCAACGCAACGGTGTAAGCCATCAAATATGTAAGTGTTCGTGCATTTGAAGTGGATATAAATGTCGCCAGATGGTCGAGCGACACGTCAAACGCAGTCGTCGGGAACGGATAATGTTCGATTTGAAAAGATAGAATATCTGCTAGTGCCTGACGTTCGGTCGAGGGGGTCGTAAAAAAGGTGTTGAGTGCTTGAGCCCGGGCCCCTTGCACCGATTGAGACTCTACGCAGCTTGGCATACGCAGCAAGAGATTAGAAATGAAGTTCTTCTGAGGACCATTTAAAAAGGCCACAAAATCGACACCCGCCGTGATTGTGGCGATTTCTTGTGAAGTGCTTCTCATTGCAACGAGAAGGAGCAACGCCACGCCTTGGCAGTTGTCGATCGGGGAACGGCTGCTTAACTTTGTTTTGCACCGTTGGATAGTTTGTTCGTCGAGCGGCAAAGTTGACTTAAATTGAAGGTGAGGAATAATAAATTGAATCAAAGGGAGGAGTTTTTCGGCGACCGTTTCGTCGGCTGCTAAGAAACGATCGAGTAGCTGGTGCATGCTATCTGACCACTCTACCGAGGTCTGATCAAACAGTTTTATATAGAGGCGGACACTCGCATCTATGGTTTCGGCGTGGTCCATATAGTGTAAGAGTGAATTTAATTTGTCGACGGATGAATTATTTAGCCGATAGTGCTCAAGTGTGGCGTCATTGGAATCCAGCTCTAATAACTGCTCATTTATAAGGCTATACAGCAACGATTTTGGATCTCTGATTTCGGCGGCATTTGCAAGTTGATCTGGGGTTTTCTTCAAAAACTTTGCAATTGCTTTTAACGAAATCGGACTATTACGGACGTCTGATTGTTCTACAGTTTGGGCTTCTAAGCATTGGGTTTCAAGGTCGCTTGAC
>CANKTL010000022.1 GCA_947486405.1 bacterium
ATTTTTAACGACAAACTGATCGATCCCGCCCGCGTGAATCGCGCTGCATTTCGCAGTAAATTCATGATGACGTCATTCACAATTCGCTTATCGGTTTGAATAAATTGACCCTCTACTTGGTTCTCAATTTCAAACTTCACTTTTCCATCAATCAAAATATGTGCCATCAATTCCGGGACGCCATCAATAAGGACCTCGCCGGGTACAATCGAAATTGCCGAAGAATTTCCTTTGATTTTCATGTTTTTCAATCCCTGAAGCTCATCGGTGCTTTCTATGAGTTTGCGACAGGTTTTTTGAATCATCTCTAAGCTGGATTTAAATCCTTTATTCTTTTGGACCCATTCATTTTCTAAGAGGACGTCATTGGTACCGATAATAAACTGCATCGGGCCACGCAACTCGCCAACCAACTGGTCCAATAACTCATTTTTACGCTCGTCAGCAGCTTCAATCAAACGGGTCGCACTTTCAAGGGCCTTATTTTTTTCAGTTAGTTTATGATTGTAATCGGCTAATTTTTGAGTGGAATCCAATAAGTTTTTAGACATCTGTTCAAATGAGTCTACCAAAAGCGTCAACTCTCTAAACGCCTGTTTATTAATGGTATGCGTGGCATTAAATTTGCCCCGCGATAGCTCTTGTGCCCAGCTTGTGAGCTCGGACAAAGGCTGAGTGATCTTACGGGAAACATAATAGGCCACTAAGATCCCAAGTAAAATAAAGCCGATGGAAATCAAAACCGTATTCCATATATTGGCGTTAATTTCGTCATAGAGCGCTTGCTTGGACAAGCTCGTTTTGGCATTTAATACATTAAGTGAATAGCCGAGTCGGAGATATCCCCAAATCTTCTTATTTTGCTGAATGGGGATAATAAATTCAATCATCGACACATTACTTTTTGTGAACTCGTTTATCCCAGGCTTCTTTTGGCTAAGCGCGAATTGATCTTCAGCTGCTTCTAATTGGTGGCCAGCAGCTTCAGGGGAACCTGTATGAATGTAGGCGACGCCCGATTTATCCATCAAAATAACGTAAGAAAGTTCTTCATCGTAGGCGGATGATTTTGTGTACAACGCGCTCAGAGTCTGGAAATCAAAAGAATCCAAATTATATTCAGTTTGACGCGCTAAATTATTGGACAAAATTCGGCCACGCATAATCAGCGATTCGCGCATAATCGAAATATTTTGCTCACTCGCTCTTTGAAGCATCACGCGCTCGTTATTCAGAATAAATAAGGTAAGCGCGGTTACAGTGCCGATCGTCACCGCGATAATCGGGAGTAAAAGTTTAATTAGAATGGACTGTGAGTTGATCTTATTCATATTGAAACTGACACGTATTTAGATTGTACTATACTGTAAAACCAATTTCGCTATGTTATATTTTCGGTAGGCTATGCAAAAAATTATCGTAATTGATGATGACTCGAACTTGCTCAAGACTATTTCATTGTTTTTAACATGTGAAGGGTATTCAGTAATCGAATGCAATTCGGCTGTTAAAGGGTATTTGGAATTTAAGGGCCAAAGTCCAAATTTGGTGATTACCGACCTGAATATGCCATTAACCTCGGGTATCGATTACATTTATAAGGTTCGGGAGTTAGATCGGATCACGCCCATAATTGCAATGTCTGCAAACTCAGAACTGCTACAGACACTAATGGATAAAAAATCAGAGCTCAACTTGTCTGTTATTTTAAAACCGTTTCAACTGCCGGATTTAAAGCGTTTGGTAGAGGAAATTCTAGCTACTCCCGCAGGTACTCAGGTATCGTTGGTGGGTTGGGAAGGAAGACTTTCCGCGGCAAATGGACGTTACCTCTACGCAAAAGACGGTCAGGATCAAGATGGAATGATCGCGGCATTGTTTGTTATGTTACGAATCATATTAACGATTCAACTGACCAAACAAGGCTTTGGAATGGAGTTGCTTTTTGCCAACGAGGGCTTTTCTTTAAGTTTGCCCATTGGGAAAACGGAAGAAAGCCTAGGAATATTTCCTCTTTGGCAGCACTATCAACAGGTAAAAATCGAATTTATTCGGCTGCTCACACAAAGCGAAAGCCTCGGCAATCTTACCTCCGATTTAGACGGTATCTATCAACACGCCTCGACGTATATTCGATAAATTATTATGCATTCCTTCAATCGCCTATGGCAGACCCTCCTGGACTGTTTCTTGCCTCAAGTTTGCTGCTTGTGCCAGGTGCAAACCGAGTTTGGTATTTGTGAACATTGCATCGGCCAATTACCCATCATTCCAGAGGAAATTTACCTTGGCGACGGATTGAAAGTAGCGACCCTGACCCCCTACTTAGGCAATACTCTAGCCATTATTCAGGCATTGAAATACCATAAGATTCGCCGAGTTGGGGAGCGACTTGGCACCTGGATTTCGTCCCATATTGCACCCGATATTTTAAACGAAGTCGACATTATTATCCCGGTGCCCCTCCATTCAAAACGTTTTCGCGAGAGGGAATTCAACCAATCTGAACTTCTATTTAGAGCCTGTGCCAATAATTTTAAGATTCCCATCGTTCCAGCCGTAAATCGCGTCAAAAACACGCAGGCGCTTCATGAATTAAATGCGCGACAGCGGCAGAGGGAATTATCAAACTCATTTATTATTGATGATGACTTCAAACCTAAGATTCAGGGGAAGCGGGTGATGATTGTCGACGATATCTGTACCAGTGGGGCAACATTCTTGGAAATCGCCACCATTTTGAGGCCTTCTGTGGCTGAAATCCGATGTTTTGCATTTTCCCATACGCCAAAAACGACTTGATTTCATATTCCAATTATGAAACGGTGAGGCAATGAGCAAGCAAGCCCCATTTCGCGAATTTCGGGTGTCCGAACGATATCGGTTTACAGAAATCGTATCTTGGCTAGCTGATTCTCAATATGAACGTGTCGAAATGGTATTGGAACCGAGCGATTTTGCCGTGCGGGGATCAATCATCGACATCTTTCCTGTTAATCATGCCCAACCGGTACGGTTAGAATTTTTTGGTGACGAATTGGAACGGCTGGCGGGCTTTGATGTCCATACCCAGCTATCGTTAACCTCTCTTGAACGTACTCAGGTTCAACTCAATTCAAAAATATGGCGCATGGCGCGTGAATTACGATCCAATGATGCGGGTGATGCTCATTTAATCGCCTCCTTGGCAGAAGGTGATTTTGTGGTGCATTACTTGCACGGCATCGGTGTTTATAATGGGTTAAAACATGAGACTTTTTTAGGGCGGGAAGGGGAGTATTTGGAAATAAAATACAAAGGAAATGATCGTATTTTAGTGCCAATCGACCAGATTAAATATGTGAAGCCCTATAGAGGTGCACCCAATCCAACGCTCAATTCATTAAGTGATGATGGATGGAAAAAGGCAACAGATAAGGTTAAAAAAGCAACTGCTGAATTGGCCGAAGAAATATTTATTCTATATAAAATTCGGTCACAAATTCAGGGGACGGCGTTTCCGGCTGAATCAGACACTCTCAGACGAGTATCCGATGATTTCCCCTACACGGAAACCCCCGACCAATTAACGGCCATTGCGGATGTCAAAAAAGACCTGGAATCGGCATGGCCGATGGACCGGCTCGTCTGTGGAGACGTCGGATTTGGTAAAACTGAGATAGCCATTAGGGCCGCTTATAAAGTGGCACATGCTGGCCGACAAGTTGTGATCATTGCGCCGACAACCCTACTTGCGGACCAACACTTTCATGTTTTTCGAGAGCGACTTTCAGCCTATGGGGTGAACGTCGGCATGCTGTCGCGGTTGGTTGACCCGAAACGGCAAAAACAAATTTTGTCCCTATTGGCAACTGGAAAATTGGACGTGCTTATCGGCACTCACCGTGTCTTAAGTGCTGATGTTAAATTTAAGGATTTAGGATTATTGGTGGTTGATGAAGAGCAGCGTTTTGGCGTGGGGCATAAAGAAAAAATTAAACAGCTGAAATCTCATGTCGACACATTAACACTGTCGGCCACGCCCATCCCGAGAACTTTATATATGGCATTAACAGGTGCCCGTGATCTTTCCCAAATCAAAAGTCCGCCGCAGGGACGTAAGCCGGTGATAACTCAGGTTTCCGCTCATTCCGACGAAAAAATAAGAGCTGCAATCGAAAGCGAGCTAGCCCGAGATGGTCAGGTATTTTATGTGTTCAATAACATCAATCGCATGCCGGCCAAATTGGCCAAACTGCAAAAATTGGTGCCGAATGCTCGAATTATGATGGCACATGGCCGCATGGATGCTGAGCATCTCGAGTTGGTCATGGATCAATTTTTTAATCGAGAAGCAGATATTTTGTTATGTACCACCATAGTCGAAAACGGCATCGACATTGCCAACGTCAACACAATTATTATTGATGAGGTTCAAAATTTAGGACTGTCTCAAATCCATCAGCTGCGAGGCCGGGTGGGCCGAAGTGATCGGCAAGCGTATGCGTGGATGTTTTTTCCGTCGGAAGCACTGCTGAGTGCCGACGCCAAAGACCGTATTTTGGCAATAAAGACATACACCGCGCTCGGTGCAGGGTATGACATCGCGCTAAAGGACCTCGAGATCCGTGGGGCCGGAACGCTCTTGGGAAAGAAACAGCATGGCTATATGAGTAGTGTTGGGTTTGATCTCTACTGTAAAATTTTAGACGAGTCTGTTCAAGTTGTGAGGGGTGAAAAACAGGCAAAAACCGCAGAGTTCGAGCTTAAATTCCCCCGATCGGTAAAGGCAATGCTGCCCAATGAATACGTGGGAAATGCCAAGCAGCGGTTGGCTTTATATTATCGGCTTACAGACTGCAAAACGCTTCAAGAGGTTCAGGCGCTGAAAGCCGAGTTAATGGATCGCTTTGGGCCAGTACCCCCATCCGTAATTTCGTTATTGGATGCGTTGATAAAGCAATTTCCGAATATAGACGCTACCTAATTTCCAATTGGTGATTCTGTCTTCCCATTCCATCCCAAAAAAATATGGTATACAATTCAAGTATGAGTCTAAACATCCCGCCCAGAATTCCTGGCTTTGATCCTGGCTTTCAAGGATCTGAAGCGGCTAGCGCGATGTCCGTTATTCTCGAGTTAAATAATAAGAACGTTAAAATTCGTCGCTCGAAGATTCGTGACTTGGTGGGTGGTCTGGCTGAAATTGCATATGACCTTGGCGAAACCAATGATCCTGAGCAATTTGCAGACGAAATGGCAGACGCGATTTTTGGGGCCTATAAAAAAGTAGCTCAGAAACAAAAACGTCGGCCGGCTATCTAATTTCTAAACAGCCATTGCCTTCATAACATCCTGGATCGACTCGGATAATCCTTTAAATACAGCGTTGGCAACAATGCTAAATCCAATATTCAAGTCTTCGATTTCAGGAATAGCAATAATTGGGGGCAGATTTTCAACTGCCAAGCCATGGCCAGCATGTACAATTAACCCGCATTGGGACGCAAAATAGGCAGCTTCCTGCAGGCGTTTAATTTCGCTTTGATTTGGAAATTCAGCATATTTACCCGTGTGAAGTTCAACTATCGCTGCACCTGCATCAGCTGACGCCTTGATTTGATCCATTTCAGGCTCAACAAACAGGGAAACTTTTATACCAGCCGCCGATAACTGCCGAGTACTTCCAGCAATGGCGTCTAAAGATCTGACTACATTTAGGCCACCTTCGGTCGTGAGTTCAGCACGCTTTTCAGGCACCAAGCAAACGGCATCCGGTCTGACCTTTAGCGCAATTCGGACCATTTCTTCGGTATTGGCCATTTCCAGATTTAAATATCGAATGTTGGCCCGAAGCTCGGTAACATCGGCATCTTGAATATGCCGGCGGTCTTCCCGCAAGTGAACGGTTATGCCTTTGGCCCCGACCGATTCCACGACCTTGGCTGCTGCAAGCACCGACGGAATTCCGATTAGGCGGGCCTGCCTTAGCGTTGCCACGTGGTCTATATTTACGCACAATTGCTTCGCTGCTGTCATAGAACCGAATTATAACGGAACGAACCGTTCTTCGCATCTGGGCAATTTGCCGGTACACTCAGGGTTATGATTAGGCGGTTCTTGCCTCTGGTGATGATTTTGGTGCTGCATGCGCCCGGGTTTGCGACGCCCGTTAAAGAGATTGAATACAGCGGGTTAGGCAACTTCAAGGCCCTCTATGCATCGCCCAATGGCCGCCCCCCATTTCCCTGCATTATTTACGTGTATGACCAATTTGTTGACTGGAATGGGTTAAAATTCGCAATTCGTCAGGGCTATGATTTGCCCCAATTTGCGGCGTCATTTGCTGACAATGGCTACGTTAGCATCATTCCGATTGAACGTTTCCGAAAGATGGAGAGCATTAGAGGTGCGGTATCGTTTGCCCAATCATTGCCGTTTGTGGACCGTAAACGAATATTTCTGGTTGGCATGTCCGAAGGTGGATTTATGACGATTATGGCATTAAAAGCACTGCCAGAAGTCAGAGGCGCTGTGGTAATCAACCCGCGATCTCCCAACGACACCGGCTATTTTTCAATGGGATCCGCTTTGGCCGATGTCTCGAAAATCAAGGTGCCAGTCACGTTTTACATGAGTCGGGCTGACATCACCCGAAGCAGATCGGACAGTTTGCAGTTGTTTCATGGGATGCGAAATAGTGGTGTTAAGGTCCACTATTTTGAAAAGAATGTGGGACCTAAATGGTTTTGGAACCCGTCCCAAGAGTTTTTTACAGATACTTTAAGTTTTTTTGAGAGGTAAAGCCCATGCGTGTACGACATCATACCAATCCATTTCAGTGTCTCCAAAAATACGGTCCGATTGACTGGGAACAAGTATTTGGCGAACCTACGACCTCATTGGATCTTGAAATAGGGGTGGGGAGAGGCGTATTTATTCGCAATTATGCCAAGCGCTACCCTGACCGAAAAATCGTCGGCATTGAGGTGAGAAAGATATTGGCCGAGACCTTAGATACGCTGATTCAATCGCCTGAGTATCAAAATATTCGAATGTACTATGGCAACGGTGTTACCTTTTTACAAGATTCAATTCAAATGCCCATATTGGACCGCGTTTTTGTTTTTCATCCGGATCCGTGGCCTAAGGCCAGTCACCATAAGCGCCGCGTGATACAGCCGGCATTTTTAGAATCTGTTTCAGAAAAAATGAATCCTGGCGGGAGGCTCTATTTTTCGACCGATAACGCCGGGTTGTGGAACGACACTGACGAAATTTTAAGAAATTCCAAGTATTTTGAAGCGGTGGTGGGGGATCCCTTTTGGGAAGAGGATTATACCTCTCACTGGCATCAATTTTCTGTGCGGGATGGCCGAAACGTGCGATTTTCAGCTTGGCAAAAAATTAATTTGACCGAGGATAAATAACCAACCTTACCTTTTTCAAGGTAAAGTCCCGGTTAGATTGGTTAATCCGTTTTCGAAAGGAGACCAGGTCGTTATCTGAGGCAGCACGTCCGTTGATAGTCATTTCCATCGTTGCAAAGTCGAGAATGTATAGCTTCACGCCATGCAAATAGGTTTCTTTAACAGACACAGATTCTTTTCGATAAATAACTTCGTAGCGAATCAACTCATCTTTGCCAGCTTGTTCAGGAGATTTCACTACCAGATATTGGCTCTCAGGATCAAAGATCGATTCTAGAGGACCTAACAACTTTTTGGACATTTCTAGGTAGCGCTGTTCCCGCTGAGATTCTATGGAGTGAATCAAATTTGGATCGTTGTTTGGATTAATAGACTGTTCCGACAAACTCATACCACTGATAATATCTTAGAAATGGAAGTTATCAACTATAAAGACTATTTGGCGGCGGTACTTACCCAATTTCCACTGAGGCCCGGCACCGATCCCAGTGGTTGGATCGATGGCATATTGGCTCATACTGCCTACAAGGCGCCTATGGTGCCATTCTTTCAGATAACTCCCGAGGTGTCTCCTGCTCAGAACAGTGATGGGTGGGTGCATTTTTCAAGTATTGTGGGTAAATCAGAGTCACACCAAGAATTGGTAAGGCGGTATTTTCAGCAATTGATGCCATGGAGAAAAGGTCCTTTTCAAATCGATGGCATTCCAATTGATGCGGAATGGGATTGCCGGGTCAAATGGAATCGGTTCGAATCTAAATTGCCAGACCTTACAGGGCAAACCGTTTTAGATGTGGGGGCCAATAACGGATACTATTTATTTCGCTTAGCTGAGAAAAAAGCAGTGCGGGTATTGGGTATTGATCCACATCCCCTCTATTTCAAACAGTTTTTGGCGTTAAATCAGTGGTTGCCACAACCATCAAATATCCAATTTTTGCCGATAGGATACGAATCGTTGCCGCAATTAGAATCGCAATTTGATTTAATTTTATTGATGGGTATTTTATATCACGAAAAAAATCCGCTACTCAGTCTGCAACTTATCAAAGAAAAGTTAAAAACTAAAGGAAAACTCATTGTGGAGTCGATTGTGATTCCCGGGGATGCCAGTACGGTGTTATTTCCTCGAGGACGTTATGCCCAAATGAAAAATGTATATTTCATTCCCAGCGTCGGTGCTCTGGAAAGTTGGCTTTTTAAAACGGGCTTCAAATCAGTTGAACTTCTATCGGTATCGACCACAAATTCTGACGAGCAGCGGGTCACACCCTGGAGTTCCGCTGCTTCACTGGATGATTTTTTGGATCCTCAAGACAAGTCCAAAACAATTGAGGGGTATCCGGCGCCTGAGCGGGCCGTAATGATCGCCACCATTTAGTCGAGCGGGATTAGTTTTTTTTCAGTTTTAATCCACTGGGCCAATTGAAATCGCGGAATTTTAAGTGATTCATGGGAAATATGCCTCGGCCAAAATATTTGGTACTTTGGAATTTTATATCGTGGCAAATGGGTTAATAGCTGCTCTTTGATGGGCGATTTTTCCTCTGGATTCATGGCCAGGATGGCAACCCCAACTTGTCCAAAGCGCTCGTCTGGCACGGGAACAACACAGGTGTAAATTTTTAGTTGATTCCAGAATATTTGCTCGATTTCTTCCGGATAGATGTTTTTCCCGCCGGATATGTACATGCTGTCTTGACGACCGGTAATCTCCAGACCGTTCTGGGTCAGTTTGCCGGTATCTCCAGTGTTAAACCAACCATCTGCTGTAGTTTCTTTCGCCCAAACCTGTTCGTTCCAGTAGCCTTGAAACAGGCAATCTCCGCGAACTTGGAGTTGACCATTACTGGCTACACGTACTTCACGGTGTGGCAGGGCGTGTCCGTAAGTTACCATTTGCTGCGACGCTGTTATGATATCGCTGGTTGTAATCTGGCCGCCCATTTCGGTACATCCGTAAGTAAGGCGGATGGGGATGCCAAGAGATGTGGCCTCGTTTAGCACTGCCAACGAGGTTTCGGCCCCACCGACCAAAACTGTCATTAACGACGGAACCGCGACATATCGAGCCACCCAGTCTTGGAGCTGAGTGGGTACCAACGACACGTGAGAGGGCGCTATACGGCGCATAGAGTCTATCCAGGTCTCGGTTTCGCCTTGTGGCGCCACTGTGGCCCCCGCAAGCGCACACCGCCAAAGAATGCCTAATCCTGACACATGATGAATTGGCAGTGCGAGCAACCAAATATGCGAGTGATTTAATGGCGTGAACTGATTAGCCCCTGCGGCATTGGCAAAAAGGTTTCCCACGCTCAACCCCGTTAATTTGGCGGAGCCAGTACTGCCAGAAGTTGCGACGACCGTTGCCATCGTATTCGCGTGCATTACGGGTGGCGCATTTAACGGATAGAGACCCTGAGTGGCCATCGTTTCTAATATCGGAAGGGGAATGTGTCGCGCACTATGTTCGGAATGCTGACCAAAATGGAGCACGGACTGGGAATTTGCGATCAATTGCTGAATAGTTCGCTGCGGAAGGTCAGGATCTAAGGGCAAAACAGTATGGCCCTCTCGCCACGCCGCCCACATCAGGGCGTAAATCGAAGCATAAGATCGCGTTCGTGCCTCTAGCGTGATGACGCAATTACGAGGCAAATGAAGCTGCCGAATTGAAATCTGAAGTCGGCCGATTCGCTGGTTAAACGTCTCATACGTCCATGGCTTATCGCTAATTTGATACGCAATTTTGGTCGGAAATTTCTGAGCGGCACTGTAAATGGGGCATTCAATGAACATGCCGACATTTTCCTAATTTTTGATCAGAGAAGCAAGTGACGGTTACGGCCTGTTACTTTCGATGTACTGTTCCAATATTTTGGGGTTAATTGGCGTGTAAAACGCTTCAACAAGGGAAAAGGGCTGTGAAACCAACGGATAAACGGTGATCGCATTATTTGCTAAATGAAGGGGTGGGTTCAGAAGATCAGATTTAAACGATTTGATGGTATCAAGACCTGCAAAGCTTCCAGGAGATAAGTTATATGCCAGTCGAGATAAGGTTGAGATGCCGACGCCACTCTCAAAACAAGAACTAATAACCAATTGAATGCCGTGAAACGCCAAGCGAGACGCGATGTTTTCAAGTTTAATGATGCTGCCAAACAGCGTGGGCTTTACAACGATGGCACGTAGACCGGGTAATTGCTTTTGTTCAATTTTCTTCAAAATCTCGGCAGAATTAGAGATCCATTGTTCGTCTAAGGCATAGTGAATGCCAGCAGCCTTAAAAAATGCTTCAGACTCTGTGATCGAGGCAAACGGTTCTTCAACATAAAATATATCCAGTTCACGTAATTCGGGTAGATATGGCGTTAGGGCCTTCAAATCCCATCCCTGGTTTGCATCGAGCAGCAATTGTAATCCTGGATTGGCGTCCCGAATGCCGCGCAGGTACGAGAGTGCGAGATCAGGATCCGTAAAAGGCGCCTTCACTTTTATGATTTCAAATCGCTTGGCGATTGAAGCGTCAGCATCTAAATCAAATTGCCGGTTAAAATTTAAAAGGCCGTTGATCGTAAGATCAACGGTTTCACCTGAAATAAAAAGGGGGTTATTTCGCCGCGCTGCTGGCGTGCTTAGAAGGGCCGTTTCAACTCCAAAAACGATGCTAGGCGGAAGTCCAAACAGAATAGAATCTTCACGTTTACCAAATAGTAGGTCCGTGACGTTATGGCCTTGAAGGTCCCTCATCAGAGCCGGCATGAGGCGCAAGACATCTTTCAATGACTCTCGACTCCACCCAGGAAGGGGAGCAATTTCACCGATTCCTGTCGCACCAGTATTCCATTCAATTTGAAGAAGAAGGCCTTTTCTCTCAGACAGCATCTTCTGGCCAAACATCAACGGTGTTTGAAATGGAAGAGAGTATCGGTAAAGGCGGCAGTGCTTAATAATTTCGTGAGACATCCGTATCTCCGGCTGTTCAGGATACGAGACTTCCTCATTAAAGTCTATAGAACCAGGATCAGAAATCTTAATATGATAAAACCCAACCCATCACAAAAAGCAGAGAGTAAAGTATCAGAGATTGGGCCGTCAGAAAGAGTGACTCATTCAATTTGGGTCCGCTGTCTTTGGCAACCTTCACAATCAGATAAATAACCAAGGGCAATAGTAAGAGTGGCAATAACATCGTATATTTGAGGCTAGAAAAGAGTGAAATTAACACTGGAACAAAACAAGCGGCAATCATTACGACTGCGTATTCGACAATTGTAAATTGGCGGCCAAACCGAACCGCCAACGTCTTCTTCTTAGATTTGGCATCATCATCGATATCCCGCAAATTATTCACTATCAAAATTCCAGTGGAAATCAAACCTGGCGCGATACCAGCTAGTAACACGGTTGGAGTGAGCGCCCCGGTTAAGACATAGTAAGTGCCCCCAACCGCTACTGGTCCAAAAAACAGTAAAACAAACACTTCGCCAAGACCGATATAACCCAATGGATAAGGGCCCGCTGTATACTGAATCGCGAAAATAATCGAAAGAATTCCGAGAACCAAGAGTGGCCAACCCGCTATTTTTACCAAGACTAACCCCAGTAAAAAAGCAGCAATTAGAGTCAAAATAAACGCATTTCTCATCGCAAGGGGTGAAATCTTTTGACTTTGAGTCATACGTTCAGGGCCATTGGTTCTAAATGCATCAATGCCTTTAACGAAATCAAAATAATCGTTAGCTAAATTAGCTCCGATTTGAATTAAGAGCGCTGTAACTCCAATTAATACTACGACCCACCAAGAAATTGACGCACTGGTGCACGCCATCACCGTTCCGATTGCGACAGGGCATATTGCCGCCGGTAGGGTTTTGGGGCGCGACGCTAAAATCCAATGTTTTAAAGCCATAATCGAGTCAGGGTTGCCTTTTGAATTTCTTGAAATTAGGGGGTCGTTTTTCTAGAAAAGCCGCTTTGCCTTCTTGGCCTTCTTCTGTCATATAGAATAGCATGGTGGCGTTGCCAGCGAGCTCTTGTATGCCAGCCTGGCCATCGCAATCCGCATTCAACGAGGCTTTTAAGCATCGAATCGCAAGCGGAGAGTGGGCCAATATTTCTTTACACCACTGAATGGTTTCGGTTTCTAATTGATCATAAGGAACGACCTTATTAACAAGCCCCATATCTAAAGCTTCCTGGGCATTGTATTGGCGGCAAAGAAACCAAATTTCTCGGGCCTTTTTTTGGCCGACTATGCGGGCCAAGTATCCAGCACCAAACCCACCATCAAAAGAACCGACCTTGGGACCAGTTTGGCCAAAAACGGCGTTATCAGCCGCAATGGTTAAGTCACATACGATATGCAATACATGACCGCCACCGATAGCGTAACCAGCGACCATCGCGATAATCGGTTTGGGACAGGTTCGAATTTGGCGTTGAAAGTCAAGGACGTTGAGGCGATGTACCCCTTTTTCATCCTGATATCCGGCATAGCCCCGTTTTTTTTGGTCGCCGCCTGAACAAAACGCCTCTTTTCCTTCACCGGTTAAGATAATAACGCCGATTTCAGCGTCATTTCTGGCGTCTTCTAGGGCCACCATCATTTCGCGCACTGTGATGGGCGTAAATGCATTTCGTGTTTCTGGCCGATTAATTGTTATTTTTGCGATGCCGTCCCACTTTTCATATTTAATTTCAGAAGCAGTTATCGCGGGCTGCCAATCAGGCTTTATGAGTTGATGAACCGAATTTTTCATAGTGAGGTTGATAATAACTGAAAGTCATTAGATGTGGTACCCCCACGGGGAATCGAACCCCGATTGCCAGAATGAAAATCTGGTGTCCTAACCGTTAGACGATGGGGGCAGAATATCGGACTCAATCCGACGCAGTTCTGCATTTAAGACCGAAAGATATTATCACTGCTTAAAATAGTTTGTCTATCAACAAACTTTAAACTGCACTGGAAAAAGAAGGATCATGCGCTTCCCTACGCTGGGGGCGGTCAGGAATACGACCATTTAGTCGTTCCTCAGCCGTATGAACATAATCCCTTCTGAATCCACCAAATAAGAAAGTAATGAGCATCATACCGGCAGATAAAAGCACATAAAAAATGAGCGACCGAGTAAATATGGAATCTTGATCATTGTTAGCTGTTTTGATGATTTGATCTTCTACGACTAAATAAAAAATGAGCGAAATAACCGTTTGAAACACTGAAAATGACTCGTTACTCATTCGGGGATCAACGACATGACGGGCTGGTTCGGTAGCGGTTGCGGCGTTCACCAATGCAATTCCAGAGTTTGTGGCCTCTTCTTGGAGGCGGAAGTCCGAAATTGGGGCCAATCGAGGCGTTTGATCTGCGTACCAGAGCGTTGGAAGAATGGCGCCGGTGGCAGCGGCAGCAGAAAGCATTCCAAAATTAGTAGATTTAGTGAGCATAGCGACAACGCTAGAGAGGGAAGCGATCGAAAATATAGCAGTTCCCGCGATAAACGTTTTTCCGACTTCGTTTAAGCGCGATAACACGGGAACAAATATCACTGTTTTTTCGAGAGCGATGCGTTCTGGCCCTGGGCCAGATAGGAATTTGGATTTCCCGGGCGCATGTTTCGAAAACAAGATCGAGTGAGCAACCATAGAAACAGGGGAGACAATAAGTGCCGCATAAAATTGGCGCGCCACTGCTTCAGAAGCAAAAATTAGGGGATTGTGCAGCTTAAAAATTCTCAAAAAATTGGCAACAAGTTCCAACGTTACCGGCATGCTGAGAATCCACATTCGGTACGCCTTATCAGAAGGACCCGTTTTTAAAAATACAGGCTTAAGGCCATGCCTTTCTAGCTGGGCAATTCCGTGCGGGGTTAAGTATTCAGCATGCGTAGGTTCTGGAAGAAATTTCATTGTGCTAAAAAAAACACCTGAGGTTAAGGCGCTTATAAGGGGAGCGAAATTTTCGGGACCTGCTTGTAAATATCCCCGTCTTATCAAACTAGTTAGAATCAATGGGATGTTTGATTGGACAAAGCGGTGCATGTAGCTGCCAAGATCCGCTATAGCCAACTCGCGTAAGGCGATTTGCTTATATCGTGTCGAACATCCGTGTTCTGATATCAACATATTTTATTAAGATATCAAGAATTTGCAGGATGACCAATGGCGCATCTAAATCGAGATCATTTGGCTCTTTAGAGCCACGCCAATGTGGATTGTCGGCGTATTTAGAGTGCCACTTGGAAATTGGAGCCAAGAATAGCCAGCATCGAGATACCCGTCTGCCCACATTTCAACTAAGACGCCAACGCCAGCATGAATCGCTAGACCGCCCCCTGCCGGAACACCGCCGCCGCCGCCTGATCCCACCAGGGATCTAAAATCGAGTGCCACCGACTGAGAAATCGGGACCCGGTAACCTAGACCTAGCGCAGCGATGCCGTATCCTCCCCGATTTCCACTCACGGCTCCAAATATTCCTAATGTTGCAAATGCGTTTTGGGTAAAATAGCGGTCAAAGTAGTATCCAATCACTCCGGCCGGACCTTTATCCGTTTCCAAGTAGGTTTGATATTGAACGTGTTGAAGTACCTCACTTTTTTGAAGTGAGCGGCGATCGCCTTCGGTTAAGGGCATTGCGTGGAGCGGCCATGCAGCGATCAGAATCAAAATCAAAATGGCGGCACTAATTCTCATGTCGTACTCCTAATTCAAGAAAGTTGAGGGTACCTGACACCCCAAAAGTGATACTGGAAATATCCCCATTTATAAAGTGAATATAGCCCACTTCTGCACCGATTTCGAATCGTTCGTTTATGGGCATGCTGACTGCAAATACCGGGTTCACCAAAAGGCCGCCGCCTTGAGGCGCTGATCCACCCCCGCCAGCACCAAAAAAGATCAAGCATTCGGGCTCGAAATAACCAAAAAATACCGGAAGGTGTGTACCCATCATCAGACCGCCTTCTAAATAGCCAGATCGCTTTCCGGACAAGGCACCGTATCCAAATTCACCCCAATACAAGTTCTCAGTAAGGAAGTTTTTATGTCGGGCGCCGTATAGCCCAATATATTCGGTATCCATAATTTTATATTGTTTAACCCCAATCAAAATCTCGCTGGGCGTTTTAATAATCTGTGATTCAGCGATAGGACGTGCCGCCGGTGTTTCCCAGCTGAGAGCTGAAAGCGAAAAGAAACCGATTGTTACCGCCAGAAGCCAAGTCATGCTCGTTATTTTGGATACTACCAAGCAGGTTATGGTACGACAAGCTTGCCTCCCGGATTACTGTCCTCGTATAATGCCGGCTTTTTAACATTTCTTAAAATACAATCCACTTACCCAAAAGGACTAGACCAATGAAATACGGCCACTTTGACGACCAGCTCTCCGAATATGTCATCACGAATCCAAAAACACCCGTAAAGTGGGTGAACTATGTGGGCACTCTGTCCTTTGGCGGGATTGTGGATCACACCGGCGGGTCATTACTGTGTAAAGGGGATCCGGCGATTAACAGAATCGTCAAATACATCCCGCAAATGCCGAGCTCAGATTTTAAGGGTGAAACTCTATATGTGCGGTTAAAAACAGAGAAGGGTTACCAAGTTTTTTCACCGTTTTTTGTACCTACGCTGGATCCGTATGACTTTTACGAGTGCCGGGTTGGGCTTGGGTATCAGCGGATTATCTCGGAGTTTTATGGCATTCGAACCGACGTTACCATTTTTGTTCCGCCGCAATCTAACGTCTGTGTCCGCGTTATTAAGATAAAAAATGTGGGCAAAATCCCGCAAACAGTAGATGCAATTCCCGTGGTGGAATA
>CANKTL010000023.1 GCA_947486405.1 bacterium
CAGAGTTATCCCCAGTCCTTGTGGGAAAGTGGTTTATTTTCGGACTGACGAGCAAAAAATGCTGGGGGTGAGCCAAAAGGATGAAAAAAGACGCTGGCAGATCCTGTCCAAATAAAAGAGGCCTGAATTAGGAATTAGGCGTTTAAGCAGGGAGGATCTGAAGAAACTTGTGGAGCGCATTTCAGTAACCGTAAATCCATGGGCAGCGAGTAGGTGGGTGACATAGCGCGGATGATAGTTATAAAAGGTTTCACCCCGCACGATCGGTGCATCACTAAACGGGTTGCGGGTGTCGCGGCGCAACCAGTAACGCAGTATTTGAATCCAGTGGCGCTGATTGGGAATCTCAAAGATAAAGTGGCCACCGGGTTTAACGATTCGCGCAATTTCGGCAATAAACGCCGGCAATTCCACCACATGATGAAGCGTGCGGACGGTAAGCGCCACATCAACACTGCCGCTTTGAAAGGGGAGGAAATAAAAATTAGCCGTGATGCAATTCAGGCGGTCCCCATGGGTCTGCCGGGCATCGATGAGTTGATGCAGGGCAAAATCCAATAAGAAAGGGGTTTTGGCTCGGGGGATATATACAGACGCTAGGCGTCCGAATCCACCGCCAATATCTACCAATGTCGAAATGGGGGATAGCGCATTCAGGAGATCGGTGACCAACTGATGTTCGCAGCGATTTTCATAGTCGCGATTGGCTTTAATCCAATATTCGGTTTTGTAGTCGAAATTGCTGTAATCGCTGATGGGTCGAGAGCACATTTTACCAATCTTAAACGTATTTTGACTTACAGAAAAGATCGGGGCTATTGGCAAAACTGGCCGATTGCATAAGATTTCAGTATAATTCTCGCTTTGTTGCTGTAAATTTAAAGGAGATGAGATTGTGGTAAGTCAACGTTGGAAGCAGGTCGTATTAGCTGGATTGAGCATGCTGATTTTGACCGGGACACAGGCGTGGCCAGAATATCGGCTGTCTGATTTTAATCGGACGTCTTCATTGGGCGTGGGCTATGTGTCGGTGGATAGCCGACCCTTTTTTAAAACATCGTTGTACCCTGAATTCGGATTCGGTCCCGTGGCCCTTGCTTTTGACCTGAATCTTTATATCCCTTTAGATAATAAACCGGTACCATCGTACCTACAGCCACTTGGTTTTCGTAAACTGAGCTATATCACTAATGAGTGGGGCGTCCATTGGGGATTGCTCACCAATCAAACGATGGGCAACGGCCTGTTAATGGAAAACTATGATTCGGCTTCGGGGGGCTCTACCGAATTTGACACCTCAAAAGCGGCCTTTAAAACCCATATTGAATCAGAGCCGTATCGGGTAGAAGCTATGTGGACGGGCAAAAATTTAGTGTCCGGACGGCTTCAATATGATCTGCCCAACTTCAATTTGTTGGGTCGTCCGCTTCGGCTAGGGGTTACCGGCATAACCGATAGCGACGGCGTTACTGATGCGGACGGCACACGGCTACGACCCCGGACATCTGGTCTTTCTGGGGACGTTTCAATCGCGCTTATTGAGGAAGTTCTGACGGGCTATGTGGAAGTTGCCAATCTTTATTATTCAGAGCAATTGGATGGGAGCGCGACCAAACAGGGAACGGGTGCCGGTATCGGGGTAGTGGGGAAACCGGCCTCGTGGGTGCATTACCGATTGGAATACCGTGACTTAGGCCCTCAATTTGTACCGAGTTATTATGGCCCAACCTATGAAGCCACCGGATTTTCGTTTGCGAGGGATGCGATGCAGTCACGGGTGTCAGGTATATTGGGCGAGCTGGGCGGCGAATTCGCGGACGGCTATTTAAAAGGGGAGCTGCGATACGAGGCCTATTCCTCATCCGTTTTTGATCCGGTTTTATCAGGGTCATTGGGGTGGAAAGAAATTGCCAGTACTATTGGCGTCATTAACTTTACCCAGCGCTTTGATCGCCAAAGCCGGCCGGTCGCTACGGCTGAAGTGCTCTACAAGCCGGGTGGGATTGTGAATTATTTGTTTCGCGTAAAACGGGTCTACAGCAATTTTTCAGCAGGTGAGTTTGAGCAAACGTTCTCCGTTGAGGCTCAAATGAACTTGGATAATTTTGTTACGCAATTTCCGTATTTAAAGTAGGTGAAATGACCACTGAATTTGATGTTATCGTAATTGGCACTGGGCACGCCGGCATTGAAGCATGTCTTGGGGCCGCACGTCTAAATTGCCGCACAGCGGCCATAACGGTTGATATTGATGGGATAGGCCTTATGCCATGCAATCCATCGATTGGCGGGCCCGCTAAGGGCCAGATGGTGGGGGAGGTTGATGCCTTGGGCGGCGAAATGGGGCTCGCGGCTGATGCCACCATGATCCAGATGAAAATTCTGAATCGCTCCCGCGGACCCGCGGTGCAGTGCTTGCGATCGCAAAATGATAAATACGAATACAACGCATACATGAAAAAGCGGCTGTTCTCCGAGTCTAACCTGACGGTGATTGAAGGAATGGCCATTGATTTTCTAATCGACGATGGACGGGTGACCGGAGTGATCCTGGCAGACGGTCGTCAGCTGTCAGCGCGTGCCGTTGTGGTAACCACCGGCACCTTTTTAAATGGCAAAATTCATGTGGGGCTAACCAATTATCAAGCGGGGCGTTTTGGCGAGGCGGCGGCGGTGGGGTTGTCGGCCGCCTTAAATCGCTTGGGGTTTGAGCTCGGTCGGTTGAAAACCGGCACCACGCCTCGGTTGCATCGGGATAGCCTAGATTACAGCAAAATGACGGTTCAGCCGGGGGATCCAGAGTGCCTGAGGTTTTCATTCAGAACGCCGCTCAATGAGCGCTATTTAAACCAAATGAATTGTTATTTGACGGGTACCAACCCGGCGACCCATGAGGTTATTTTAAGTAACTTGGATCGATCCCCGATTTTTACCAAAGTAATTCAATCGAAAGGGCCCCGATATTGCCCCTCGATCGAAGATAAGGTGGTGAGGTTTTCAGATAAAGACGGCCACCAAACCTTTGTAGAGCCAGAAGGTTGGAACACCCCTGAGATTTATGTGCAGGGACTCAATACGTCATTGCCGGCGGATGTGCAAGCCGCGATGCTCAAAACAATGCCCGGCCTCGAGAATGCCGAGGTGCTGCGCTATGGTTATGCTGTTGAATATGACTTTATCTACCCCCGCCAATTGCAAGCAACGCTTGAGGCAAGACAGGTGAAAAACCTGTATTTTGCGGGGCAAATTAACGGTACTTCAGGCTATGAAGAGGCGGCGGGTCAGGGGGTTGTGGCGGGGCTGAATGCGGCGTTGCGAGTGCAGGGTAAAGAGCCCCTGATTTTAACCCGAAACCAGTCCTACATTGGCACAATGATCGACGATTTGATCACCAAAGATATCTACGAGCCGTATCGGATGATGACGTCTCGCTCAGAATATCGGCTTACTTTACGCCAAGACAATGCGATCTTTAGGCTCGGTGAAATTGCGATGAAAATTGGCGCTGTTTCACATGAAACATGGGGCGGTATTCAGGCGGAGCGTGCCAAAATTGATGCGATGATCCTGTCCTGGAAGCGGACCAATATTTCGGAGGCGGTTCAGACGGAGCTTAAGCTCTCTGAGCGTAAACGAATCAGTGCGATGGTGATGCGCCCCGAGTTTCAGGTGGCGGATTTGATTCGCTGGGGCGCGGTTGATGTGGCCGAATCATCAACGGCGCATTCGGCATTGGTTGAAATGCGCTATAGCGGCTATTTGAACAAGCAAGAAAAAGAGATCGAAAAAATTCATAGTAGCGAAGCGCGAATCATTCCCATCAATTTGAATTTTGATACAGTCGCGGGGCTAAAAAAAGAAAGTCGGCAGAAGCTCAGCGAGCTGCGCCCCAAGACGGTGTACGAAGCCAAGCGCATTGCCGGTATAAACCCTGCGGATTTGCTCATATTGTTGGCGCATATGGATCGGAGTGTTTCACGTGAAACAATCGCAAATTGAAGCCTATGTTGGCCTTCTGAAGGACTACAACGAAATAACCAATGTTTATTCTAAAAGTGCTTATGATCGGTTGGGGTTTCATATTCAGGATTCGGTGTGCCTGGCAGCTTGCATTGGGAACAGTCCAAAGCAAATTCTAGACCTTGGGTCGGGGTCGGGGATGCCATCGGTGATTCTGGCCATTCAGAATGATCAGTCGGAGATAACTGCGGTTGAGTCGCGTGGGCGAAAGGCCAGTTTTATTAAAGATTGCGGGAAGCAGCTCGGGTTGGCCAACCTTAGGGTGTTAAATGTGGATGCCAATACCCTTCGACCAGAGCGGCTTGGGCGAGTGGACGTGGTGACAGCAAAAGCCTTTGCTAAACCTCTGGATGTATTGACGGTGATTTCAAAAATCGGGCTTAAGGCCGGGAAGCTTTGGATACCCGCCAGCACCACGCAATGCGAAGATCCTGGTTTTCTGGAGAAATATCGGGTTCACGAAGCGAAGTGGGGCGATGAACTTTATCGCTATTTAACGCGGAATCTGGCTGAGAAATAGTCCCAACCATTTATTGAGTTAGGCAGATTGTTTCACATGAAACATGGGGGCCTAATGACCAATCGGAAGTTTAACACCGGGCGATCTCAGTAATTCATTTAGGTAGGTGTAGAAATTTTCAGCAATTGTCATCATCCGAGGGTCTTTTTCAATGGCATCAAGTCCAAATGTAAGATTTGAAATTGCCTCTAATAGCTGAGTTTGTGTATTGATAAAATATGCTAGTCCAGTTGAAAGGCGGTCAATAAATGCCAGGTGTTCGACATGAAGGCGGTAAGAAAGGTGTTCCAAGACCTCCCCAATTGCTTTGTCTAAATGACTCGTGACCTGGTCGGGTAAGGGAGGCAATTCACATGGGACCCGTTCCAGATAGGCCACTAGCCGATTATGGCCGATTAATTCTATTGTTGTTTCGATGAGTGCGGGCGGACTTTTTTGCGTTCTACCGTATAGGAAAAGAGCCACCGCGATGGCGTCTAGTGGCTGTTGGGTTCTCAATCGTTTTTGAGTCACATCTAGAATTTGTGCAGCGACTTCACGATTTTGATCTAAGACAGACTGTGCCCATTGCTCAAGAGCAAGAAATTGCGCGTTTTTTTCCGAAGGTGGCGTGGTTTGGTAGGGAATGCGCCTACCGCCTTCGTATCGTGCGGCAAACATATCGGGATTATCTTCAGGGAGGTTATTGGTTTGCGTCATGGTGCCAAACTGAAAATCGGGTTTAAATTCGTCCCCGAAATCAGTTTGGGATTCTGAGGATAAGATTGTAAGAAAACAGGGCTCTGATTTGCCAGTCAGTAATTTGTGAAACAAATAGCATAAATGGGCCGATAGACCTGATCCCGAGCTTTCATCTGCCATCAAAAAGCGGTCAAAAGGAAGTCCAATTATTTGAAATGCCTGTTCATAGATGGTGGTGTGAATAAATTTGTGGGAGCTGTATTGGGCAACCAAGAATCTGTTCATATGCAGCATGATGGCGGTTAGGTAAGGTCGGGTTTTGACCGTAGTTACATCGGGAAATTTATCAAGAATCGGTAAAAGCGATTGGGCACAGTCAGACTTTATTTTTTGAATCTCAGCACGAAATTCGTCGGGCGTAATCTTGCTATGACACATTTTTTTAAATAGCCGATTAACCACTTTGACGTCATCGATATACGTTGATGGCTCTGTTTGTACGACCGCGCAGACTACCTCTAGGGCCGTTTTCCCGGCCCATTGAGTAGGCTGGCCGGGTAGCAGGGCCAGAAGTTCTTTGGTGGGCATTTTGGCGGCCTCATCGGGGAAATAATGGGGGATAAAGGATTTCGCGGCGTCCGCAAGGTCGTGGTTGGCGGTTTTGGGTGAATTGCCAGACACAATTTTGTAAGCGTAGGTGTTCATTCTGGGCAGGCGTGGGCAGTGCTGTTGAAGGAGATCAAGGGCGCACTTGAAAGGGTATGCGCCGCGTTCAATAAAGATAACATCTCTGACCTGGTGGCTGTTTGCCAGAGAAAGAATGGGCGCGACAAAAAGAGGAAATTCCTCTGAGAGCAATATTCCTTTGCCCATTTGGACGTTACTGTCTCCCCCAGTGAATGGAACTAATTCCATTCGGCGGTTGACCCAGGAAGACTGTTGCCGAAGCCGGAAAAAGGCATCGGTTGTTTTTGACGGACAAAGCGAGATCATTTTACGGTGAGACATGGGGTTATCCTCTGTATCTAATTATCGAAATTAGGAACAAAAAATTTCAAAAACTAAAGGCGCCGCTTGCTGGTTAGCCTGAAATTTCAACGCCCGAGTTTTCCCACCTCGAGCGGACAGAATGCGCGGGGCGGTTAGACCCTATGAATTAGGTCCGTACTGGACCGTGCGGCTAAATCAGCGAAAGCGATCTTGAGGCTGATTGGGACCATAGAGCTGAATTTCCGGGTCGACGGAGACTAATCCCCATCCCAGGACGCCGCCCCGAGCCATCTGGGCATAGAGATTTCCTTGGTTATCGATTGCGGTTCGTTGTAATACGGGTCCTATGTGGGGCCAGAGGACCCATTGGGGGGCAATTTCTCTAATGATAAGGGTGGGATAACCCGTTCGCTGAGGTGCGGTAGCTGGTTGCTGATGGGGGGTGCGTTGGCGGATTTGAGGTGGTGGTAAGTGATTGTGTCGGGGCGGGGCAGGGCAGGGTGGCCTCCCATAGGCGATGCGACGGCTAGCGGCTGTCCCAATTCGGTTGTGAACGATGGAAGCCCTGGCCCGCAGGTCCACATATTGTATTGTCCAAATTCGTCGCGTGCGACCGCAATATGTTTGTACATTCCCATCCTCCTGATGATTTTTACTCTGGGGCAAACGCCCTAAGCTGTGCGTCTATGCACTGCGTTCAGTAGATGACAATTTATGAATCAATGTTTTCAATTGGTCAACTGACTTGAACGAAATCGCGATTTTCCCTGATTTGCCATTCCCAGTAATTTTGACCTTGGTGCCCAGGGCGGCCGTAATGATTGCTTCATCCGATTTATAATTTGGGGGTGTTTTTTCGTTTTTTCGGCCCGATTTTGCCGCGGCTTTGCAAGCGTTTTCCAACTGGCGAACGGTGAGTCGCTGATCGAGTGCGGTGGCAAACACTTCCAGCTGCTTGTCGGGTGTTGTTAAGCTTAAAATTGTTCGGGCATGACCTTCTGAGAGAGTGCCAATGCGTAAGGCTTGCTTAATCAGGTCGGGCAACTGAATGAGGCGTAATGTGTTCGAAATTGCCGAGCGGCTTTTTCCAAAATAATCCGACAATTCTTGATGGGTAAGGCTAAATTCCTCAATCAGGCGCTGGTAGCCTTCCGCCTCTTCAATGGCGCTCAGGTCTTCGCGTTGTAGATTTTCAATCAAGGCTATTTCGATGGCTTCTTTGTCGGTCAAGGTGCGTACGATTGCCGGAATAGTCGTTTTTTCAGCCAGTTTAGAAGCGCGTAGTCGGCGTTCGCCAGCAACCAGTTCGTATCCGGATCCGGTATCCACTTTCCGAACCAAGATCGGCTGATTGACGCCATGGGCGGCAATCGATTTGGCCAATCCTTGCAAGGCCTCGTCATCAAAATGAACACGTGGCTGATACGGACTCAGCGCGATTTGATCAATCGGCAAGTTCATTACGGTGCGGCCAGCGGCCAATACCTGTCGGGGAATTAGGGCTTCCAGGCCGCGGCCCAGTCGTTTTTGAGTGCTATTTGACACGTTCAATTACCTCCTTAGCAAGATCAAGATATGCGTGATATCCCTTTGAATTTGGACTGTACAGCGAAATGGGTAAGCCATGGCTGGGTGCTTCGGTCAGCCTAACATTTCGAGGAATAATGGTGTCGAACACCATTTCCTGAAAGAAATTCCGCGCATCATGGACCACCTGGCGGTGAAGGGCAGTGCGTTTATCGAACATGGTCAACAAGATACCTGCCACTTTCAATTGCGGATTCAGCTCTTCTTGTACCAATGAAATGGTCCGTACTAAATGCGACAGGCCCTCAAGTGCAAAATATTCGGTCTGAACCGGGATTAGCGTGTAGTCGCTGGCGCATAAGGCATTTAGGGTTAAAAGTCCGAGGGATGGGGGACAATCAATCAAAATGAACGAATAGTGAGGCTTCAGTGATTCCAGCTTGTTTTTAAGGATTGTTTCACGTGAAACGAGATCAACCAATTCAATCTCGGCCCCCGCCAAGTCGGTATTTGCCGGAATCACATGCAGATTTTCAAAAGGAGAGGCGTACAGCACGGTTTCAATGGGGCAGTCTTCGATTAATAGGTGGTAAAGCGAGTGGTGGACATTATCTATATCAATACCGAGGCCCGATGTGCTGTTGGCTTGAGGGTCTAAATCGATTAAAAGAGTTCGGTGGCCGCATTCGGCTAAAAATGAAGCTAAATTTACCGCGGTTGTTGTTTTGCCAACTCCGCCTTTTTGGTTCACAACGCTAATTATATGGGGAGGGCCATTATCCATCGGCAGAACTATAGCATTTTGGGCCGACGAACTCTAGGGCTATGGCGACTTGCTTTGATCGCCATTAATGCGGTATAATCCGCAGGAAATTCCAGGTGGGAAAGCGGGGCTAATTACAATTCAATTCAAAGTTATTTCTACATCAAGGGCGGTTGCGCAGGGTCCGATCCGTTATTTTGCCCCGAAAGGCCGATTGGTCGTTGCTAGTCCGCCGATAATGCCGAAGGTACAACCACCTATGGTGCGCGCAAGGCGCGAAGACTCGGCGCATCAACCATCTGCACTGGGCGTCAGGCGGGTTGAGCCGGCGCATCAGTTTTTTCCATATGAGAGCGATCATCTTGGGCCAATCAAAATGGTTTTGTCCGAAACAGATTCCATTTTTAATTCAACTCGATACGCAGTTTTTTTAAATAATCGGTATCGGTTTGATGAAGGAAAAATGATAATCGATGTATCTGGGTGCCGACCGCCGCAGAGCAAAGAGTTGGGGCTCGACTACGTGAGGCGTCAGGCGGGCGATCCGCCACTTACCCTTCAGCAGTTGTTGGCTGCAATCCCCCCCGACCTTTGTGTTAAGGTGACCGCCGATGGGCGTACGCCCGAGGGAAGAGCGGTTCTGGATCTTACTGTCTATCGAAGATCACAACTCCACCCAATGATGGCCATCATTACGAGAGAAGATACCCAGGAGTACCTAAAAAGCCTAGCCAATGTAGGGGCGGTGGCTATCCGCGATTTTTTCCCCATGTTAGCGCTGTTTTTTTCGTTAACGTTGCTGGTAAATTGGTCGGGAATGCAGGATGGACATCGCAGGGTTGAACCTTGTAATACTCATCATAAGAAACCGCCTGTAATTATCGTTTCGCCAAATGGCGAGGCACAATATGTGGAGGGAGCGCGGTTCATCGTCAAAGAGCTTTGCCGCGTGGCACAAGCCGCGCCGTCGATTGTGTCCAGTCACCCCGTATTGATCCTACTTCTTGAGGGCCTGATTTGGGCAGCGGTCTTGATGTATGATGCCAGAAATCGGATTCAGCGCGCGCCCTCAACGCGGCAACCATTCGTAGATCGGGGTGTTAATGGGGTTGAGAAAGACGCTAGTACCGGCGGTTTTGTTCTGCGGCTCTTGAGCCAAAATGAGATTGGGTAAGCGGCGCCGTCATCATCCTAATCGGCCAATGCTTTCTTGCGTTTCGATAAACCATCAATTAGACTGACAGTATTATGTTTTCAAGATTTACAGAGAAGGCAATTCAATCGATCATGTTGGCCCAAGAAGAGGCCAAGAAATTCCATCATAGCTACGTCGGCACTGAGCACATTTTGCTTGGGATTATCGGGGAAGGCGATAACGTTGTAATTAAGACTTTGCAAGAGCTGGGGTTTTCTCCCGATCAAGTCAAATCAGCCGTCGAGGATCGCCTCGAATATGGCGGCTTAACTTCAGATTACGGCAACATTCCGTTTACTCAGCAAGCCAAGCAGGTGTTGACCTATGCGTGGGACGAAGCGCGCAAGCTGGGCCATAACTACGTTAACGTTGAACATTTATTCCTTTCTATTTTCAGAGACCCCACCAATATCGCCGCCCGTGTGCTGACCGAAATGGGTGTGAACGTGGGTAAATTTAAAGAAAGCCTGTTTTCCCAATTGGGCAACAAGGTTTCATCGGCTGCTCCTGCTCAGCAATCGGCCCCCACCCCGACCTTGGATTTATATGGCCGAGACCTTACTTTTTTGGCCCGCGAAAAGAAACTCGATCCTGTTATTGGTCGTGAGCGAGAAATTATTCGAATCGTTCAAATCCTCTGCCGCCGAAGCAAAAATAACCCCGTATTAACGGGTGAAGCGGGAGTGGGAAAAACTGCGATCGTAGAAGGCCTAGCTCAGCGAATTACTAAGGGAGATATCCCTGAAAAACTACGCGAAAAACGGGTAATCACCCTTGATCTGGGATTGCTGGTGGCGGGTACCAAATATCGCGGTGAGTTTGAAGACCGTGTTAAAAAAGTAATGGAAGAAGTCCGAAAAGCCAAAAATGTTCTGCTGTTCGTGGATGAATTACACACCATCATTGGGACAGGCGGTTCAGAAGGTAGCTTGGACGCTGCTAACCTATTCAAGCCAGCTTTGGCCCGAGGTGAGCTTCAAATCGTAGGTGCGACCACCTTAGATGAATACCGAAAGCATATTGAAGGCGATGGCGCGCTTGAGCGACGTTTCCAATCGGTATTAATCGAAGAGCCATCGGGTGACGAGACGCTGCAAATTTTGCGCGGTATTCGCTCTCGGTATGAAGAATTTCACAACGTAACGATTACCGATGAGGCGCTTGAAGAGTCCGTGAGACTGGCGCAGCGCTATATCACTGACCGAAGCCTACCTGACAAGGCCGTCGATGTTATTGACGAAGCCGCGGCCAAAGTGACCCTTAATTTTGCCCTAAATGGCGCACTTGCCCACTCTTCCAGTGATGAAGACGATGAGGCTGAATTAGAGGCTGGTGCTAGCGTCATTGTGGCTGAGCACGTAAAGCGGAATGAACGGCGCATTGTTGACGAAAAAGCCGTGGCAGAAGTCGTATCGGTGTGGACCGGCGTGCCAGTAACCCAGCTGACTGAAGAAGAAAGTGGAAAACTAATTCATTTAGAAGAAACCCTAAAAGATCGCATTATCGGGCAAGACGAAGCCATTGTGGCCCTTACTCGGGCCGTTAAGCGCGCCAAAATGGGTTTGAAAGATCCAAAGCGGCCTACGGGTTCGTTCTTGTTCTTAGGCCCCACTGGAGTGGGTAAATCCGAGCTGGCTAAGACATTGGCGAAAGTGTTGTTTGGCCGGGAAGATGCGTTGATTCGCACCGATATGTCTGAATATATGGAAAAACACACCGTGTCGCGATTGATCGGATCACCTCCAGGCTACGTGGGCTTTAACGAGGGCGGTCAATTGACTGAGCCCGTGCGACGTAAGCCCTATTCGGTGGTGTTGTTTGATGAGCTTGAAAAGGCGTCGCCTGAAATTATCAATATCCTGCTTCAAATTTTGGAAGATGGCCGCTTAACTGATGCGACTGGCAAGGTTGTGAATTTTAAAAACACCATCATTATTATGACCTCCAATGTAGGAAGTAAATTTATCGAAAGTGAAACATCGTTTGGGTTTGTGGATTCCGGAAATGAGGCGAAAGCCAAGTTTGAGGGGATGAAAAACAAACTGCGCGATCAGCTTCGCCAAGAGTTCAAGCCCGAATTCTTAAACAGAATTGATGATATCGTCATTTTCAAAACACTGGGCGAACCGGATATGGTCAAAATCGTGAAAGTGATGATGGCAGATCTGAAAGAGCGTTTGGTAGAGCGCAACATCCTGATTTCCTGGGATGATGCGGTTGAAAAATTCTTGGCCAAAAACGGCTTTGATCCCAAACAGGGCGCGCGACCGTTGCGACGAGCCATTCAAGAGCATTTTGAAGATGAATTAACAGATAAACTACTTAACAAAAATTATCGATCTGATGTATCCGCCTCGGCGACTGTAAAAGACGATAAAATCTTTTTCACCTTTCGAAAACTGGCACCGAAAAAGAAAGCTGCTCCGAGAGTAATCGAGAAAGCAAGTCCTAAGACCATTGAGGCCGTTAGCAACTAATTTCACTTGGCTAAATCGCTGACCCAGTTTTTTTGTTCGGAATGTGGCGCCCAGTATCCCCGCTGGCAGGGGCAGTGCGTCCATTGCGGGGGATGGAACACGATTATGGAGGAGGCCATCGTTGAAGGCGACGGTGGCGCAAGTGTGTTCCAGGGAGTGGGAACGCCGGTCTCATTATCGGCGATTACCACGGCTCCGGCCCGAAAAATCCCCACTGGGATGAGCGAAATGGACCAAATGATGGGTGGCGGCATCGTCGCTGGCGCTGTCTCGCTATTGGGTGGTGAGCCCGGTATCGGAAAATCCACGCTGGGTCTTCAAATCGGTAAAAATATCGCGCAGCAGGGGCTTAAGGTCCTTTATGTGTCGGGTGAAGAGTCCCCCCAGCAAATAGCGTTGCGCGCACAGCGCTTATCAGCTCAGCTCGATCAGTTGTTTGTTTTGGCTGAAACCAATATGGCCAATATCTTAAACACGATTCAGCAGGAAAAGCCGGATTTGGTGATTCTAGACTCGATCCAGGTCGTGGAGCACCCGAAAATTAACTCGTCAGCGGGAAGTGTGAACCAGGTGCGCTATTGTGCGGGTGAGCTCATCAATCTGATTAAACAGTTTAGTAGTACGGCCATTATTATCGGGCACATCACCAAAGATGGGATGCTGGCGGGACCCAAAGTGTTGGAGCATTTGGTTGACGTAATTCTCTATTTTGAGGGGGATCGTAATCAACAGTATCGGGTGTTACGAAGCTTTAAAAATCGCTTTCATCACACCAACGAAATTGGCATTTTTGAAATGAAATCGACCGGATTGGAAGCGGTTGAAAATCCGTCTTTGCTGTTTGTCGATCCGGTGTCGCTTAACCGGCCGGGCTCTGTTATTTTCCCGTCTGTAGAGGGTACTCGGTCAGTGTTGATTGAAATTCAGTCCCTCGCAGTGTCCTCGAGTTTTGGGAATGCAAAGCGGAATTTTTTGGGCGTTGATCCAGCCCGGGCCACGCTCGTGATTGCCACGATGGAAAAGGTCTTGGGCCTAAGATTGGGCGTGAAAGATATTTTTGTGAACGTGATTGGGGGCCTCAAGTTAAAAGAGCCAGCCTCAGATATGGCCATTTTGGTGAGTTTGTTGGGGGCGATTAAGGGCGAGGTTCTGCATTCTAAGTTGGGCGTGATGGGGGAAATTGGATTGACCGGCGAAGTGCGTCCGGTGCCCAACGTGGACGTGCGCCTGCGTGAGCTGGATCGCATGGGCTTTGAATATGCGATAGTGCCTGAGCGTAATAGCGCGGCAATTCCAAAGGGACTGAAGGTCAAAGTTAAACTGGTGAGCCACTTGTCGGACCTGATTGTGGCGGTGAGTACAATTAAGTCATGACGGTTGCCAATAAAGAAGCCGAAAAATTAGCCGAAATTATCGACCAGCTTCGCAACGAAGATACGCGCTGGGATGCCATTGTGAAGTTGCGGGATATGGATTTTTCAAACTCGATTTCAGTATTAACGCCATATTTAAAAGACCGAGACTGGGTCGTGCGCTGGATTATTGCTGAAAAGTGCGGCGAGTGGGGGGACGATACTGTCGCCCAAGACCTCATTCGCTTGCTGCAAGACCGTGATTTTCATGTGCGTCAAAATGCCTCTAAAGCCATTGTTCGTTTGGGCGTTTCTGCAATTCCCTCGCTCGTGGCTGATCTGCTTTCAATGGACAATGAAATGCGCCGCCAAGTGTCCAAAATCCTGATCAAAATGGGCGACCGCGCTATCCCCTACCTGGAAGACCTGTTTGACGAACAAAATTGGCTGGTATCCAATCGCATTTTGGATGTTATTTGGCGAATCAATAGCAGCGCAGCCGAGGACGCCCTGATTCGCGCCGTTGCCCGCCCCGTCTGCCAAAAAAATGCCATCGCACTTCTCGCTGAAATGAAAAGCGCCCGTGCGGTGCGCACGTTTATCCGCCATTTCGAGACCCCTAACATACGTCAGGTCATTTTAACGGCGGTAAGAAAGATCGGCCTCGAAAAAGCGGGTCCCATTTTGGTGAAGGCCGTGCTCGATTCCGACCCCTTACTGCGCGATCACAGTGAAATTTTGATTCAACGGTTGGGAGATGAGATGATTCCACATATTAAAGTAGGCATAGTGGCGACAGCCAGCACAGAAGCACGCCTGCTTCAGCTGCTTCAAAAGATTTCTCCCAACCGATTCCTCACCAATTTGATTTCGATTTTGACTCAATCCCCCCATCTAAAGCCCACGATGCTGACTGAGATTGGGGCCGGACCCTTTGCGCAGCTTGTGAGCGAACTAAGTCAGCACCCCAACATCTGGGACAAGCTCAAACATCAGTCTTTTCTTTAGTTTTTCACCATAACCACCCGGGCAGTTTCTCGGCCAAGGGGGGTGAGGTAGAGGCGTTCTTTTTGGCGGAAAATGTATTCGTTTTGGACGGAATACTGGGCCACTTTTTTAGCGAAGGGGGCGGTCCATCCCATGTGGTGAATCATGTTGGTGATACTGTTTTCGGTCTCTGCGTCTTCTTGGGTTTCGTGAGACAGCAATTGAACACAAAGTAGTTCGGCTGAGAAGCGAAGGCGTTGGGAGCGAATTTTAAGGGCTTTCTGAAGCAGACCCCGTTGAGGGGACAGTATCAGAGTCGTTACAAAAACGAGACCGCACATCGTGGCCATCGCGCCGGCGATCGACGCATCTAAAAAGGCAGCTAAGCCATATCCCGCTACCGCCGAGAAGATCCCTACGGCGATACTGAGCCAAATCATTGTGGAAAGGCGCGTGGTGAGCAAGAAAGCAGTGGCCGCCGGAGTTACCATTAGGGCGACCACTAAAATTGATCCTACAGCGTCAAACGCGGATACGGCTGTCACGCTGGTAATGGTCATCAGCCCGTAATGAAGCGCAATGGGGTAAAAGCCCAGTGAAGTGGCCAGAGTGGGATCAAAAGTGGCCAGTTTGAGCTCTTTGAAAAATATACCGATAAAGGCAAAATTGAGCATTAAAATGCCGCCCATTGTCCACAACGCGATGGGACCCAGATCGATTCCTAGTAAAGAAAAGCGGTTAAAGGGCGCAAACGCGAGCTCGCCGAGTAGTACGGCGTCCGCATCTATATGGACATTGCCGGCATAACGGCTGATTAAGATAACACCCAGGGAAAAGAAGACCGGAAACACCAGGCCAATGGCGGCATCTTGTTTGAGCAAGCGGGTTTGAATCAATAATTCGGTGATGGCTACCGTCAATACACCTGTAGCAGAGGCGGCCAAAATCAAAAGGGGAGAATTTAAATCTTTGACCCAGAAAAAGCTCAGCACAATTCCGAGTAACACGGCATGGCTAATCGCATCGCTCATCAGCGACA
>CANKTL010000024.1 GCA_947486405.1 bacterium
GGGGGGAAAGGGGTCGCAGGGGACGAGAGCGCCCCTCCCATCAGTAAAGGGGATTTGGAATCGGCCGATCGTGTCGTGATTAAAAAAACCGTTAAACCGGTGACGAAACTTTATACCGAGATGTTCGCCATGTACGAATTCTATTTTCAAACAAGCTTAAATGCCGGAGTTGGAGATAGTGTCCTAAGCCCGCTGGGCATCGTCATGTACGGGGATGGGAAAAAACGAAATGTGGCAACCTTTATCCCCTTATGTGAGGGGGAGTTTTCGGAGGTTGCAAAGCTCAAGCGCATGGGCTCCCAGGCGTCTCGGGATCACTTGAATGGTGAAATGAGAGTGGGCCTGATCCAGTTGGCTGAAGCCATTGTGGGTACCCATGCGATGAACCGAGTGGTCTCCGACTTCAAATATCCCAATGCGCTGACGCAGAGTCAGCCAGATGGGTCTCGCAAGACACTGTTGGCCGACCTTGGTAGTTCGTATGTTGCCGGACGCAGCCCAGTTATCGGCATTGCAAAAGGAGGTACCTATCCAGGTCCGGAACATAAAGTCCCGTCACTTAAACCCACCAACATGACCCCCGAGCAGGACAAAAAAACCGATGTATGGTCCTTTGGGGTGAATTTATTAAATGCGGTGCTGGGACAACAAGATTTCGGTTATGACCGCTATACAGCCGGCTTAGTTGGCCACGACCCTGAACGATATATGGATGAGATGTTTGGCCCAGCACCAGACAGAAATACGGGCAAATTCGCCGTAATGATCGCGAACGTTCGACTAAAATATGGAGACTTCTGGGCCCAATTGATATCGGATTGCATGACCGTTAATCTGGACAGCAGACCCCCCATGACCGAAATTTTGGCGAGACTACAAACCGGGCAGCCACCCGAGGATGCTCATGCCATTGAAGCAGGCAGAGAACTTTCCTCAATTGTGGATAGAATCGCTCTAAAAGCCGAGGCCGATCTGACCGAGGTCGCCAGCACCAGCAATCAAGAATATCAGGACATTATGGCCATCTTTACTCGAAACCAGCCGTTTACGGTAGCGTCTTTTAAACAGCTCGCGCAGTCATTTAGAGGCGTTATCCTGATCGGATTGACGGATCGGGAAGGGGAAAAAAGCGAATTAATGGAACTGTTACCGGTGATGCGGGCAATGATTGAGGGATACAAGCGATTCTATCCCATTCCCGATGACGGCTATTTAGAGAAGCTGTTTTCGCCACTAACCACCTTTAGCCTGTGTGCCGCCAAAGACTTCGCTGACGTGGATCCGCCTTATCAGTTTTCAGATGATGGAAGTCAATATGTGTTCGGGGACACCGAGATGCCGAAACGGGATATTCAAGTTGTAACGTTGCCACCGCATGGCCATCAAGAGTTCTGGGGCATGATAACAACCGGCCGTCCTGAAATTGTTTCGGTATCGTTTTCAGTGCCCACTTCATTTGAACACTGGGTAAACCTCAGTGCCGCCAGTATCTTGTCTGAATCTGGGGCAGATACCAAAACCGTCGTAGCGGCCCGTTTTGGGGGACGAGTGGGAATGTTAGAAGTATTTCCCTATAAGGAGTTGAGTCAGACGAAGCCAGCTGCTGAGCAACTTCATCACCAGCTCGATGAAATAATGGATGTCTTTCAGATGGTGTTGGGCTTTGTCAGTTCATCTCACGATTCAGGAAAAACAGTGGGGGAAATTCGAATTATAAGAGTGGGGGGGTCGCTTTATCCCCGATTGCCTGGTGACATTTCCTTTGCGCCAATGACGGCCGCCACAGCGAAGGCTGACCGAATTTCAGCAGGGTTGCTACTTCTTCAACTGCTCACCGGAATTAAGATTAGTCCGTCTGAATTCGGGTTGCCGGCTACCGCTAATCTGATTCGGCGAATATTGATGGTAATGCCACCCGCTACGCAGCCAGTCGTCGAATTTTTTAATGAAATTTTATTTAAAGACTTACCCATGGACGATTTGCTTCAAGTCTTTGATTTTGACGGTATGGCCCAACGGTTAAAGGATTGCGATTTCCACCCCAACCAATTTGCCCATCAAATCAGAAATATTGTTTGGGATTACCGGTTAAACGTGGCGGGATTTGGCAGAGAGGAACGCGCTTACTCCGCAGATCCGGCGAGCACAACACGGGACTTAATCCATGTTGACGGGGACACGCGTTACGGAATCCAATTTGAAACCCCCGAGGGCGAATTGCCCCGATGCCGACTTGAGAAAGATACGCCAGATGTTGATATATCGTATTTCTGGTCCTATTTCACTGAGCCGCTGTCCTCGAACTTAGCTGCTATTGTGCGCCTGTTTAAGGGGGAATCGAGTGTTTAAGGTCTAAAACAAAAATAGTTGATTACTGTCAGCGTTGGGCGGCGATTCCTCTACCGGAATTCCAGTTATAGGGCGTTTTAAAAATTGGGGACCCTCAATTTCTATCCCCGTGAGTAGCGCATTGGCTTGGCCGATCAACGCTGCTGGCAAGCCCGCTAACTTGGCCACGTGAATTCCGTAACTTTTATCCGCAGGCCCTGGTATCAGCTGATACGTAAATATAATCTCGTCTTTATGCTCGACGATGCTCATGCTGAAGTTGTGAAGGGCAGGGTACTGATCGGCCAAAACGGTGAGTTCGTGGTAATGCGTTGCAAACATCGTCCGTGCCCCAATTTTGCTATAAATATGCATCATAATCGCACCTGCCAAACTCATGCCGTCATAAGTAGCTGTCCCGCGTCCAATCTCATCCAACAAAACGAAACTGCGGGGGGTGGCATTGTGCACGATATTGGCCGTTTCTAGCATCTCCACCATAAACGTGCTGTGACCCACGCCCATATTGTCCATGGCCCCAATACGCGAAAATAGCTGGTCCACGATAGCAAAGCGCATTGATTTGGCCGGCACATACGATCCGATTTGGGCCATAATCAGCAGCAGTGCAGTTTGCCGCATCACGGTGGATTTACCCGCCATATTAGGCCCCGTAATTAACATAAACCGGTTCCCCTCCCGTGACATCGCCACCGAATTCGGAATATACCCAATGCCCGGCTGATGCCCCAGCACCGGATGCCGCCCCGCTTCAATGGCTAAAAACGCTGGATCCTCGGCTTCAATTTCGGGGCATACCCACTGGTATTTTTGCGCCGCCGTCGCCAAGCTTTGGAACACATCCAATTCGGCCACCCAATCTGCCAGTTGCTGTAATTCAGGTACAAAGGGTTCTATTTGATGAATGATATCCCGAAATAACTCACACTCCACCGCAATTTGCTTGTCGGCCCCATTCAACAAAATGGTTTCTTTTTCTTTTAATTCCGGGGTGATGTAGCGCTCGGCATTGGTAAGGGTCTGCTTCCGAATATAGTTGGCCGGTACCTGCTCGCGGTTGCTGTTGGAAATCTCAAAGTAATACCCAAATACTTTGTTATAGCCCACTTTGAGCGACCTGATGCCGCTGCGCTCGCGTTCCAGGGGCTCTAATTGCTTAATCCATTCCCGAATTTCGCTAAACGAGCCACTGAGTTGGTCCAATTCGGATGAGTAACCGTTTTGGATAAAAAAACCATCGCGAATCACGGGGGGCGGGTCGGGAATAATTGCTTTTTCAATCAACGAGATAATAAATTGAAAGGGGCTCCCCGCGCTTGAAAATTGGCTGAAAAATGCGCTAAGCGTTTGCAGCTCCGGCGATTGAAAATGAGCCAAGATTCCAGCGCACTCCGATAATGCTTCCAAGGATTGTTTTAAAGCAATTAATTCTTTCGGATTTTGCTTATTGGCCACAATTCGGGTGGTGAGCCTGGCCACGTCTTGCACCTGGGATAGGATACCGCGCAATTCCTCGCGGGAAAGCCGATCGTCAGTGAGTTCGGTAACCGCAGCCAAGCGGTTTTGAATCGTGCTGGGATCGACAAATGGTGCAGCTAACAGTTGTTTAAGACGCCGGGCACCCGAGGCGGTTTTTGAAAAGTTCAGTTGGTGAAACAGGGTGCCGGTATTTTTTCCGGTGTTGGGGTTAATTATCAATTCCAAATTACGTTGGGTCACCGCATCAATTTGGCACTGTGCGGTTAATGCAATGCGGCGCAGACTGCGAATTTGGGGCAGAGATGTGCCGTGGGCAGACTTCAAATACTCGATAATGGCCCAACACGCGGGTGCGGTTGGGTCGGCTTCGGTTAAGCCAAAGCTGGTTAATGATTTAATGGAAAAGTGTGTTTGTAATTTAGAAACAGATGAATCCATTGGAAGGGGTAAAAACTGCGATTTGCTGATGCCATCGGGTAGGGGAATGCTGAATCCGATAGGCACCAATACTTCGCGCGCATTTACCCGTGTAATCGCAATGGCAACTTGCTCGACGGTAGGCAACACGGCGCAGCGAAATTCCCCGGTTGTACTATCAGCAAACGCCAATGCCCACTGCGGCGACTTCGGAATTGGGCATACTGCGGCCAAAAATGCATTTTCACTTTCGTCCACGCCACCCGGGGTAAGGTTTGTACCCGGTGTCACGATCTTAACTACTTCACGGCGGGTCAACCCAATTGCCACCGACGCATCTTCCACCTGCTCACAAATCGCGACCTTAAAGCCCCGATTCACCAGTCGATTCACATACCCATCCGCCGCGTGATACGGCACCCCACACATGGCAATCCGGTTTTCGTCTTTGCCGCGTCCCGTGAGGGTTAAATCCAATTCCTTAGACGCTACTTTCGCATCGTCTAAAAACATTTCATAAAAATCGCCCAGGCGAAAAAACAAAATCGCGTCCTGGTGGTTGGCCTTGATCGCCCTATATTGACGCAACATTGGCGTGTCTTGCTGCCCGTCAGTGGGGGTGAGCTCAGAAACAGGAGAGACTTGGCTTTGGCGCACGGCGGTTACCGAATCGTAACGGGCAATAGTTCCGTTAACTTCGCGACGAGTTTTTCTTGGGGCTTATTCACATCGTCATCGGTCAGCGATTTTTCAAGGTCTTGGTAAACCAATCCCACAGCTAATGAGCGTTTATCAGCGCCGAGTTTTTCAGATTCGTAAAAATCGAATAAGAATACATCGGTAACCGCAGGTGATTTGTGCTGATGAATCACGGTCAAAATATCTGAAAACGGCAACGATTTCGGCGCCAATATCGCAATATCGCGGCGCGTGGATGGGAATTTGGAAAATGGTGCAAACTTCGGTGTTTCCACTGAAACAGTCGCTAAAACGTTCAGGTTAATGGCGAAATACAGGGAGGTGGCCGGCACATCATATTGCCCCGCCAATTTGGGATTCAATTGGCCCATTACGCCAATTACGGCTGAACCAATGGTCAATTGTTGTTGTTGAATCGGATGAAGTTGCGGGGAATTTCCAGCACTAAACGTAAGTTTATAAGGGGCTAATACCGATTCTAAAGTCGATTTCAAAGTTAAATACCGATACACCTGAGGCGACTGCAACCCTTCGGTGTAATCCGACGGTGTTTCACGGCCTTCAATGAGTCCGGCTAATTCCACGGTTTCCTGGATTTCGCCCGATTGTGCCCCAAACACTTGTCCGGTTTCAAACAAGCGAATGTCATGTTGCTGGCGGTTTAAGTTATATGCCAGGGTATTCAATAGCCGTGGTAAATGGCTCGCCGCCATAATCGATTCTTCCGGTGCAAAGGCATTTTGCATGGTCGTTTCAGCACCCGGTGTTTGGCCACAACGTGCCGCGTCTTCGGGGGAAATCATCGGCAATGAACGAATTTCGCAAAAGCCAGCTGTCACAAGCCGTTTGCTCAGCTGAGTCTGCAGTTTGCGCACCGGCGAGGGTTCCGGCATCAATCCATTAGGCAATGGCAAGCGGGTTACGATCTGGTCCAATCCCACGATCCGCGCCACTTCTTCAGCCAAATCCGGCCATTCTTGAATATCTAATAATCGCCAAGTCGGCACAATAGCGTGGCCGTTCTCAACCGAAAAACCAAGTAGTTTTAACGCATCAGCAATTTGAGCCTCTGAAAACTCACTGCCCAACAACCCATTAATCTGAGCCGCGCTAAATGCAATCTTTTTTGCCTGTGCTGCCGAATGCTGTTCATTCACAAACGCTACCCGAGCGCCAGTAACCTGACCCCCACCCAACGCTTCAACCAAGCCCGCCGCCCGATCCGAGGCCCATTCAATGGCCTTAAAATCAATCCCTTTTTCAAAGCGAACCGAGCTTTCGCTACGCAACGTCGTTTGTCGCATCGCGCTGCGAATTTTGGACGGGTGAAAATACGCCGCTTCAATCAATACCGCAGTCGTTTTATCCGAAACACCCGAGGTCTCACCTCCCATGACTCCGGCAATGGCCACGGCTTTGGTACCGTCCGTTATAACCCCAGTACCGGCGGGTAAACGACGCTCAACGCCATCCAGCGTCACCATTTTTTCGCCCTCGGTTGCGAAGCGAATTCCCACGGTTTTAGCTTCAAAAAACGACGCATCAAATATATGCATCGGCTGCCCGCACTCCAACATCACATAATTGGAAATATCCACCATGTTATTAATCGGACGCACGCCACCAGACTGTAACCGGCGTTGCATCCAAATTGGGCTAGGACCCACTTTTACATTGGTCATCCCACGCCCGGTATATTTTGGGCAAAATTCAGGCTCTTCACAGCGAATGGTCCACTCACTTTTTGAATTGGAGTCGCTGAATTTAATGTCCGGCATCTTCAACGGCAGCTTAAAAATCGCCGCCACTTCCCGGGCCACCCCAATCATACTTTGGCAATCACCGCGATTCGGCAAAATCCCAATTTCCAATATCGTATCGCTCAGTTGCGCATATTCTGAAAAATTCAGTCCAAGGGGCGTATCGGGTGGCAAAATCCAAATCCCATTCGACTCAGCTGCCACGCCCACTTCGGTTTCCGAACACAGCATCCCATTAGAGGGCACGCCCCGCAATTTAGACTCTTTAATCTTAAATCCACCGGCCAACGATGCGCCGACTTTACTCAACGGCACAATCGCACCCACAAACACGTTGGTGGCCCCGGTCACGACTTGGTGGGTATCAGTCCCATCAAATATCTGGGTAACCACCAAGCGATCTGCGTCCGGATGCCGCTCAATCGACTCAATCCGAGCCGTAACAACGCCGGTAATGTCTTGGCCAACAGGCTGAACACTTTCAACCTCAGTTCCAGACGTGCTTAATCGCTCTGCCAATTCCGCAGGCCCGACCGGCACATTCACTAATTCTTTTAACCAATTAAACGAAACTTTCATATCGGTCCTAAAACTGCTTTAAAAAGCGCAGGTCATTATCCGTCAGTAACTTAATGCTCGGGATTCCCAATTTCAACATTGCAATGCGCTCAACCCCAACGCCAAAGGCAAAGCCAGTCACTTGATCCGGGTCATAGCCCACCTTGCGAAAAACATTTCGATTTACCATCCCGGCGCCCAAAATTTCCAGCCACCCTGTATGCTTACATACCGCACAGCCCTTGGCCTGGCACAGCACACACGCCACATCCACCTCACAAGAGGGCTCAGTAAACGGAAAATAACTCGGACGAAAGCGCACAGACTGCTTTGCCCCAAACAAGGCTTTTAAAAAATAGTCCAACGTCCCTTTTAATTCCGCAAAGGTCACTTTCTCATCCACCAATAAGCCTTCAATCTGATGAAAAGCCGGCGAATGGCTGGCATCCGCATCCCGGCGATACACCCGCCCTGGCACAATAATCCGTATCGGTGGCTTTTCGCGCTCCATCACATGCACCTGCACCGGCGACGTATGCGTCCGCAGTACATGCCCACTCATCATATAAAAGGTATCGTGCGAATCGCGCGCCGGATGATCATCCGGAATATTCAACGCTTCAAAGTTATAGTAATCCGATTCAATCTCGGGGCCTTCTTCCACAGCAAAGCCCAATCGCCCCAAAATCTGGCTAATTTCATCAATTGTTTGCGAAATCGGATGCCGATGTCCCAGCGGCGTTCCCACACCAGGCAACGTCACATCAATGGCATTTTTTACCATTTCAGCAGCCAGAGAAGCTGTTTCTAATTCCGATTTTTTATCATCTAACAAGGTTGAAAGCGCGGTTTTGGCTTGGTTAGCCGCCATTCCGATAGCAGGGCGTTCCGCCGCATCAATTGTTGCCAACCCCTTCAAAATCTCGGTCAACGCGCCCTTTTTACCTAAAAACTGAAGTCGAATATCCTCCAACTCCACCAAAGACGCACAGCCAGCAATAAGCGGAGACGCTTCAGACACCATCTGATCTAACTGAGATTGAATTGACATAATTGTAAGGATTCATTGTAACCACCGCATTTATATAGGTAAAGTAAAACCCCTGCGATATACTCCGTTCCGATCGGTTGCCAAATCCAGCCAGGTCGGTTAAATTGTTTAATGTAATTTTAATGTTTAAAGAAAGAAGGTGATGGGTAAAACTAAGGAAGTACGCCCATTAGGATTATCGAAGCGTTAAATATAACTTATCAAAACCAAAATTTTTAAGATTGCAAAATTAGTGAAATTTTAAAAAACCCGGATCGATAAGTAAGTGTAAGAAGAAAACAATAAGTTTTTAAAATTTGGAAGGAGAAAGTTATGCAAAATTTAGGTAATCTAACAGCAAAAGGCGTAAATGCTCGAGTTTATAACCCAGCAACGGATGGCGCAAAAAAAGTACCGGCATCTGGAGCGGCAGCTGCTGGTGCAACACCAGCGTTAGCAGATTTACCGGCTGCTGAAGCACCAACCCACATTCTGACAGACGGTGCAGGTCACGAAGTAGCGATTCATATCAATAATGCTGCTGAAGAAAATACTTTTGTTCACGCTTTTGATGCTGAGGCGGGTCATATCGACTTAACATCAGCCGTTGCATCAGCTGCTTTGGCACCACTTTCCGCATAATCGATTAATAGTCGGTAGATAATAAACCCTGGTTTCTTGTTTGAAACTGGGGTTTTTATTTTTATAAGTGGTTAAATTTATTTAAACAATTCAAATGCTAAGTTAGAATAGAAATTAAAGCCTGCCTTTTTTAGAAAGTAAATGATATCGATGAAACCCAATTTCACTCTTTTTGATAACCAAAAGCTTCGGTCAGAAGTGGTCGATATTATTACGGACCGATCCGTAGTTAATACATATAAAACATTCAAATCTTATTTGGCCGCTCAAAAAAAAGTGGTTGAGCCTGCTGAGCTAGATATACTGGTTGCGAGGCTAAAGAAATTAATTTCTCAGCAGGTAACCTATTACTCATTTTTAACCTATTGCTACATGGAAAAATCGAATGATTGGCAAGAAGCGGGTGAATCTCAATGCCGAACCACTTTTACCCGATTATTACTTAAAAAGCCCCCTGAAGCGCCTATTACCTACGAAGATACGATTGAATATTCAAAAAAATTGAACGAGGCCTACGAAAATTTAGGAATTTCTCAGCTGTCAGTTGAAGATGTTTCTTTGGCTATTCGATCATTTAAATTCGAATTCTTCGGTCGGAAATACTTGTCCGTTCAAACCGAAGAAATCACTAAAATGATGCAATTTTGCGGCGTGAATTGGTTTTTGCAAGGCGGACTTCACGGAAAAAATCTCCAATTTATTTTAGGGTCTGGTAAATTAGTTCACAGAGGTGGCTATGACATCATAACGCTTGAAAAAGAATTCATGCGCACACCTAACAATATAGTTGCAATGGCAGCCGTCATTGGCCATCGTCAAATATATGTTCGGATGGAATCACTGCGGGTGATTTTTGACCAAAAATGGCGTCAGCTTTTCCGTTACCGTGACTATGAACTTAGCTACATGCGTCACAACCTTATGATGAATATTTCAGATGGCATCAAGCGCCACGCCACCGGCTTATATGGTGCTACTAGCGTAGAAACCATTGAAGCCGTGCAAGATCAATTTGTAAAAGATATGGGCGAGACAATTTTGCAGCATGAATTGGGTCATGGTGCCGTTCAACACGATATTTTATCGGTTGAAGGGGGTACCTTAGGTGAGGCCAGTCGCGTATACGACGAAAATATTTATACACAACTCCTAGAATTCTTAGCTGATTTTGTCAGCAAACATGGCGAAATTTGGGGTCCAATGTACAACATGTGCCAAATTGCCAAAAAAGATCGCGCTAGAGCGGAACGAATGTTCTATATCTATTTTTCAGACACCTGGTTTTATGACACTGATGATACCTATATGTATCTGTATACAGACTTAATGGCATTGATATTGTTGCGATATGTGAATGATGACCTGTCCATCGATTTCGAGAAATTAGAAGGGGATATCGAATTCGATAAAAATGTGCCAGCAACCCATACCACTATGTATGGGCAATATATCCAGATGATCGAAACCGACATGGAAATTGTGCGAAATTGGATAGAAACTGCCACCATGACTATCTCAGGTCGAGAATACGACTATAAAAAAGCCCGCCAAATCTTAATGGATCAGTTCAAGAAAAATGACGGCTTCGTTCACCCTGAAACCTACGAATTCCAGGCGATCTTCTGGAATTACATGTTTCGCTACATCAAATCTTTCTCACCCGATACCTACGCCAAAATTGCAGATCTCTTAGAAGTCCGCGAACGCGACATCATCCGCCACACCCTGCAACTCTCCGGCGGCCCCCAAGCGGTAGCCCAATACGAGGGCCGTCACCGTGATTATATTACCGATCGGATGGTACAGCTCGGAATCCTAGGCCAAGTAGGAACACCGGCTTAAAATTTGTCATTTCGGCAAAACGCTCATGTCATTCCAGCGAAGGCTGGAATCTAAATAACTATGTCAGACTTCCCCACTCAGCAGCGGTATAAACCGGAATTCGGCTGAGTTTATAGTCTTTTTTATTTCGGGTGATTATGGCGTCTACTTTTGCCTGGATGGCAGCGAAATATTGAATAGCATCTTCGAGCTCTTTCCAGTTGGAAAAGAGGGCAGCTTCGATAACTGAGTGATCAATGGTGCAAATATTTATGCCATTGAGGAGCGAATTTAGAAGGCCTTTGACCTGATTATATTTGTGGACGTCTTTTAGAAAATAGATCATATGAGAAACAACCAGTCCGGAAGTGTACAGCTGAATACTTTTACTAAAACCTGCATTTAATAGGGCCGCCGCCGGATCAAAATGAGGGGGGCGATCTAACAATACATCTAATAAGATATCGGAATCGATAAATAAACGCTTCACAAATATTTTTTCTTCAATTGCCGTTCGACAGCTTCTTTGACATTCGTTACTTTGGATCCTTTTAATGCACCTTTAAGTCGAAGTACGTCTGGATGCCATTCCTTTTTTACTGGCTGAAGTGCCAGCAAATAGCGCTCAAACATTTCCGAAAGACTCGTGTCATTAAATTTGGCAAATTGCTTGCCTTTTAATATAGCAGCTTCATCTAAGCTAAGCGTTAATTTTTTTTGCATTCTGGAGGCCTCCTAAATTCAGAAAAGTAAGTTATACGTATAAACTAAATTATTAACACGTATTAAAAGGGTTTTCAATCTGGACAAGCGGATGGAGTGCTACCGTGACTAGCACTCTGGGATCACATTTTATGCTGTGTTACAGTACTTCCATGCCCATCCGCTTGCTAAACGACACAACAATAAGCCAAATCGCTGCAGGGGAAGTCATTGAACGACCAGCTTCGGTGGTGAAGGAATTGTTAGACAACAGCCTTGATGCGGGGGCCACCAAAATTGATATCTATTGCGAAGAGGGCGGCAAAAAAGTCATTGAAATAGCCGATAACGGACAAGGTATTGGTCCCAGCGACCTATCGATGGCACCAGTGCGTCATGCCACCTCTAAAATTCAATCGTTAGACGATATTTATCTATCACACAGCATGGGCTTTCGCGGTGAGGCCCTGGCAAGTATTTGCCACGTGGCATCGCTGCGTATTCGATCCAAAACTGCGGATCACCCGGGCTATGAAATTTCCGCCGACAGTACCAATATCAGCGAAATTCGCCCCTGTGCATGTCCCCAGGGCACGACAATAACAGTTCGAAATTTATTTGCCGATATTCCGGTGCGTCGCCAATATCTAAAATCCGATACCTCGGAACTGGGTCACATCTCAGAGCTCGTGCGGCAATATTCCCTGGCCTACCCTGAGATTCATTTCTCACTGCGCCATCACGACAAAGAAATTATTAACACCGGTGGCATTTCTACCCCCGAAGACCTCATCACTTACCATTTCGGCTCTGACCTAGCCGATCACCTAATCCCGATTTCGCACTCAGACGCTGTAATGTCCGTAACAGGTGTGATTTCAACTCCCACGCTAACCTTCGCCAATCGCACCCGCCAGCTAATTAGTGTAAACTCCCGCGTCATTCGCAATTCAATGATTCAACGCGTGGTCACCGATGCCTTCCAAGACATGATTCCGGCGCGACGCCACCCTCTAGTAATTTTGAATCTTACCATGGACCCCGCCACCATTGATGTGAACATTCATCCCCAAAAAACCGACATCAAATTTTTGCACAGCGGCCAGGTATTTGATGCACTAAGAAGCGCGTTTCGGCGCACGCTAAAGCAAAACGCCAGTTTGGCCGGCCTGGGCCTGGTCTCTGACAATGGCATTGCTGACTCATTTGCGGCTGGCGACATTCAACCCTTTTTAATGACCCCCTCAGAGCGAATCATGCCCCTAAATTCGGCCCCGATTTCGAACATCGGAATACCGTCGATGAATGATTCAAACTCAGTGTCACCCGTCCCAGTCGGGTCCATGGGAACAGCTCAACCACCCGCCCCATTACCCACCTATTTCCAAGTCTTCGACACCTACATCGGCATCCCCGCCGAAGATGGCCTGTGGCTACTCGATCAACACGCCGTCCACGAGCGTATCCTATACGAGCGCATCAAAGACACGCATGCCGAAAACACTTTTCTTCAAGAGTTGCTAATCCCTGACATCATCGAATTGTCAGAATCTGAAGCCGCAACTTTTATCGCTAATCGCCTAATATTCAAACAATTCAGCCTAAATTTTGAAGAATTTGGTCCAAGACAATTCTTGATCCGCCAACTACCCGTTAACTTCGTCGGCATTCGCCTAAAAGACTTTGTCATCGATTGCCTAACCAAAATCACTGAGTTAGGACCGCAGGCCGAGTTAGACCGCCCCGACCAAAAAGACAAACTTCAAATGATGGCGTGTAAGGCCGCGATTAAAGCGGGTAAAAAGCTGACGCAACCCGAAATCCGCGCATTGATTGCCGATTTTATCGAATCGCCATCGTCGTATACTTGCCCTCACGGGCGACCACTTGCGATTCGGCTCGGGAAAAAAGAGTTAGAAAAGCTTTTTCACCGAATTTAAAACGAGATGGTATTGCTATTTATAAGCTCTTTTAAGGTGTCCATTTCTTCAAGAACCATGCCAGTTCCCAAGGCCACGCAAGAAAGAGGATCTTCCGCGCGGGTTACCTTAAGGTTAGTTTCGTGGCTGAGCAGTTGATCCATCCCAAACAATAACGATCCACCGCCGGCTAAGACGATGCCTTTTTCCATAATATCGGCAGAGAGTTCAGGTGGAGTTTGCTCAAGCGTGATGCGAAGCGTATCAATAATAGTACTAATAGGTTCAGACAATGCATCCCGAACTTCAGAAGAGGAGAGGGTGAAATTCCGAGGCAACCCGGTTAAAAGGTCGCGGCCTTTGATTTCCATTTCCTTTTCTTCTTCCATCGGAAACGCGGAGCCAATTTCGATCTTAATTTTCTCAGCCATTCGCTCACCGATTAACAAATTATAGTTCTTGCGGCAGTGGGTCATAATGGCTTCATCCATTTCATCGCCTGCGACGCGAATGGATTTACACACCACGATGCCACCCAACGAAATTACGGCTACTTCTGTGGTGCCGCCGCCAATATCCACGATCATATGGCCGGAGGGCTCTGAGACTGGGATTTTGGCACCGATTGCTGCAGCCATGGGTTCTTCAATCAAAAATGCTTGCTTGGCACCGGCTTGCTTAGCGGCATCAATAACGGCGCGGCGTTCCACAGCCGTAATGCCCCAAGGGACGCCAATTAATACTCGCGGGCGAATCAAACTATTTCGTTTGGCCACTTTCTCAATAAAAGTGCGAATCATCATTTCGGTGATTTCAAAGTCAGCGATGACGCCGTCGCGCATTGGACGCACCGCGATAATGTTGCCCGGTGTTCGGCCCACCATGTTACGGGCCATTTCACCGACCGCCATTACCCGGCGGCTTTTGGCATCCAATGCAACCACGCTTGGCTCGCGCAGGACGATTCCCTCATGGCGCACAAACACGACCGTATTGGCAGTACCAAGGTCGATGCCCATGTCCTTCGAAAAGCGATTCATTAATTTTGAAAAAAAACCCAAGATAATACTCCGTAACTGCTACTTTTTAACCACGACGGTCGAAATTCCCTGACGGGACAGTTCAGCTACCGAAGCTTCTGCTTGTCGTTGAGACGGATAGGCCCCAACTTGGACACGATAAATGGGGCGACCACCTGACTCGCCCGTCCAAATAAAGGAAGGGATCCGCGCTTTGGCCAATTCAATGGCCTGTGCTTGGGCGTTTTCGCGGGTCGAATATGATCCGGCGATAACCTTGAAATCTCGGCTACCCGATACAACGGGAGCGGCAGGTGCGGCCACAGGGGCTGGTGCAACGGCCGCCGGTTGAACAACGGGTTGAACTACAGCAACGCGCTTAGGTGCCGGTGCCACAGGTTTAGGGGCTGGTTTAGGGGTGAAGACAGGGGTGGGTTCCGGTGTCACGGTGGGAATACCATCCATTGAAACTGATTCGGTCGCAGATGATGCCAAATCGGTGCTTAACACATCGTTTTGAGCCTCAATTTTGGCGATTTCGCTGTCAATTTCTTCTCGCGTATCAATTTGAGTCGCTTCTTTGACAGCAACTTGTGAATTTTGGGCTTTTTTGGAGATTGTGTATTTGGCAAATTGAAAGCCAATAATAAAAA
>CANKTL010000025.1 GCA_947486405.1 bacterium
GACATTATTAACAACACCGATCACATTGCACTCACCATGGGCGATGTTACCGAACCGGACTCCGTTTTGGTGCGCGTACATAGCGAATGCCTCACCGGCGATGTCTTCACCTCGCGCCGCTGCGATTGCGGCAGCCAGCTCACAGGGGCGATGAAAATGATCGCGGAAAAAGGCTGCGGGGCCATTCTATACATGCGTCAAGAGGGCAGGGGAATCGGCATCGGCAACAAAATCAGAGCCTACAAGTTGCAAGACCAAGGGCACGATACGGTCGAAGCCAATTTGCTCTTGGGCTTTGAGGCCGACCTTCGCGATTATGGCGTTGGTGCCCAGATTTTACTTGATCTCAAAATAAAGTCCCTTGATTTAATGACCAACAATCCGAAAAAAATCATTGGCCTTGAGGGCTATGGACTGAAAATTAATTCCCGGGTGCCTATCATAGTGGCGGCTAATCACCACAACGAAGGCTATTTACAAACTAAAGTGGATAAAATGGGGCACATGCTCAATGACAAGTAAAGGCGATATTCGCTTACAACCCGCTGATCGGGTTGGGCTTGTAGTGGCCAATTTTGAGCCCCAAATCGTGGACCTTCTACTTACCTCAGCCCTGCTTCAAATTAAGGCAGCCGGCGGGAACCCTGATAACGTTGAGATTGTGCGGGTGCCGGGCGGATTAGAAGTCCCATTTGCGCTGAAATTGCTGATTCAAAAAGGCGGTTTTCGCTGCTTTGTGGCCCTGGGTTGCGTGATTCGCGGAGAAACCACTCACTATGACGTTGTAGTAAATGAATGCGTGCGGGGATGCATGGACCTTGTTCGCGAGTTTACCGTTCCGTTCGGATTCGGTATTATAACCGCCAATACCTATGCGCAAGCCGAGGCCCGAGCGGGCACCGAGCGATGCGTGGGTCGTATGGCAATGAAAGCGGCAATAGAAATGGCGTCGCTTAATGAAAAAATTACAGGAGATTCAGTTTAATGGCCGGCGTTACCCTTAAAAATGTCGTAAAGTACTTTGATGAAAATGAAATCTTAAAGGGTATCGACCTTGAGATTAAAGACCAAGAATTTATGGTACTTGTTGGGCCATCGGGCTGCGGCAAAACCACGACCCTTCGTATTATTGCCGGCTTAGAAGATGCCGATGGCGGCGAAGTGCTAATTGGCGACCAAGACGTCACCAACGTGCTACCCAAAGACCGCAACATCGCGATGGTGTTTCAAAGCTACGCGCTTTATCCGCATTTGTCGGTATTCGATAACATGGGCTTTGCGCTTAAACTGCAAAAAGTGTCCAAAGCCGAAATCAAATCTCGCGTGGATATGGCGAGTGAAATTTTGGGTCTTCAAGATTTACTTAAACGAAAACCGCGTCAGCTTTCTGGTGGTCAACGCCAACGGGTGGCCCTGGGCCGTGCGATTGTTCGCGACCCGGCAGTGTTTTTAATGGACGAACCGCTCTCTAACCTGGATGCCAAACTGCGCGTTCAAATGCGGGGCGAACTTAAAAAACTATATGAACGCCTTAAAACCACTATCGTGTATGTCACCCACGACCAAGTAGAAGCAATGACGTTAGGCACTCGTATAACCATTATGAAAGATGGTCATATTCAGCAAGTTGAAAAACCTTTAGAAGTCTATGACCGGCCTGCCAATATGTTCGTGGCTGGCTTCATTGGTTCACCGGCGATGAATTTTTTACACGGCTACATTAAAAAAGAAGAAGGCAAATTTGTCTTTGTCACTGATTCCATTAAAGTTTGGCTGCCAGATAACTTATACACTGAATTTGAAGCCCTTCCTGATAAAGAATGGGTGTTGGGCATTCGTCCAGAAGACGTTTTAGACAAACAATCCGCTATGTACCTCAAAAAAGACTTTAACTTCTTGAAAGCGGAAGTGGAATTTAGCGAGATTTTAGGGTCTGAAAATTACATCCACTTGAAAGCCGGAAAAGATCGCTTTGTATCCAAAGTAGACCCACATATTACCCCAGCCACCTCTGAAAAAATTGAAGTGGCGATGGATTTGCGCAGAATGCATTTGTTCGACAAAGAAAACACATTGGCAGTGATTTGATGAGCACATCTACCAACACAAACCGAACCAACATTAGCACTGGCTCAAAATGGGAACCCGTTATTGGATATTCGCGGGCCGTGCGTGTGGGTAATCAAGTTGCCGTTTCAGGCACCACGGCTTCTGGCCTCAATGGCGAATTTGTAGGCGAAGGCGATCCATATCTTCAAACCCAGCAGATTTTAAAAAACATTGAATCCGCTCTTGAGCAAGCCGGCGCCAAACTCAGCGACGTGGTCCGTACCCGCATCTATATGACCGATATCACCCAATGGGAACAAGTCGGCAAGGCCCACGGTGAAGCCTTCGGCGACATCCGTCCTGCTACCGCGATGGTTGAGGTCAGTAAACTGATTGCGCCTGAAATCTTAGTAGAAATCGAAGCCGACGCAATCGTCTTGTAATCGGTCAAGACTAGTTATCCTGAGTTTTGGACTAGCCGCCGACTTATCTTTCGGCCTGGGCGGTCATAAGGCGCATTGAAAAATAATAGCTGAGAGAGGATATCAGCGCGGCGATACCATTCCCGTTAGCGGGGTCGTCAAACATAGGCATTTCAGGCCCTGAGACTGGATTTATGATACACACCTCGTCGGCGAGGGCAAACGTGTCATACCAGCCATCGTGGTTTTCGTTGTAATGCATAAATCGGACGATCAAATATTGGTCGGGTCGCAAGGTGACGTCAATCGGTTTTTCCCATTTTAGATAAAACAGTCTCCCAATAGGAAATCCAAGAAATGATACGTCTCGTTTCGATAATTCAAAGGCATCCGATGGGGCATAGCCTGGTAGCCCCTGAGTAACGGGATCTTTAGGAATTAAATTAGAATGAGAGGGCTTAGTCCCACTGGCGATTTCAATTCGGGCCAAAACAAATGCCACATTAAAAAAATTATCGAATGACAACGATCCCGCCGGGCGAATGCCACGCAGCGAATATACTTTTGATTGATCCCGCTCAAAACGCACCTTGTAATACAGGTGGTAAGGTAGTCGCGGATAGTTGCCTTGCGAAATAGCAGATGCCGGATAATTGCTCATCGCACGGCTCCATTGACCAGGTCCTGCAACTGCTCCGCGTACACCTTGGCCGGAGGCCAAGTATCCCGATGACCAATGGTCAGTATTGTTAAATCGGTATCTTGGAACCAACATATTCAAAATGCCGTATGTGTCGGTACGTCTCGGAACCGTGTAGTTGGAAGGTCCGCTTTCAATTTTGACCGGCGGGGATTGGGCCCCGTCATAAACAACATACGAAAATGGGTTGGATTGAGAATCCGATCCGCGTTGAACTACATGGGACATACCTGGAATTTGGAATTCGAGATTGAGGAATAGGTGGGAAGTAATCGCAAATTTTTTCATGTCAACGGGATCACCTTCAAATATAAAAGATGCCGTTTCAACCCGATAGCGATCGTAGTTAAAAATAAAGTCCTCAGGCAACATTTTATCTCGGGCGACAGTTTCAACCCCCATCGAAATTGTGAAATTTATAGTCTCATTGTTTTCAAGATATGAAAAAGTTTGATTACCCGTCCATACGATAGGCGGGTCGGCGTGAACGGCTTGTGAATGGCCGAACAACCCCGAAAAAATCAAGAGTAAGACTACGCTAAAGTACTTCATTTCTCTACGATATACCCTTGAATTGCTGAGTATAAACGTTTATCGGGTCAAATAAGTGGGCGCGGCAAGTTGAAATATAACGCAACGCCGTTGTGATTCAGATGCCAGAGGGTGTTTCGGATCGTCTAGCGTAAAAATTTCATGAGGCCTAAAGCAACTGAACCGTCTTTAATCGCTTATTGGCCTCAGAATCTGAAGGGGCTTCAACAAAAATCCGTACGATCGGTTCGGTATTCGATGGCCGAACATGAATCCACCCGTCTGGGAAACTAATTTTTACACCATCTTGATGATCCTGAGGTAGCGCCGCATAGTGCGCTTTGACCTTGTCCAAAAATTGGTTGATTTCATCTCGACTATCGACATTAAACTTTTCGCGAAGCATCACATATTTGGGATAAGTGGCCACAATTTCGGATACTTTCTGCTTGGTAACCGCCAAATGGCGAAGGGCCAAGGCAATACCAACAAGGCTATCGCGTCCCCAACCTACTTTCGGATAAATCACGCCGCCGTTGCCTTCGCCGCCCGCTACCGCTTGATGCGCTTTAATGCCCTCGGTAACGTTGGTTTCGCCTATTTTGGTTTGAATTAAGCTGGCCCCGTGCCGTTCTGCCACATCTTTCACCACTTGAGAGGTCGACAGGTTCACCACAATAATCTGATCGCTTCCTTTTTCGTCCTGTAAGATGCGATCAATACAGAAAGCAAGAGAATAGTCTTCCCCAATGAAATGGCCCGTCTCGTCTAAAATAACGAGGCGATCCGCATCTGCGTCTTGGATAAACCCAATATCAAATTGGCCACTTTTGGCGACGTCTAGCGTTTGAGTGAGGTTTTTTACCAAGGGTTCTGGATCGTGGCTAAATCGGCCATCCGGTGTACCATTCAAAATCGTATATTTGACGCCTAGTTTATCTAGTAGCAATTGATTGGCCAGAGCGCCGGCACCATTGTTAGGGTCTACTAATACATTTAAATTCGCGTTCTTAATCGGTGAAATATCAATGGCGTTTAAAACCAACTCCACATGATCGCGCACCGCATTTGGATAATGGGTCACCACGCCCAAGTCCGGCCACGGTTTAATGGGTAGATTTTCGGTTTCATAGAGTTTCAAAAATACTTCGAACTCAGACTGCACCATAAACGAGCCGGTGTTGTTCATCAGTTTGATGCCGTTCCATTGAATCGGGTTATGCGATGCCGTAATGACGATGCCACCCTTGGCATTAAATTTTCGAATCATTTGCTGAACCGTAGGGGTTAAGCACTGGCCGATATCAATAACATCGGTGCCCACGCTGATTAACCCAGCGATAACCGCCCCTTTAAGCATGGCGTAAGAGACGCGTGTATCACCACCCACAACCACGGGTCCTTTGCCGATGTAACTGCCGAAGGCCTGCGCGATTTTTGTAGTGACTTGAGGGGTCATTGTATCCCCGATTACGCCGCGCGTTCCGGAGGTGGTCATCATCAGTTGAGTCATAAGTATCCCTTTGGTTAAAGTAATTTGGCCAATGTGGGCGGATTCATATCTCGCCGCAACATCCTAACATTATATCCGTTCAGCTCCCGATCAAAAAGATAGGGAAATGTGGACCACGATAAATGACGACACTCCCGAGATTCGGATCCTTAAGTGGCTATAGAATCTCGCCATACCTTCCTGCTATCATAGCTGTTCAGCTCATGATCAAAAAAATATTTTTCTCTCTCTATTCTTGGTCGGTTTTTCTCGTCTTATTTCTTACTCATTTCATAGTTGCATCCAGCGTGATGTGGCTGTTCCCAAAACCGTATGCCGCCCATATGGCGATCACCCGTCCTTTTATTAAATTGATATATCGCATGCACGGCGTGCGGCTTAGCATCAGCGGTCTCGAAAATCTGCCAAAGTCAGGTTCCTTTATCTTGATGGCAAATCATTTAAGTTTATTGGATATTTTAACGATCCTCGCGGCTGTTCCTGTGGATTTTGCCTTTGTGGGTAAAGAAGAATTGGCCCGGGTGCCGATTTTGGGGTGGGATATGATACTAGCGAAGCATTTTTTCATCCGTCGCACGGGCGGAAAATTGTTGCGAACACAAATGAATAAGATTCAATCCACGCTTGAGGGTGGACGTCCGTTGTTTGTGTTTCCAGAAGGATCTCGCTCGCATACGGGTGAAATGAGCGCGTTTAAGAACGGCTTTTTCAATATGGCCATCGCGGCGGCTGTTCCGATTGTGCCCTGCGCCATTACGGGTACCGACCACATCTTAAAGAGAAACAGCCTCATGATTCATCACGGCGATATAAAAATTAGTGTCGGTGCCCCGGTTTTGCCACTGGCGAGCTCAGAAGATGCCTTAGAACCACTTAAAGAACAGGTCAGACGTCAGATTCAAGAAATGGTTGATCACCAGTCTAGCGCCATCTAGTCGGTATTGCCGCACTAAAATTAGTAAGAAACGGTGGTCGATACTGCAGACATAATCTTGCTGAAGATTTGAGGTGCAGTTAGACCGTATTGTTCTTTCAATTGCTCCACTTTGCCATGTTCGATAAATTCATCGGGGAAGGCAAATTGTTCAAAATCAGAGCGGGGTTTTTCACTGCAGATTGACTGTAAAATGTGAGAAAACGCACCGCCAATTTCAGTGCCTTCTTCCAACACATACACTTTTTTAGAGCGGTTAATGAATCGCGTAAGCGTTTCGGTGTCCAATGGCTTAATCGACCGTAAATTAATAACGGCCGCGCTAACGCCTTGTTCAAGCAATTGCTCAGCTACATCAACAGATGGCCATACCATCGATCCCACGCCAATCATCAGTACATCAAAGTGAGTCCCTGATCCGCTTTCATATAACACTTCGGCCTTGCCAATTTCGCATGGTTTGGGGCGGTCTTGATGGCGTTCAGTGGGTGATCCCTTGGGATAGCGAATCGCAGTTGAAACGTCGCTTTGTACACCCAATTCCAGCATTTCTCGCAGTTCTGTACCGTCTTTTGGTGCCAAAATGTTAAGGTTCGGAATGGGTAATAAATAGGCAATATCAAATACACCGTGGTGGGTAGGGCCATCTTCACCCACTACACCCGCACGGTCCATTGCAAACACAACGCTTTGGTCTTGCAAACAGACATCATGGATTACTTGGTCAAAGCCGCGTTGCAGAAACGTGGAGTAAATGGCGAGGATGGGGCGCAACCCTGCACGGGCCAAGCCAGCAGAAAATGTAACAGCATGTTCCTCAGCGATACCCACATCAAAATAGCGGTCTGGAAACATATCGGAATATTCCACCAGGCCACTACCCGTTTGCATCGCGGGTGTAATAACGACGACGTCTGAATATTTCTTGGCCAATCGAATACACTCGTCCCCAAAAATTTGGGTGTAGGTAATGGCGGGAGGCACTTCTGATTTAGGGGCAACAACGCCCACTTCCAACGATTTCTTTTTCGGGGCGACACCGTGATATTTAGTTGGGTTTTTCTCCGCTAACTCGTGCCCCTTACCTTTGGTGGTATGAACATGGAGCATAATCGGCCCCGGAAAATCTTTGGCATATCGCAAAGCGCCCATCAGCTGAACCAAATTATGCCCATCAATCGGACCTAAATATTTAAATCCGAATTCTTCAAAAATAACGCCGAAGCTTTCATTGATGGCAATATCGCGCATCCGCTCAATCGTGAGTTCAATACCTTTCACCAGCGGTGTGCCGATGCGGGGAATTTTAGAGAAAATGCGCTCAAATTTGGCCTTGGCCGAGTCATAAGTCTGACTGGACCGAAGCTTGGTCATATATTCAGCCATATGACCAATGGGGGCTGAAATGGACATATCGTTGTCATTTAAAATGCAGATGAAATTACTCTTCAATTCTTTGAAATTATTCAATGCTTCAAAGGTCATTCCGCACGAAAAAGCGGCATCTCCCGCTACTGCGATGACACTGTATTTTTCTTTTTTAATATCGCGGCCTTGGGCAATTCCCAGTGCCACTGAAAGTGACGTGGCTGCGTGACCGGCGCCAAAGGTATCGTGTTCGCTTTCTTCGATTTTTGCGAATCCCGAAAGGCCTTTATATTGACGAATCGTAAACATCCGATCTTTGCGACCGGTAAGAATTTTATGAACATAAGTTTGGTGAGAGGTGTCCCACAAGAATTTGTCAGTGGGGCTATCAAATAACGCGTGCATTGCAAGCGTTACTTCAACAACGCCTAAATTAGAGGCCAAGTGACCGCCGCAACGGTCCCCAATCTCAATCAACATCTCGCGAATTTCAGCGGCTAACGTTTCCAACTCTGTGATGGATAACGAATGCAAATCGCCAGGAAGATTAAGTTTGTCTAATAATTTCGACATTCGAGCTAAAAGGATCGCTTAAAGTTAGGGTTTTGTCAAAAATAATTTGGAAATTTATGTTACTTTTAACCTTGTCCAACCTTAGTAGTACAGCGTAAACGCAATCCCCACGCCTAAACATGCACCCACAATTACTTCTAACGGAGAATGCCCCAGAAGTTCGGTGAGTTTTTCAGTCTGAAATTTGCCGTGTTCAAACAGATCTTCCATCATTTGGTTCAACACCGCGGCTTGCTTCCCTGCCGCAGCCCGCACACCGGCAGCGTCATAAAGGACGATCATGGCGAAGACCACGCAGATAGAAAACAGTGGCGATGTCCACCCTTGGTCGAGGCCGATCGCTGCGGCAAGGGAGGTGACCATTGCTGCGTGGGAGGAGGGCATGCCGCCGGCCTGGCCCAGCTGCCGGATGCGAATTTCACCCTGCGACATGTAGTTGTAGGTAAATTTTAATATTTGAGCGACTATCATTGCGGTAACAGCGGCAATGAGGGGATAGAGTTCAATTAATATGGATTGAAAAGTGATTAATTTCATTATTTCTCTCGGCGTAAAATAAATTCTAACAAGTTGCTGAGGGTGTCTGAATTGCATTTCAGATCTTGCAATACAGCGGCGGCTCCTGCGGCTTCGTCTTCTGCTAGTTGGCGGGCTTTATCCAGGCCAAATAAGGCCACGTAGGTCATTTTGTTTTGGTCCACGTCTTTGGCGGCTGATTTCCCCAGCTCTTCACGCGACCGAGTCACGTCCAAAATATCATCCACAATTTGAAATAGCAGACCCAGCTTTTGCCCAAACGACTCCCATAGCGCCAATCGTGAGTCGGTGTCGCCAAATAAATATCCTGGCAGTGTTACGCATCCTGCCAACAGTGCGCCGGTTTTAAGCCGGTGAATTTGAATTAGGCGCTGTTGTTTGTCGGCCAATGGCCCTGAAAAATCAGGGTATAGATCTAAGGTCTGACCACCGGCCAATCCCATTACGCCATAAATATGGGCCAATTTGCTGATAACACCCAAGCAACGTTCCGCTGAAAAGTGCTGGGGAAGGCGATTGGCGATAACCTCAAAGCTGTAGCTCTGCAAGGTGTCACCGGCCAAAATTGCGGTGGGTTCATCAAATTGTTTGTGGCAGGTAGGTTGGCCGCGGCGAAAATCGTCATTATCAAGTGCCGGGAGATCGTCGTGAATCAAGGTATAGCAATGAACCAATTCTATCGAACAGGCCAATTCCATTACTTTTGAAGTATCTGCGTCGTATTCTTGGGCGGCAGCCAGTACCAACAGGGGTCGAATTCGCTTAGCAGGGGCGAGAACCGAATAGGCAATCGCCTCTTCTAACCGCCGACGGCCATCGGTCGTCTGAGGACGCACCAGGGTTTGTAAATGCGCGTCAATTTGGGGAATATAAGTGGAAGAGAAGGACTGAAACGTCATTGTATCTCAGAGGAAATCATCGCATCGGCCTGATGATTCAGTTTGGTGATTTTGGTTTTGGCTTTGGTGAGTTCGTCCAGTAATTTTTGGGCCAATTTAATGGATTCCCCATAATTTTTGACGGCCTCGTCCAAATCGATATCTTGGTCTTCGATTTGGGCCACAAGGGATTCGAGTTGGCTGAGGGTTGCTTGTATTTTCATAATTGAGTTTGAGTAACAACCGCTGAAATTGAGCCGTTTGCTACCGTAGCTGTGATTGTATCGTTGGGGCGAACGTCTTGTATACTCTTGATAATTTTTCCGCTCTTTGTATTTCGGCAAATAGAATACCCTTGGAGCAGCCGAAATGCGGGATTGGCCTGGTGGGCCCGATGAAGCAGAAATTTAATGGCCTCATCGGCACTGCTCACCCGATGGTGAAGATGCAATTGAGCATGCGAAATCAATTCTGAGACCTGAGATTCCATACTCGAGAGCTGGAAATTAAGTGCCAGGCTGGCTTTTTCAATTAGGCTCGTAATTTTTTGGATAGCCGCTTGAAAAGGAAATCCGATAATTTTTGCCGCATCCGTTGGCGTCGCGGCGCGGTGGTCAGCCGCATAGTCTGAAAGGGTAGTATCAACCTCGTGGCCAATAGCGGTTAAAACCGGTACTCGGGCCGCCGAAATTGCCCTTACAATGGCCTCGTCATTAAACCAGGCCAAATCTTCCGCACTGCCACCTCCGCGTACAATAACCACCATTTCCACCTCAGCGTGCGGCACAGATTTCAAGGCCCCTACCACAGAGGCGCGACACTGCACCCCCTGCATCACGGCATGAATCACGATCACCTGAACGGATGGGGCCAACGACTTCAATACCGTTTTAAAATCCACCAACCCAGCTGATTCCGGAGACGATATCACGCAGATCCGAGTCGGAAACTCCGGCAACGGACGCTTTCGAGCCAGATCAAATAGTCCTTCGGCGGTTAGCTTGGCCTTAAGCTTTTCAAATGATTCCGCCAATGCGCCTGTGCCCGCGGGCTCAGCATAAGCAATCTGAAAGGTAACCGTCCCACGTTTCTGATAAAACCGAATTTTGCCGCGAGCCCGGATCTTCACCCCATTCACCAACGGACACTTAATATTGCCAAAAAAGCTCTCGTACACAACGCAAGAAAGCTGAGCGTCACCCTCACTCAAAGTTAGGTAGAGTTGCCCACCCATCTGAAACGATTTCACCGAGGTTATCTCTCCTGCAATCCAAACGTCATCAAGTAAAACGTCGGTTTCAACAAGCGTTTTTAAGTATAAATTTATTTGCGAAACAGTAAGAGGTTGGCCAGCCATGACGCCTATCTTACCCCGACACCTGATTAACCCGCCAATCCGTAATAAAGCGAGGGATGAAAAGCCAGCCGGAGGCTGGGAGTAAAATAAGGCTCAGCCTTGTTTTGCGATTGCTAATCTTTGGCAGGAGCAAAAGTGAGCAAAATACAAAATGGTAAAAATATAAAATTTAGCCTATAATCTTCTTTTAATGGCCAAAATTAGACGGTTAGGATGTTGTTCGTGAATTGGCGGCATACCGATCTTTTGGGTCTTCGATTTTTTTCCAAAGCGGAATTATTATCTGTAGTCGATCAAGCCATCGCAATGAAGGCTGTTTTAGATCGTCCAATTAAACAAGTGCCCACCCTCAGGGGACGCACTGTAGTGAATCTCTTCTTTGAACCCTCCACCCGAACACGCGTCTCTTTTGAACTCGCAATCAAGGCGATGGGGGCCTCTTCTATTACAATTTCCAAAGACAGTAGCTCAGTTAAAAAGGGCGAAACATTATTTGATACGGTAAAAAATCTACAAGCAATGGGGGTTTCCGGGGTTATCATTCGCCACGCCAATAGTGGTGCCCCTCACTTTGTGGCCGAGCACCTCGATATCCCTGTAATCAACGCGGGAGATGGCTACAACGAGCATCCCACTCAAGGCCTTCTCGACTTAATGACCTTAATCGAACGCTGGGGCACGGTCGAAGGCAAAAAAATCCTGATCTTGGGCGATATTGCCCACTCACGCGTGGCCCGATCTAATATCTGGGCACTCACGAAATGCGGCGCTACGGTATATGTGTCAGGGCCTAAGTCTCTGCTACCCGGGGGCATTGAAAAGCTTGGGGCCATTCCGGTGTCTCATCCGGCCTTGGTGCTGCCAGAAGTCGATGCAGTCAACGTGCTTCGGGTGCAATATGAGCGGCAAACCGCTGGGTTTTTCCCCTCGATCCAAGAGTACCGCCTGCTTTTTGGACTCACGGCCGACAAGCTTAAAATGGCCAAGCCCGATCTGGTGATTCTGCACCCGGGTCCGATGAACCGGGGCATCGAAATTGATAGCGACGTTGCGGACGGGCCTCAGAATGTGATTATGGACCAAGTAAAAAATGGAATTGCCGTGCGAATGGCGGTCCTTTATCTCTTATTGGCAAAGGGCGGTGAGCAATGAGAACGACCGTTTTTTTAGATGGAAAATTGCTGGATCCGCAAACAGGGAAATTGGACATCACCAATATTGTGGTGTCGAATGGTGCGGTAATCGGTATTGGGTACGTGCCCGATGAAAAAGAAGACGAAATTGAAAAAATTAATATTGCCGGAAAGTGGATTTTGCCGGGTATTACTGATGTAAATACGATGGTGGGGGAACCTGGGTACTCTGAAAATGAAACCGTTTTGTCGGTGTCGCGCGCGGCGGCCCACGGTGGCGTAACGCGCTTGATTCCCTCGCCTGAGTTGTCTCCGCAACTCGATAACACCGAGAAACTGGCGGGTTTTCTCCGCCAATTTGATGGCCCAGGCACGATTTCGGTGTCACCAATGGTTAGCTTAATGGTAGGGAACACTGGCGAAGAGATGAGCGAAGTGGCCCGTTTAAAGGCGCTAGGGACTGTTGCAGCCTCTGATTTGGGTCAACAATTGCCCGCAGCGGTGTTGAAAAACGCCTATAAATACTTAGATATGATTCAAATGCCCTTGGTGGCACACCCCTTCGCAGCCAACACGGTTGGGCGCGGGGTTGTCCACGCAGGGGATGTTGCGACAATGTTGGGATTGCCCGGGATATCGGTCGCCGAAGAAGTAACCCGCATTAGCCGGGTGGGGGAATGGGCCGCCGAAACGGGAGCCGCCGTGATTATCTTGGGTATTTCATCGGCGCGGGCCATTGACCTGGTGGCCCATTTGAAACAACAAGGTGTGCGTATTTCGGTGGGTGTGTCGATCCAACATTGCTGGTTTACCCATCAGCAAGTGGATGGCTTTGACGTGAATTACAAGGTATTGCCACCGCTGCGGACCGACGCTGATCAAGCAGTCATTCGCCGAGCATTACAGGACGGGGTCATTGATTTTATCTATGCCGACCATCGTCCTTGGGTGCTAGATCGCAAACGCGAAGATTTTTGCACCAGCGAATTTGGTGTGAGTAGCTTGGATTGTTTCTGGCCCCTGGTGTACACCAAGTTAGTGTCAGAGTGGGAGTTTCCACCGGCGCTGGCCTATCGCTTGGTAAGCACCAACGTCTGCGAAACCTTTGGCTTGCCCAGCCCGGCATTGGCCATCGGCAAAGCGGCCAATTTCACGGTGGTGGATCCAACCAAAACAGAAACTGTTTCAACAGAGCGCTGGTTTTCACTGGGCAAAAATTCGGGGTATTTTGGTAAAACGTTGAGCGGCTGGTCAGTGTTAACCGTGGTTAACGGTCAAATCTACCGGTTTTAGAGCGGCGTAGGTCGGTAGCAGGTGGAGTGACAGCCAAACGCCAAACCATTTGGGGAGGTTCTTTCTGGTATGGACAATTGATAGTGGTACGCTTCTAATAAAATTCATATCAAACATTAGGCCCTCAGCCTCAATTAGTTCCCTTAAGTGGGTATCAAGTAGAGCGGAATTGGCATTCATTAGTGCAGTCATTAACGCAATCCAAGTTTGAGTAGCTTCTTCGGGTCGCAGCGCGGCAATATGCGTAATCTGGTCAACCATCTGCGGCAATAGTTCAGGGTTAGCCATTACCTCAGATAGTGTTAAGCGCGGTACCAGCACGGGTTCGGCATTCGCGGGTAGTGTTGCAGCAACTCCTCGTTGACGCTGGGCATTTTCGTGCGTGACGCGGGCCATTTGATCGAAAGCTTGGGCCACCATGAGTTGCGAGACCGCCGCACCACGGTATTCCGCTGAAATGGTCTCTAAGGCAACGCCATGAGCTGCAGATGTGACACGAATGCGTTCGTCGATACCCGCCTGATTTCCCGCGGGTGCCCAGCGACTATTTAATTGAGCGACGCTTTTTTCTAGATCCATTATTTTAGCCGTCCAAATGAAGAAAGGAATCGCTTCAGAAATACCTGTAAAGGTCAGTGGCCAAGTGACACTATCCGATGCTAGATACCGAACAACGCCGTCAATAACGTCGAGCCTATTCTCCAATAATTTTGAAATGATACCTCTAACCGGTTCGATGCAGTCTGAAAAATAAGCCGGATCCAATGGATTGGGATGGCCCGCCTTTACGGATCCCATATACGCTTTTAATAGCCTGATGATAAGTTCAGAATTAGGCAATTCAGCTGCTCCAGGTATTATCCATTGGCGGCCGATCTGACGTAACATCTGCGGACAGATTTCGGGTTCCGCCTCCCGGGCGATTTGCAATAAAATCATTGTGAATTTAACAAAAGCATCCGGGCGTTGCTGCGCAATTTTGGCAGCTGTTGCCCTAAACGGGCCAGGTAAAATACCCGGTTCGATACACTCAAAATAGGAGTGAAAAAGCATAGGTATGGGAAGGTCTTCTCCGGGCTCAGTACACAGGAACCCTTGAATGAGTCTCTCGATTTCGAGCCGACCGATCACATCGGGGTTAGATATCCGGCCAGCGCGCTGAAGTTCTCTCATTGCGCTAACCAAATTAGCACAGCGCCCGTGACCTGTTTGGCGATTAGCAACTAGCTTGTACATGACGCTTAGTTATCGGGATTTGAAATCCCAAATTTCAAAAAACTTAGCCTGGATGAAAATCTAAATATATTTCTGAATTGCTGCCAACACATCCTGAATATTAAAAGGCTTTGTAATATATTCGGTAATCC
>CANKTL010000026.1 GCA_947486405.1 bacterium
CAACAGGATTCTTCATCATGAAGTAGATCCCCTGGAAATGCGCATACCGGTGAGACTGGCCATCTGCTTTTGTACCTAAGCGACGGCTGCTATGCGCCATGTATCGTGCGGCAATTACGGCAATTGCATCTTCAACGGTGAAGGCCGTGGCCGCGCCCCGCACTTCGGCTGATTGAGTTGCATCGTTCTTGGTGTCATGGTGCTGAACGATGGTGCGCAATTTGGCCACAAAGTTATCTAAGGTTTCAAATTCGGTGGCTACCTTTTGGGCATCCGCATGCCGCATCGCACCTAAAACAGCAGCATGAAACTTCGCCAGTTGTTGGCCGGCTGCTTTTTTGGCGGCTTGATTTGCAGCGTTGTCGTATTCGGCCAACAAAACACTCACATCTGTCGCAAGCAGTGTGGCCACATTCACGTTTAATCGAGATTTTAAGCCCAATAACGGATCTTGATGACGAAGTTTCCGATCATGCTTCGCCATGAGATGCATATCTTTAATAAATTCAAAGTCGTCTACCGCCGTTAGCAACTCATCATTAACAAGAGTTAATCGCTGACCCCGTTCAACCCCTTCTAAACTACTCAGTAGGCGCCCCGTACTGGATGGACCAGACAGGCCGCGGCGAATCCATTGCCACAGCGTTTGTTTTTCCATAATTTGAGTCACCCGTTTGATGGTGGATTCAAAGGTAACGCTAGGTGCAGATTGGCCCGGGTGACTGGCCCGCTCTAAATGCGCAAACCGTCGAATCACCCGATCGATGTCATTGCGCTCGGCTTTACTCAACCGTGGCATGCCACTGGCATCTAAGCTACCCAGTACTACCGAAATGGCCACGTTCAATGCTTTAAGCATTTTGGCTTGATCCAGCGGTCGGCATGCCAAATAAGTGTCGATGAACGATTTAGATTGAATTAGGCCACCCACCAAATGATCATGGTTCGGATTTTCAAAGAATGATCGCACCGCAACGTTTTGGCTCAGTTCATATTTGTTAAGTCTAATATTGACGGCCAAGTCTGCTTTTGAAAGGCCAAAGGTTTTTACCAAAATGGGTCGGTTCGCTTCAAGATATTGCGAAACTACGGCTGCTTTATCGGAAGCCGCGAGCACTCGGTAAAATAAGTTTCGTTTCACGGCACGTTCTGCTGGGGTTCTCGCCTGGAATTGAGCGTCTATGGCTTTTGCGGTGAGTTCACGCAACATCTTTTCAGCGGCTTTGATGTCGTTCATCGCCGTTTGAATCTCAGATAAAATTGCTTTTTTAGTACCCAGTTCTCGATTCAGTAACCGTTTTCGCAAGCCTTCAATTTCAATTTGTTTCGCAGTCTGAATTTGCGTAAAGGTTTCAATCCGGCTCGCCAACAGCTCAATCGTTTTGAGGTTGCCTTGAAGCATTTTGAACCGAGAAGGCCCACTTGCAACAGGGCCCATTGCCGCGATATCAGCCAATAACGTTACAAGCGGAAGAAGATGAAATTTTTCCTGGATTTCTAAGGCATCTCGTAACAGGAGCAAATTATCACGGGTCCACACCGCAGCGTCTACAGGGTCTGGAATGGCAGATACTACTGATTTCCAGTCCGAACCGTTGTCGACAAAGAATTGCCAAAGCGTCGCATCAACCTGAGTTCCCTTTACCGTTGGTGCAGCACCAGCCACCGTTAAAGTTTCAAGCTGATCCGCTTCGTCTAGACGACTTAAGATTTCACGTTGTTGTTTAACCAAATCAGCCGGATTTACCCAGTCATATTCGTTGGGTTCATCCACGTCAATTTTTAAATTAAATGAGTTGTGGTACCAGTCCATTCGTTCACGAACATGGTCCAAAAATTCCATAACCTCTTGGTGCAGGGCTTTTACCCGATGAAGTCGGATTTGAGGTGGCAATTGGTTCAATTTTGCCAATTCTGCCATAAGTGTCGTTACTCGGGCCTCAATAACCACCGCTTCTTTTTCAAATGCCTGGCGGTGGGCGCCAAACTGATCGGCAATTTCAATCCGTTTCATACCGTCAGCTTCGCCTTTGGCAAAAAGACGCGCCGCTTCTCGACGAAAATCATCTTCTTTTTCGCCCAAGCTTGCAGCAATTTTGCGGTAGAGGGGTGCCAACCCAAATGCATTGCCAATACCGGCTTCACGAACCAACTCTTGGGTTTTGTTAACACCCGCATCGTCATATGCCGCATCCCGCCTGTCGGAATCCAAGTGACTCAGTTTCTTTAACTGAACAACTTCACCGGCCAAAGCCGCACGCCGTTCTTTTTTATAAATGTTAAAGGCCGGATTCACCATGCCCTTGTCTGCGGCCGACCCTGTTGATAGGTGATCGTCGTCAGGGAATTCAAAATCGGTATAAAGAGCCTCATGAACCTTGGGGTTATATTCGTTTTTGCCCAGGAATTCATCTCGGTCTTTTGCCGAACTCGTTATATGAAACAGACCTTGGGCGTGTTCCGTTAAATAGTCTTCGAACAAATTCCAGCGCTGCTCAACCAATTTCATATTGCGCTCAGTAAATCGTCGGGTTTCAACGGATTCCCGTAACCAAGCCTCTAACTGAGTGCGCCGTTCTTCATTGTGTACAACCTTATGGCCGCCCCCTCGGTGAGATGCCACCATGACCGAGTTATACTCTGTTAGTCGCGCCAGTGCCGGTCCCCAAGTGTGGTCTTTTCGAACCTGATTTTCTCCAACCACGTAGAACTGATACACCATTTTGGGTGCTTGCCGGCCCGAAGCCGCCGTAATTTCATCTTTGGTAAATGCTGGCGTGTTGTCTTCTGAATACGATTGAAGCAAGATTTGTTGAAACATGATTGCCGATGGAATTCGGACTTTAAATTCGCCCACCAACAACGAGGTTCCCACAATTTTACTACCCACAGACCCTTCCGGTGAGGAAAATGGTGCCGCATACAAGGTCACCATCGTCCAAAGCCGTAGCGCGGCATATCCCACCAAGGTCATGATCGCCGAATATAAAAAGGCCTTTTCAACCGAGCGCCCGCTGGCAATATCTCTACCAATCTTGGCCACCGCATCCTCAATCTTTCCAAGTAGGGGAAGCGAATGAAGGTGTTGATGATCATCAACGGCCAATGAGGTCAGCAATGCTTTAGCGGATCTCAAGAATGATTTGGCCATCAATTTGATGCCATCACCGCCCGTACTGATGTCAGAATCATGGGGAATAAATTCGATACTGGGCACGTCTTTGAACATGGCAGAGGAACTCGAGGTTAGAGAATTTCCTAAGAAATCAAAGGTAGTATTAGAGTCGCTAAGGTCAGGAGATAACACACAAAATGGTTCTCCTTTATGCTCAAAGCCAATGGAAGCAAAATATTCAGTTTCCGCAGGGCCCCTATTACCGATGTCGCCCCCTACTGTTGGAAGGCGAATCGCCATTGCACCCGGTTTAACGACCGCAAGCGGCGTGTTTATGCTTTGGGTAGATACTGAACGAGGATCAACCTCGGCATTAAATACGCGATACATCTGAGCGCCCGCGATCATTTTATCAATGTCGGCGTCCGACTGGGGCAGTTCCTCGCCCACTTCCCCCAGCAGTACGCCGGTGGCATCCATCACGACTTTAATTTCACGCCTAAGGGAATAAAATCCCTTCCAATTCCCATCTTGCTCCGCCTCATCACACGCCGTTTGCAGAAGTTCCACCAACTTATCGCGGTCTGCACGCCATCCTTGGAGCAACGTTTTTAACTGGTCGCGAGAATCCTGTGATTCAAGTTCAGGGTCGCGAGAATCCTGTGATTCAAGTTCAGGGTCACTAGTCTTTGCCCATTCCGGTAATTCATTTTTAATTAAAAAAGCCTCATATTCTTTTTGAAGCCCTTGGGTTCCAATCGGCGAAACGACGCCTTTGGTTATGTCACTATTCCCTTCTAAGAAGAGCGTTACCTGCCCACTTTTTTCATGGAATTGGTGCCAATGGTGGTAGCTTACAATTTGATCAGCTGCTTCAACTGCCTGCTTAAATAGCTGAATATCTTCGGGCGGCCAATTGGCACGCAGAATGGTATCGAAATCAAAATTTTCAAGGCCCGTCGTAAATATGGATTGACCGTCGGCAAGCAGGAGAAACCTTAAAACCAACTGATTTAATTGACCCAGTAAGGAGATATCTCCATCAGATCCCCGAGCAATCGCTGTGTAGGCATCAGACACTGCGTTGGGTGTATTCGCATTATCTCTCACACCCACAGGGCCATCATTGGGGCCCTGAAACGCCTGTAATTTGACGCCTGTAGCCTCTTGTATGTCAAGAATCTTACGATGTATCTCTGCGACGGCACTTAACCGAGTTTCAGCAGAGTCTGCCGAGGACGATGCGCGCCATGCATTTCCATTCGAACGAGCCGCGCCACCTGTAGCGCCCACTCGGCCTCGGTTACCACCGCGATCTACGCCTCCTCCTCGACGTGCTGCCCCGGGATCTGTACTAAAATGTGTAGCCACTTCGAGTCTCCTTACTATCTGATATTGTCATTTTCCAATTTTTCATCTCGATGCCGCTTCCTTTACGCCACTGGCTGCGTATCATCAAATTCGCTTTGATCTATCACTGGTCTAAACAAGGCCAGATACTGTTCAATCGTCATCGCCGACGGCTCTTTGGGCTGATGGACGGCCGCTTCAATTGCCGCATCATCAGCGACAGCTGCTTGATCATACTCTGCAGGCACAATTTGGGCAGTGGCTGGCTTAGCCACATTACGTGCCATCAGGTTATCTTGCCGCCCTGCGTTCCTGGCTTTGGCAACAGTCTTAGTATTGCGCGCGATTGGTTGATTGAGTTGGACCTTCAAATAGGCCAACGCTTCGTTGATTTCTTTCCTTTCAGGCGAACCTGGTGCCAGCAACTTGCGTCGCTCAATCAGATTCTGGACTGTTGTCAAGATCAAGCGTGCCAATTGAAGCCGGCTCGGTGCCGCAGGGGTCCATTTCACGTCTAGCACTTTCAGCGGCTCTAGCACGGTTTCTTCGACACCCCGTGGTTGATAGGCCGAGGTCACCAATTTGTTTTCTTGAATCATATGGAATCGAATCGCGGCAGTTAAAGGTTTCAGTAGTGTTGGAACATTGCGACTAACCGGTAAAGTCGTCACAAAATTGTCTTCCATCCTATGTGTTTGTTCCGGCTGATTTTGGCGAATATACGTTTTCAAACTCTTGGTCGTCGACACCTCAGCAAGATTTCGATCGACATCAATTCTGGCTTCCCCATCCAATTTAAAGGCGTACAAAAACTTCAGCCCAATTTCCAAATCAGAATGAACTTCGCTCTGTACTAAGTGTTCGTATTCAACTGCTGAACGAATGCGCAACTCGCTAAATTCAGGCAATATTCTCACCAAATTGGTTGGATCATTTATAAACTTCCTCTGAAACAAGGAATTTGGGCCTTTGTCGGTATACGCCTTTACAATCATCCATGCCAGCACCATTGGGCTGCCTGGGTAGGCCTTCAATTCAGGTACCGTGCTAGTAGTGATCAACGCCAGTACCCGCTCATATTTCGCTTTGAACTGGTTATATTTAGTCATCCCCTTCGAGTGGCCAGATTCAAGGATTGCTTTTAGAGGATCCGTGAATGCCTCTTTTTCTAGAAAGACCTTTTGCAGGGTAGTTACCAACATCATGTCGCCCAGGTGATTACGTCTATAATTTTCGACCATTTTTAGCACCATCGCTGGGGTGCAGCGCGCATTTCCATCTCTTTTGGCCTTTGCCAATAGGTCAGTAATGATTTGGGCCAGGTTATACCCATGTAACCCCATGTTCCCCAGCACCACTTGGCCAGGCTGTTCCTCTAGCGGCTCTGATGCGGAATTTTGAACAAATTTAATCTTATTCGGGTCGGCCACTAGGTCGGCGTGAAGTCGATACGTCCCTGCTGCCAGTACATTCCCTTGTCCATCACCCTTTGTGCCCAGCGGTTGCGCCATTAAAATGCGAAGGATCTCGTCTCGAGCCTCTTTGTTTGCCTTTTGCTGGGCGGCTTTTTCCTGATTCTTGGTCCGAGATACATCCGGCGCGTTCCAGCGTACAAAGTTAACTTTTGGTGCCTGGCTAAATCCGAACTTTTGAGTGGGGTGAACCACGGTGTTGCCTTTAACAGTTTCGCGAATATTGGTGGTTTGTTTGCCAGTATGCCATCTATAAAACGCTATCGGCGCAGCAAAAATGATCCAATATAACGGGTTCAACGGAATTGATTTTTGCTTATACTGCACCGACCAATCAAAGTAGGACCCCAGACGTCGGTCTAATCCAACGCCAAATGCCCCGATCGCATAAACAGTTCCCCAAACTAAGGCAGTTGCCGCGTAGAATGTTTTGGTAATTACGCCGGCCCATTTTTTGGGTTTATAGATTTCTCGTAACTCTTTGAGTGACCACGCCACCGCTTTGATGGGTTTGAAAACCAGATAGTGCAGTGCGCCAATGGTGAAGTAAGGGGCATAAACAACGGCACGTGCGGCCCAACTTAGCGCTGTATGTACCACGCCACCAAGGCCCAAAAGCCCAATCACGATGCCGCCACCCAAGCGAACACCTAATTTTGCTGCACCGGATGCGACCCTTTGAATCGCGCTTAAAACTCGGTAGCCGGCAGATTTCAATCCGGTCTGCCTAGCGGCTTCGGCCCGACTGACCTTGTAGGCCTTAAATGCCGGGTGGAAGAGGACATCGTTCACGCCCCAGTAGACGTGGGACGCTGCATTAAACAACACATGGCCAGAGCGCAAGAATTTCGCATCCAATTTGTCTGAAATAAATTCTCGAACGCTATTTGAAAACGAGACGATTTTTTTATCAATCGTTTTCAGGGCATTGTACGGTTTACCGTAGATCGCCTTGCCGACCCCGCTGATAATACCAAGGGGAATCGCCAGAATCGCCCAACCCACATAGGTGAGCCCCCGCTCAAATCCTTTTAGATGGGTTCGCTTTGGCTTTGTTGGTACGCTAAAGGCATCCACAACTTTAACTTTGGTACCCTTGAGCTGCGTGTTCATGTCTTCCGCATGATGAATACGCCGCGATGCCAAATACCGAACCAAATCTTCGGGACCTTTTTTAGGGTCAAATTTTTCTGAACCTGGGGCCCTTTTATTGCGGGGGTCATCTCCGTCTGCGGTACATTGTAAGATAGGGGCATATCGGGGAATGATTCCGTGCCAATCAAGCGCGTCGTGCAAAGGAATTTGGGGCTCGTCATCCGAAGGTTGCTTAAAAGCACGCTCTAAAAGAAAGGGAAGCACCTCATTATTTTCAACCAAATTAGCCATAGTATTTTGCGGATCAGATAGCCAATCCGCTACTTGGAGATGGTCTTCCGTTAGCTCGAAGTTTAAAACACGCATATATGCCTTAAGAACACGGGCCAATGCCAGTTTTGCCGGTGGTAGGATCGCTACATCAAGCGCGATATACAACGCTTCGTTAATGTACCCTTGCGGATCTTGTCTGCCACGATTAGCTTCCTTGACCACCGCTCGCATCAATTCCAACAACTGAACCTTCATTAAGAAAGCCAGAAAGGCCAACTGTTCAGTCCGAGACGTCATCTTCAAAAATTCTTTAAGATATTTCGCGTCAATGCCCAATTCGGCCAGGATGCCAGCCACCTGTGCCTTATACGCTTCATATTCAATATGGGTTGTTGCAACGTGCTGCAAATTCGGAGCCACATCATTATTAAAGCTAACCAGCCACGACGCAGCGTTTGAATGCCGGGTCATTTTTTGCTCGATGTCATCGATCAAGCCTTCTTGAGCAGCGCGCATAGTCTTCTTGGCAGCGTCTTGTTCACCCTTAACTGCGTCGTGATAGGTAGCATTAATCCCGCCATTCACAAAACTAAGGAATTGGATATTATCGGAGTCGGGGACTGGTATTGGCGATTCGGAGGCGAAATCCTCGTCGTCTACGAATCCTTCGTTCCGACGTCTTACTTCTTTTCCACCAAAGGCCTGGAGGATATCGGAATCGGAATTGACACTTCCTGGCCCGTCTGAATAGCCTTCCAGAAGGACACCATCGGTGCCGGTTTCGCCACCGGGTGCAATATACACTGAAACCCGATCACCAGGGGAACGATGGGCGGGGTCCGAGGAAGATTCTTCCTCCTTGCCGCCACCTAAAACAAGAACTTGCGATAAACGTTCACCACGTCTTCGCCCTGAAAGAGCGCCGAGTACATTGGCACCAAAACCGCTCGGCACAGGGTCAACACCGGCCCGTAAAACATGGGGGCGAGGGCGAGACTCATTCAGGTCGCCTAGATCAGCACCTCCAAAAGGATTCTCGACTTCTTCATCGGTGGGTTCTTCCACTGGAGTAGCAGCTCGTGAGGCTCTGGGTGAGCCTTTGGGAGAAACCCCCGTTTCGTCATATTCTTCCTCAGGTTCTGAGTCCGCAGGGGGGGGCGGTGGTGGCGACGCCGGCAGGGATGCCAATCTAGTTGCCGTATTAGCGACGTCCCTATAGCCAGATACTGCAGCCATTTCGGCAGTAATCGCGGCATCGGCCAGGAATTCCTCGTCTGCAACTGTCGCAGCAAGACCCCCAACTCTTAAAGATGCGCTAACTGCATTGGCGATCCTTTGACGCTCTGCCAAAAGCGCCTCGGAAATATCACTCTGAGCTGGCTTACTACCCGCATCGATTGTTTTTCCCATCAATGCGCGACTTTCAGGATTATCCTCTGGTCGAAAAAGAACGTCGAGTTGATCCCGAAAATCCTGAGCGGGACCTGAAACAACCTCAGAGCTGGCTTTAGCCGCAAGGGAGGAGTGAGCCTCAAATGTTGCCCGAGCTGCCGCAAAACTAGCCGGCGCTCTCTCCACGCTAGCCGGCTTCAATTGAGGGCTGCTGGCTGGAGACAGAGCCGAATTTAATATCGAGATAAATCGATATACAGCTGCAAAATGTAATCTTATCTCAGAAATTGTAGCATCCACAGGAGTAGCGGCACCCGGTGACATTATTGAAGCCATTCCGCCATTTACGATTGGAACATCGGCTGCGAAAAGTTGCGGATGACGGGCAAGCATCCCGCCAATTACAGGCGCAACTTTGGCACCTGACGCTAACACAATCTCACTAAATCCATCTTCAAGGTCCATTTCGGCCCGCAATGCCCCCACAGTGTCCATGCCAGGATGTCTGCCCTTTATGCTGTCTAGAACTGTGGCGGGGGGCTTCAGACCCCGACCCAGCAGTCCCCGATACGCTTCGAATTCAAGGTCTGAAAGGGCCAATATACGCCAATGGTCTGCGTGCAAAAAATAGCGGCTGAGACCTTTAGTCTGAGGCGAATCCATATATTCACTCAGACTTGTGCATTCAACGGTCGCAAAAAAGTTGGTAACCAGCAAAAATTCAAAGAGTCGATCAAAGTTAAACTGTTTCCAGTTAATCATCGGCTTAAGGGTGTCGAAAGTAACCCCTGAGCTCTTCACCATTAAACGCCCATACATTAATTGGGTTAGCCGCGCGGATGCCACTTTCCGATAATCTGCCTCCGTACGATGAGGGGACCCAGGAAAAAGCCGCAGTTTTTGATCAATAAACGCAAAAAATTTCCAGCCATCCCTTTCGTACAGCTTAAGCTGGCGTTCCATACGTGCAAATGAAATCGAGTCACCAGCGCCGTCAGAATCAGGAGGATCCAACTGGGCTAAGGCGCGTTTATGCACATCAACATCAAAAAAATAATTTCTGCCAGTTACTCTTTGGACATCTGCAGTAGGCCAATTGTTTGTTAGCGCCACGGTTATGTCAGCAAAATTTAAGGACGCTTCTTCCATTCTGCCCAAGGGGGCGGTCGCAATTATCTTTTTAAAAATATCCATATAATATCTATTTTCCCAATTTTTGCCGGTTCTAATCATGTTAATTCGGTCTCCTTAGTCTATGCCGCGCGCTAAGTGGGTTGGGCGCTCAAAATAGGCATTTCCGCTCTTTATATACTTATCGAAACCAAATGCATCGGATTTCATTGTATTTTCCATTGTTTTTCAACCAAAGGGCTCAGCTTACCGTGGGCGCGAGTTGACTGCAAGCATTGCAAAATTTCATAATGCAAGCAGCCGTATGCGCCTCCGCACCCATATCATTCGCCTGTTTTTTGGAACGGGCCTTATTAAGATTTTAACCCTAATTCGCGAATTAACCACGGCGTACTACTTAGGCACCTCTTTTATAAAGGACGGATTTGTTGCCAGTTTTGCCCTGGCATTCCTCCTTTTTACCCCCTTTACCGACATACTCGAAAAATCGACTTTGCCGCTTTATTTAAAGTGGAAAAATGCCCCGCAAACCGCCGGATTGGTACTCATCCAATTCGCCATTTTGGGCGCATTGGTCGCCGCAGCAGCATGGCTATTTCGAACCCCGCTGCTAACCCATTTATTTGACGGCGTTGGGCCGGCTTCATTACTGATCGCCATTACCCAATTTCAATGGATGCTGGGGGTCGCCGCGTTATTCTCAGCCGCCCTATTTTTGGCCCAAATCCTCAATGCCCATCATCACTATCTGTGGTCCGAGAGCCGAAATTTGGTCTTGAGTGTGGGGGTAATGGCCGCTTTAATTTTTGACTGGTCCATTGGCAGTACACCCGCCATTTTTGTGGGCTACGGCATTGGAATGGCCGGTGGAATCGCGCTCCTGATTGGTGTCGCCGCCAAAGTCCAATTGATCGCCCTTCCTCGGCGTTCAGACTGGCAAACCCTATGGCCCGACACTAAGCACTATTGGCAAAAAGGATCATGGATTGGCGTTTTGGCCTTGATCGGGATCGTGCCTGGCCTACTGTCTCAAAGTATTTTGGCAGCGTTTGGCCCAGCGCAATTGGCCGCCCACGATTATGCAACCCGCCTCACCAGTTTTTTTGTGGCCATGACGGTACCGGCAGTGGCCACCCCACTGTTTACCAAACTCGCTCATTTAGAAAAGCAAAATGAATTTCCGCTGCGCCTATTGATTAAAATAGTGGCTGGATTTTTGCTGGGCTTCGGCGTGTTTTTTGTCGGCTTTCACTTATGGGGCAGACCCGTGATGAATTTTATTTTACTGCGTGGGGCGTTCGATGCCCAATCCATGAGCCTTACCTTCCCCTTTTTCTATTACTATTGCGCTCAATTCGGCTTGCAGGCCGTCATGATGGTGTTGAACTTCGTGCTAATGGCCTATCACAAATTTGGGTTATTTTTCTGGACCAATGCGCTACGATTTGCGGTATTTTTGGCCGCTCTTTTGGTGGGGCAATCGGTGGTAGGGCCTCAAATCGTGCCAATCGCCATCGCTGTTTCCACCGCGGTTATGATCGGGGTTCAGGGGGTGTTTCTGTGGCGAATGATTCGCCAGTGGGGCTATACGGCCGTTTAAATACCGCTTCATAGGCCAGCTGTAAACCTTTGCATTTTTTCAGTTCACTGTGGGCATCAGCCTCGGTTTGCCATACCTCGGGGCAATGGGGGAAATCGCGGCAATATTTCGGTCGGTGCTCATACACTTGGCAGCGGTTTTGATCATCTAAAAAACAGCGCCGACGAAAAGTGGGCGACGCGATCAATTCCCAAGGACCATCTTTTTGCACATATTGCGCCCGAAAATCGCTTACGGAAACCCCTAGTTTTCCGGCCATGCCGCTGATATCTTTATCTGTGACGTACACATAGCCCTCGGCCTCGCAGCACTTACCTGTTTCCTGGCAGGTAAAGTGAGATAAAAGCGCCTCGCGGGCCTCACGCAAATTTTCAAGCTCTGGCATGGCCCCACTATACCCGACCCCCCGATGTTTGCACTATTCATACCCCCGTGATATGACTGCAAGCATGAGTAAGAAACCCCGTGACGTTGCACCCAGTGTTACCAACCGAAAAGCCAGATTTAACTACGAAATCACCGAGACCATTGAAGCCGGCATCGTACTCGTGGGTGCCGAGGTAAAATCCATTCGCGCCGGCAAGGCCACCCTCCAAGACGCTTGGGCCCGCATCGACAACGGTGAAGCCTGGCTCCATGGCTGCCACATTACGCCCTACATGGAAGCCAGTCGCTACAACCAACCCGCAGACCGACCACGAAAACTGCTGCTCCACAAAAAAGAAATCGAAAAACTCTCTGCCAAAATCAACGAAAAAGGCATGACCTTAGTCGGCATGGAAATGTACTTCAAAGACAACAACGTCAAAGTAAAATTGGGTCTGGGTCGCTCAAAAAAAATGCACGATAAACGCGACAGCATCAAAGAAAAATCAGTTAAACGCGAGATTGATCGGGGGCTGAAAAGCTACCGGTAAATTTCAATGTCTATTGTGCGTCTAAAAGGGGGTCGGCAATTCCGGCCTCGGCAAACCCAGCCGCGCGTAATTTACACGCCGGACATTGCCCACATGGCGGCACTTGGCCGTCATAGCAAGTATGTGTGAGTCGGTACCAGTCTAAGCGCTTCAAATTGGCCATCAGGCGAACGGTATCGGCCTTGGTGAGCCACATCAACGGGGTGTCCAACACGAAGTCATACCCCATCGCCAAATTCAACGTCACATTCAATGATTTCACAAACACGTCCCGGCAATCGGGATACCCCGAAAAATCAGTTTGGCAAACGCCCGAATAAATTCGCTGAATCCCCAATTGCTTGGCTCGAATCGCCGCAAAGGTGAGAAACACCATGTTTCGGCCATCCACAAAGGTCGATGGTAATTCCCCGGATTTAACCTCAATTACTTGATCATGCCGAGTCAACGCATTGGTAGTCAGCTGAGAAATAATCGGCAATTCGATCACCTCAAAAGCCACCCCCGCCTCCGCTGCCAACCGACCCGCCGCCTGCAGTTCAACACGATGCCGCTGGCCATAGTCAAACCCCACGGCATGAACATCGCCTTGCTGCAGCGCAATGGCCAAACATGTGGCAGAATCCTGCCCACCAGAGAGTAGTACCAGCGATTTTTGAGCGTTAGTCATATTCAAAAGCGTATCTTGGCGAAGGGTATTTAGGCAATCCCAATATATTACGTTACTATTTATTATTTTTATATATTTTGGTATTTTTTAGATTAATATTCACCGGATGGAG
>CANKTL010000027.1 GCA_947486405.1 bacterium
GCGCCGCCCCCAACCGATATGGAATTCAACCGCTATGACACGCGCATTAACCCCCCAACAAGCACAGGCAATGGAACTTACTCAAAACTGCTTCGTAGAAGCGGGGGCAGGCACTGGTAAAACCACCGTTCTTACGGCCCGATACGTCGCCGCGCTGGCCCAAACCCCCGATCTGACGGTCCGCAATATTCTGGCAATTACGTTTACCGAAAAAGCCGCTGCCGAGCTCAAAAGCCGCATCTCGGCCACACTGAGGGACCAAGTCAACGCCCATCCCCATCTTCAAAAAGCAGTGACTGAGCTGTTTCAAACGATGTCAGTCGGCACCATTCATAGTTTTTGCAACGGGGTATTGCGGCGCTTTAGCTACGTCGCCGGCCTGCCCCCCAATTTTGAATTACTGTCAGACGCAGAAAGTGAATTTCGGCGCCGGGACCTCATCACCAAAGCGCTAACCCGATGGGCCGATGTGGCCGACCCCCGGTTTTTTAGATATTGCCAGGCCCTGTCGTCAGCACAATTGGGCCAGGATATTTCCCAGCTGCTGCTACAGCGCCTCAAGCTGACGGATGCCATCTTTACCCATCCCCATTACCCCCCGGCTGCGCAGGACCTGCTTAGTATGGCGCAGGAGTGCCGAGCCGAATTGGAGTCTCAAATGGCACACAGTGGCCAAATTGATCATGATTTCTTATTAAGCCACACACGAACTTTACTCAAAGAAAACGCCAACGCCCGCCATTATTATCAAAATCGGCTGCGGCATTTGATGGTAGACGAATTTCAAGATACCGATCCCATTCAATGGGAAATCATTCAATTGCTCTGTGACGACAGCGCCTATTTGTCGGCCAAAAAACTGTTTTTGGTCGGTGATTTTAAGCAGAGTATTTATCAATTTCGAGGGGCAACCCCTGACCTATTTTTTAAAGTTCGTGCTGAATTCGAGGCCGACCCCGACTCACTCGTAGTTGGGACCACCCTTAACTTTCGATCTCACAACGGCCTTATGGCTCCATTGAACCATCTATTTAATGGTCTGTTTTCCGATCTACCCGCTCCCTTTTTGCCCCTTCAAACGCCCTACCCGACAGGCCCAACTGTCGACTATTCCCAGGTCGAACCCATCCAAAAATCGGCGCTAATTGCTGCTTGGATCGCGCAAACCCAGCCTTCCGACCCCTCATCTTGGTCTGATTTCGCCATTTTAGTGCGCAAAAAACGGCAAGGCGAATTGCTCAAAACGCAGCTGGGTAGGTTGGGCATTCCCTGCATCATAGCCAAATCCGGTGACCTCTTTTTCCAAGAGCCGGTAATCGATCTCGCCTATTTAACCATCGCCTTGCTCAACCCGGCAGATGACGTCGCCTGGCAACGCGTTCTGGGCTCCCCTTTATTGGGTTTAACGCCAGACCATCGTTATGCCCTGGCCCGGGCCCTGAATCGGGCACCCATTATCACGGCCATTCTGAATCCCCAGTCTGTTGAAACCTGGGGACAAGCCCATTTTCCATCTGGTATTTCCACCCTCGTCACCGCACTCAGCACCCTGAATACGTGGCTCACCCGGCGAAATCCCCAGAGTATCTGGGTGCAGATCGATACCTTGATACAAACTCACCGGCTGTGGCACCGGTATTCGGGGGTACAGTCGCGGACGCTGCATCACTTCCGCACCTATTGCGATTTTTTACGTCGCTTAAGCGAACGATATCGGTTCCACCATCACCATATTATTTCGGCGCTCATGCATCACCTTGAAAATCCAAGCCTCGATATCGGCCAAACCGATGATACTCCCAGCACCGACGCCATTCCGATTTACACTGTGCACAGTGCGAAAGGGTTGGAATTCAAGAATGTCATATTTGCCGATATGGCAGATCGCTTCAATCTCTCTAAAACCGATCGGATTTTGATTCACGCTGAGCATGGCTTAGGACTGGCCATTTCAGGCGAAAAAGATCCCCATCGAGAGCAGGTGGTTCAGGCCACTGAAATCCAAATTATTCGAGAAGAAAAGCGCCTCTTTTATGTTGCGGCCACTCGGGCCAAATCCCGAATGCTATGGGTGGGGGCCCCTGAAACCAAGACTCCGTCTTACCAATCCATGTTGCTTGGCATTCCCGATATCGACGCCCAGCTAAATCGCTGGCAACCCGACGAGGCTGAAATCGCGCGTCTAATTCGCAGCCTGCCGCCGACTGCACCCGCAACTATTTCGAATGAAAAATCTCCATCGCCTCCGATTGTTTCACGTGAAATCATCCCACCAGCCCCGCCAAAACCAACCCTCTCTCCACCCCGCTACACCCTTGCCCAACGCGTGCTCCATCGGGTGATCAAAAACCCGGCCCTAAGCAATGCTGAATGTGTGGCCCAAGTGTTGACCGAGTCCCGGCATCCGGCGGCTCTATTTGACCATGAAATGACCGCGCTTATGCCAATAGTAGATCGGTTCCGACACGGTGCGCTGTTCGTGCAACTACTCTCTGTCCAACCGGTCCACATCGCCCCCGCCATTGAGTGGCAAGAAGCAAATGGGCATCGTCATCTCGCCCTTGATTTCTTATTCCGCAGTGGGGCAAGCTGGACGGGCATTCAACTCATTCCAGAGGCCCCAGATCAACTCCCGCTCCCGTTTGCTGCACGCATTGACCTTCCCGAACTCGGCCAGGTCGAACTCATTACTTACGCCTGGAATTCCAACGCATCTTGAGCTATTGTGCTCAAATGAAACGTAATGAAATAATAAAAAACATTACTATTGTTCTTATTGTGATGGGATTAGGCGGCGGGTTTTGGTGGTATCGCAGTAGTCAAAACCCGGCCATCACCGCCATTCCCAGCCAAGATGTCCCTGCACAACCTCCTGTCCCGTCACTGCCCACCGATACGCTTACCGTCTATATCACTGGGGCGGTTCAAAACCCCGGGTTATATACCGTCCCTGCCGGCACACGGGTGGGGGCGGTGATTGCGCAGGCCGCCGGATTATCGCCCCGGGCCGACATCAACTCGATCAATCTCGCTGCCATCTGCAAGGATGGCGCTAAAATCCACGTTAAAACCCTTCCCGAGGCAGACGCCCCTGCCCTCGATAGCGTCACTCAAATCCACATTAATTCCGCCACCGCTGATGAACTCATGCTCGTCCCCGGTATTGGCCCCAAAATAGCCAACGCCATCATCGACCATCGCAGTGCTCACGGTATGTTCAGGCATGTTGCCGATTTAAGTGAAGTTAAAGGCGTCAGTAGCAAAAAGCTAAGCAGTATTTCGCCGTATTTGACGCTCTAGATCCCAGTCTTAGCTGGTAAGACCCTTTATTTGCCAATCGGTCTGAAATTCCGATCAAGCAACTGACTCAATTTCATCGTCGTAGTTGAATTGGACTTCAAGTCAGTTGAGTAGAAGTACCGTGACACATACACCCTATTTTTCTTGCCATCATTCACAGAAATGGCCCAGCGAACAAATTTAGAGCTTTTGAAAGTACTGGGCTCGAGCATCGATGTATTAATCACATAGGTGCTGCCTTCAGCAGTTGCCGGAATCGACATTTGACCCAGAGGCTCTACCTTGGTCGAGTCATCGTCATCCCAACGGCCGCCCTGGATTTTCACCATAATTTTGACATTTTTATCTACCACAATTTTACCTGGAAACTCAGAGATAAGGCCCAATAATTCGTCACCATTGTGGGTGGGAAGGGGCGCAAGTAGGATCAGAAAGGGCTACATCGGCCAAGTTTTTCATGCTCGCCAAGTCATTCTTTGAATCTGCTGATACCGGCGTCATCCACAATACCGTTATCGCCAACGCTATCCCGAAAAATCCTAGGTGTTTGGTATTCATTTTGCTCATCCCGATTCCCCCTTTTAACTATGTCCGATGGCGTCAATCGGATCTAAACTGGCCGCCTTCACCGCCGGGACCACCCCCGACAAAATTCCGATAATTAACGTAACCCCCACACATATAAACATTGCTGCGACTGGGATAAAGATTGGTACCTGGAACAATCTGAGAATAAATATCGAAACTACAAATCCTGCCCCAACGCCAATTATTCCCCCTCCCAACGAAATTAAAACAGTCTCCATCATAAATTGCAGGATAATACTCCATTTTGGTGCCCCAATGGCCTTTCGAATCCCGATCTCTTTGGTTCGCTTGATGACCGAACTCAACACCGTATTCATGACCCCCAAGCCCCCTACAAACAATGAAATTCCCGCAATAAATGACATTAAAAAGGTAAATTGAGGCAGATATCCCAGCAGCTTTAAAATTTGGCTTGTTGCGGCGTTTGCTTCAATATATTCGCCGTTATACCCAAATTTCTTCATCCATCGCATCGCCCCCGTGTAAATGGGGTTTAACTCGCGGGAAACTGGGAGTCGAATTAGAAAATGGGTGGTGGCACTTGGATCATGTAATGCGGCATAAAACGTATGCGGGACATAAAGGCTTTTTTCCTCACCGGCAATAACACCCACAATTTCAAAAAGATCCGTACCTATCGCGACCGATTGGCCCAAAACCCCGCCATCCGCAACATATCTTGCAAACTCAGTCAGGGGTAACTCTATGATGGCGACCGGTTGGCGCTCTATCACTTCCAAATCGGAAAACCAACGCCCGGCAGCCAAATCAGATTTTAAAAAATCGCCGGCATTGGATGAAATAAACCAAACGGGTACCTTCCCCAACTGGTCATGCACATTGGCCGACACCACCCCTTGTGCCATTATGGTCGCATCAATTACAAAGGGATTTTGAATCCAGTCAGATTGAAACCGAGATAAATTAATGGGAAACGGCCGCTCTGATTCTTGAATTTGGGTGCGGTTGCTTTTAGCAAGGTTTTCCGCCACTAAATTATCAAAACTTTGGTTATAATCACCAAACCCACCGTCGTCACTTGCGAAAGGGTCAGCTTCTTCGGCAACCACCGCGCCCGGTTCGTCGATCGTTACTTTTTCAGTGGGCACATAATCCACCCGTAACACATAGGGTTTATATGTGGAAAAATTCTTTTTCACCACAATCTCAGCGCCCTGTCCCAGAGTTAAAATAATCATAACGGCAGCAATCCCCACAATTAAGCCCAGCGCCGTGAGCATTACTTCTAGTTTGTTTGAAAGTATTTCGCCTAGTGCGAGTTTAAGATGGTCAATTAGCATGGGCGTTATCGCCGGTTTTGAACGACATGCCCGCTCGGGGTACGGAATCACTACTAATCAGGACAGGATCGGTAATCCCGACCGGCTCTCTGATCTCAACGAATTCCGATCCGATAAAGCCCAGCTTGACCGGGGTCTCTTGAGTAATACCGCGATGAATCACAAATATATACGGTCCTTGATCATTAAAATAAACGGCAGACAACGGGACGGAAGGTACTTCTGAGCTAGATTGCCCAACTTTGATCCGAATTTCGACCTGTTGCTTGTAATAATCCAGCGCCTCAGATGGGCTACTGGGTTTGAAATTCGCTTCTATTAGAATCCCTTTTTGAGAGGCAAATTTACCGATGTAATTTACCTGACCGCTACAAATCTGGGTCTTTTTATACGGGTCATAATACTGAACCGGTAATCCAGCGCGTAACAACCCTTTATATTTATTAGAGACGAAGAAGCGGGCATAGAGATCGTCCAAGTCGGATTCCACAAAAATAACCTGATCATTGCTAACCATGTCCCCCACAAAGGCCATTTGATCGGTAATATATCCCGAAAATTGAGCCGTGATGGTTAAGGATTTTACAGCGCCTGAGCTTTCGGCCAATTTTCGCTTGGTTCTATTGATTTCATCCATAATGCCGGCATAGGCCGTTTTGGCATCTACGACGGCCTGTTGGCTACCGAGATCTCGCTCATACAAGGTTCTCGCAGACGTCAGTAATTTCTTTTTTGCTGCCAGATCCCGCTGAAGTTTCCCCAAGTTTTCGCGGGTAACCGATTGCTCTTCTTTGAGCGAAGTACTGTCCACTTGCACCAAGAACTTCCCTGCCTCTACATAGTCCCCCAACTTGGCACCCTGTTTTACAACGGTACCCGATGATGACTGGCGATAGGATTTTTCCCGATTGCTTTGAATATCGCATGTATAAATTAATTCATTGACGACCACACGAGGTTGAATTGCCTCCGCTTTTCCGGTAATTCGAGCATCCCCGACTACCATCGGTCGAACAAAATGCCACCCGATAAATCCGCCAATAATAAAAAGTATCACGACTACGGACCGGCGCATTCGAAACCGCCGTGCTAGCGCAATTACCGCCTTGATTTTTTCAAAGCTCACCCAGGCTCTAATTCTACTAAACATCTAGTCTCATGCTAGCTGGTTCGTCAATCAGGGTAGTTCCCATCATTTTTAAAGTTTGTTATTTTGGAAAAATGATTTTGGCATCTCGTCGACTTTACATTGGCCTCTTGGTCCTTTGCCTGGGAGTAGGACTTACCTCTTACACCCACGCCACGCCTGTGGTTATGGATTCTCAACTCTCGGCCGGCATGTCAGCCACTATTGTTCCCCCGGTTGCCCATTTCGTGATAAATGGAGGCGATACGGCTGTCGCGTCGATCGCAGGAAATTCATTCCCCACCCGAGCACTCACTGCCTTTTTTTGGGATGTGCCTGTCAGCCGATATTTAATGGTTTTTAACCACGAATTTTTTGGCCATGGGGCCCGCTTTCGAGAGTTTGGACATAGGGATGTATTCGTGTTTGTTGACCGACCCTTTCCTTATTCCGGTAACTCACCGGACCAATACAGTGGATTTGCGAGCGGAACCCCTACTCGCGAACTAACCCCAGTAGAATCCTCGCTGATTCATAGTTCGGGTATGGCGGCCAACCTGCATTTGGGAAAAACCATCGTTGATACCGCCTACGTCAATGGAAAACTGCGCTATTCCGACACCCTAATGGCATTGTTGTCCTTTAGCGATCCTATATTTTACACCCTCATGAAAATTGGAGACGAAAATGGGGATCCGAGCCGTTACGTTCAATCGATCAACAGCACCTTTGGACGCTATGATTTAGCCGGTAAATTTGTCGATGGGGAGGATATCGTTTTTACTGAAACTACCTATCAACAGGCCGGAGAAGCCGAACTCAAAACTGCGCAAACAATGGCGTTTTTTTCTCCGAGTTATTTGGTCCTTTTCTATGGCGCACTCAACAGCATCATCACCGGCGACACAGTGGCGCTACCCACCTTCGGTGAATGGGAAGCCTTCCCCGATTTTCACCCTTTTTTGAGCCCGTTTGGTCTGGGATACGAATTTACACTAAACCTCCGTCGAAGCGAGCAATTTCGATTTGGGATTAATAGCAATTCGGTGAGCCGCTTTCAAGAATTTGGCTATCGGTCGCTGGTCACCGTTCCGTCCCCTTGGCCCGGCATGAAATGGGGCTGGGACTGGGACATTTGGCGCCAACCCTCGATCAGTGACCCCAGTGGGTCGCCGGCTCGTATTGGCGGATTGCTTCGCCTCAAAACCCAGCATCGTAACGAGTGGCTGGGCCAAGACGTAGTCGTCAATGTGGGGGTCAAAACCCCTGGGTTCCGGGACCCGTTTCCACTCGATGGGGCCTACTTTTTTGAGCTTGGCATCAATTACTAAACCCGCTTAACGGCTTAACAACTCCAATGCCAGTTGATCAATCAGTGGCCACCCCTTCCGTGTTGCTATAAGTCGGTTATTTTCGACGCTCAAAAATCCATCCTGAACTAACTTTGAAATTGCAGGCGAAAGATCATTCAAAATATCTACACCTAACTGCATTTTGGCCTGGTTAAGGTCAATCCCGTCTACTAGCCGAAGTTGAACCATCACAAAATCGGCCACTAAATCTGCGTTGGAATCGGGTAATTGGGTCCCATATCCTGGCTGAAAATCGGCCGTATCCAAATAAGTCGGAAACGGCATTTGGGTAGCATAGCGACAATTCTTAAAAAACGAATGTGCGCCCGGGCCAATGCCGACATAGGGTCGAAACTGCCAATAGCCCAGATTATGCTTACTTTCACATCCCGGTCGTGAAAATGCCGAGAATTCATATTGTTGAAAACCCGCGCTCGCCAACCGCGACTGAATCAATTCATATTGGGCCAACTGAACCAGTGTGGGAGAAGGTTGAATGCGGAGGCGTTCGAATTTGGTGTTGGGTTCAATTGTGAGTTCGTATACCGAAACATGGGTGGGATTGAGCGCCAGCAATTGCGATACCGTGTTGTCCAAGGTTTCAACCGTCGAGTTGGGCAGCGCATAAATAACATCCACGCTCCAATTGCGAATCCCCGCCTCCTGAATCGCCATGGCCGCTGCCGCCACCGAGTCTGCCCGATGTCCACGCCCTAAAAACAACAGCTCGGTTTCATTCATCGACTGAACACCCAGGCTCGCGCGATTTACCCCCAATCCATGCAGAGCCTCGACATAGCCTGGGGTCACTGACTCTGGATTTAGTTCCACAGTAAACTCCACGGTATTGGTCAGATCAAAGTGCCGATTCAACTCCGATAGCAAGGTCTTCCAGGCCCCCAAAGGCAGCTCCGAAGGCGTGCCTCCCCCCACGTAAATAGTGTGCACCGCCAAGCGCCCCTCTCGGCTAGAATACGCGGTCATTTCTCGCCCCAGTGCCGCGATAAATCGGTCTATTGTGTCGGGTTGAGTAATTAATTTATAAAAGGCGCAATACGGGCACAACCGCTTGCAAAACGGGATATGAATGTAGAGGGAAATCATCCCTTAAAACCCGTTGGAAACGAATTTTCTCAGTTTTCTGAGTTCGGCGTCAGACGGATAACCAATCTGAACAGGCGCATCGTTATATAGCCAGGTTTTGGGCAAGAATTTTCGAGAACGACGGTCAACGGAATACACCATTTCCAGCATTTCGAACCGCTTGTTAAACCATACCACGTGAATTTCGCTTACCTTGCTTTTCACATAAGGCTGAATCGCACTGAGCACGGTTGCCCCCATTTTAGCGGGAGGCAATTTTCCCGCCCGATACGGGATAGCAATCAGCAGTTGATCGCCCTTTTCATATAATCGAACTTCGCCCAAACTCTGAGCCACTTTTTTTTGAGTCAGCGGTAGATTAATCCACCCATAGCCCTCATAGGCCGTGGAAATCGAGAGCAGCGCAGCATCACTGGCACTGGTGGGCACCGTGCCACTGATTTTCGACACGGGATTCTGGATTGTTTTGATCAAAGCTTTTGCACTGCCATAGTCCGCATCAGTGTTGGGTACTTGGAGCAGATATCCCAGCGCCAAATTGGGGTGATTCTGCTGCATCAATGCCCGCCCCACCAGGTAATTTACGTTGGGTGGTGCAGGCGCCACTGAAATAACAGCGGCTAAATCTTTGGCAGATTCGTCTAGCGCTGGCGAAATAGCAGCGGCCAAAGGTCCTGCGGCCAAAATCACGGCAACAACGGCTGTTGCTGTACTAAGCGGAAGCGTGAGTCGGCGTGGGGACATTTTTTACCAAACGAACGGTGGTGCCCCGGCCCGGCTCAGACATTACCTCAGAAACGTCCATCAAATTGCGCATAAACGTTAAACCCAATCCGAGGCCCATTTTGCCGGGAACGGGGGCCTCTCGGGCCGGTTGTGACAGGGCATGCGCCACATCAAATCCACGGCCGGAATCGCGCACAATAATTTCTAAAAAGGTGGGGTGGAGATAGGTATCAATTTCAATTAGATTTAGCGAGCCATCTTCATAGGCATATTGCACACAGTTGGTGCACGCCTCTGACACTGAGATCTTAATATCTTCGATCTCTTCAACGGTGAAATTCATTCTTGTTGCAATACCTGACAAGGCCAATCGCGCAACACCCACGAACTCAGAGGTACAGGGCAATTGCATCGAAAATTTTAATGGCGTTACTGGCTTTCCCACTCCGCTTGCTCCCTAATGGGGATCCGCCAACGCAGCGGCCTCATCCTCAAACATCACAACATTTCGCTTGCTTAAGCCGGATACTTCAAACACTTTTTTTACTTGAGGCTTACTGCAAATAATTTTAATTTGGCCGCCATAGGCTGACAGCGTTAACGCACTTTTGGCGATGGTGCCGAGGCCGGTGCTGTCGATATAGTGGACGTTCTCTAAATTCAAAATAAGGGTTTTAGATGTACCATCGGCCGCCGATTCCAGCGCCTCGCCCAATTTGGGGCAGGTATAAATATCAATCTCACCATTCACTCGAAGAATGGGGGGGTGTTTGGCGTTATCTAGCAAAAGTTTAAAATCGAGTACCATATGTTGTTTGGGTTATAAAAAAAGTATACAGGACAGATACTTGATAAACAAACAACAAATAAAAATTGACAGTAATACTCATAATTGATTAAATTATCGCCTATATCTAAAATTTTTGAGGAACGATCATGGTTAAAACTGTTAAATCTAAGAAAAAATATACTGAAATCGAGGCCCTGGACTACCATTCGATAGTTGTCACTTGTGCATGTGGAGCTGCGTTTCAAGCTGGCTCTACCCAAAGTGAGCTTCACGTGGACATCTGCTCCAACTGCCATCCATTTTTCACTGGTGAAAGCCGAATTGTGGACGTTGAAGGTCGCGTCGATAAGTTTCTTAAGAAATACAATATCGCTAAAACGCAGTAGCTTTTGGGCTGCACGTAGAAGGTCAATCCAGTGCAGTTAGCGAGTCAATTTCAGGGAATTGTTGAGAAATTTGAGGGTCTGGAACGCCGCATGAGCGATCCGGATATCATTTCCGATCAAAAAAAATATCAAGAAATCGTGAAACAACACTCCGAGCTTAAACGGGGTGTTGATTTATTTCGCAGCCACGAAATTCTTTCTCAAACCATTTCCGAAGCCAAGGAATTGCTTTCGGACCCCGAAATGAAGGAAATGGCGGAAGACGAAATGGCCACCGCATCCGACCAGCTGGCTGTTATCGAAGAAGAAATGCAGATTTACTTACTGCCGTCCGATCCGAATGATCGTAAAAACGCGATTGTGGAAATTCGATCTGGCACCGGCGGGGAAGAAGCTGCGTTATTCGCTGCGGATCTCTATCGCATGTATGTAAAGTATGCAGAGTCGATGGGCTGGAAAGTGGAAGTGCTTTCGGAACAAGATACAGGTTTGGGCGGCATCAAAGAGGTGTCGTTCTCCATCGCCGGGCAAGAAGTATTTAGCTATTTAAAATTTGAGAGTGGCACCCATCGCGTGCAGCGAGTACCGCATACGGAAGCCTCGGGGCGTATTCATACGTCCGCCGCTACAGTAGCGATTTTGCCTGAGGCCGAAGAAGTGGATGTGCTTATTGATCAGAAAGATTTGCGGATTGATGTATACCGGGCATCGGGTGCGGGTGGGCAGCACGTGAACAAGACCAGTTCTGCCGTGCGGATTACCCACGAACCCACGGGTGTTGTGGTGGCCTGCCAGGATGAGCGGTCGCAGTTTCAGAACAAAGACAAAGCGATGCGGTTGTTGCGCAGCCGGATTATGGAAGCACGCCAGGCTGAAGTGCATAGCAAAGAAGCGGCAATGCGACGGTCGCAGGTGGGATCGGGTGATCGCTCTGAGAAAATTCGGACCTACAATTTTCCGCAAAGCCGCGTCACCGATCATCGCATTAACTTAACAATTCACGCCTTGGATAAAATTTTAGAAGGCGACTTGGGCCCGATTGTTACCGAACTGAAAAAACACGAGCGCTTGGAAAAGCTTAAATCTGCGCTATGACCGCTGTAAATGAACTTTTTCGCTGGGGAGTGGATACGCTCCGTGACTCGGGAATTGAGTCACCAGAATTAGACACTCGGCTCCTATTGGAACATGTGTTTCAATGGAAACCCAATTCCCTGCAACTTCATATGAACGCCTCGCTCGGTGAGCCGGATCATGCGCAACCCAAACACCACTTCAAAATCGCCATCTCACGTCGCGCTGCCGACGAACCCCTCGCCTACATTATCGAAACGGCGTTTTTTTGCGGGCAAGAATATGTCACGCGGCCTGGGGTATTGATCCCTCGGCCTGAAACCGAACTATTGGTGGACGTGGCCGTGCGAACTTGCTCCGACAAGGGCTGGGCCAACGCCGAAATTTGGGATGTGGGCACCGGTACCGGATGCATTGGTATTGAAATTGCGCGTCGATTACCTGAAAGCCAGGTGGTGTTGTGGGAAAAAAGCGAAGACGCCGCCAAAATCTGTTCCCAGAATTTGAGCCGATTTGGCCTTTCGAATGTCCGTTTGATTCACGCTGATTTTTTTAGTGATGAGGAGCTTCGCTCGCGCAGTTTTAAAGACCGACCCCTCGTGATTGTGTCTAATCCACCTTACATTCCGATTATGGAGTTTATGGAATTACCCAGCACCGTGCGGGATTTTGAGCCTCATTTGGCTTTGAATGGCGGCATTGATGGCCTGGATTACTACCGTTTACTGGCGGATCCCGTGGCCACCGAAGCGGTGCCCAATGCACTGATCGTGGAAGTTGGGATGGGGCAATCAGATGAGGTGCGGGAATTATTTGATGGACTTGAAGGTGTTTCGAGTGCCGTTTTCGATGATTTACAGGGCATTGGGCGCGTGGTCGCGGGCGTTTTCGTCTAACCGATGGCCGCAATGCAGTCGCCAATGACGGCGGCTGTTTCTTCCAACTCGTGGTGCGACGTGGTGGCACCAATACTAATTCGGATGGCACCGTCGATGATCCATTGGTCTAGGCCCATTGCAGTTAGCACGTGGGAGGGTTCGATGGACCCTGTCGCGCAAGCGGATCCGGTGGAAACCGAGATGCCGTTGATATCCAGGTTCATCATGAGCGAGCGGCCGTTAAGGCCAGGGTATGCCAAGCACAGCGTGTTGGGTAACGCGGCGACATGCTCGCCACTGAGCCACATTTCGGGCCATTTTTGACGCAAATGATCACGAAACTCTGTCATTTTTGAGCCAACGTCTTGAGCTAATTTTTCGGACAGCCGACTCATGACTTCGCCCAAGCTTAGAATACCAAGCAGATTTTCGGTGCCCGAGCGCTTACCGAACTCATGACCGCCACCGA
>CANKTL010000028.1 GCA_947486405.1 bacterium
ATGCCGAGACCGCCTGCCGATAGCGTGAAGCAGATTCAGGCTTGAGTAACCACTCATCCCAAGTCTGATTAGCAAATCCACCCAAAGTATGAAATTCAAGGTGCATCGGCAATGTGATGGTCATATCTGCACCAATAAATTGCCCACCTAGCGAATTTGGAGAATATTGGGTTGAAATATCTCCAAATTGAGCCAAAACCGAATCGCTTCTCATTCGCGTATAAATTTCCCGAACTGATAAATTGGCCTGGCCCAGATCGGGCTGATTCGTATAACCCAGTCGAATCGAATTCAAAAACTGCATTTGTCCCAACTTTTGAGTTCCCCGAGTCAGCCAGTTCCATTCTTCGGAAATCTTAAGGCCCGGCTTCTTTAAGCTCTGAGATGAATTACCGTCAATTTGAGTACCGCTAAGCTCTGCCGCGTGAAAATGCTGCTCAACCAGATCATTTTCAAGCCATCCCGCAAACAAACTATTACTTTTCTTACTAAATCCACTATCAATGTGCCGGGGAAAGCCCAATTGGGTAAATCGCTCCATATCCGCTGCAACCACCCAACTTTGACCCAAAATTTCCGCAAACAATTCATCGTCCGTAACAAAAGGAAGCAACTGCGGCTGCTTTGAACCATCTGGCAAAAAGAAATAAAAGTGAAGCAGGGCATCCTGACTGGAAACCTGAGAAAAAGGCAACACCAGGCTCGCCCCGTATACCCGCAATTGGCCATAGCGAAAAAATAACTGGATGGTTTGAGACGATTTAAAATAGTTGGCCGACGTCACCGCTTTACTTTCCCAAGTGCCTTCATTTTTTTGAAAAGAAATAACCTGACTGGCATCCAAAACCGCGGTCACTTCGGTAATTTCATCCGGCAATACAAGGGAAAATTTAAGGATAGGAGTGGTAGATAGAGACTTAATTTGCATGGCCATAAAATACGCACTATTACGCTCGTGTGTGCTCATAATTTCGTTTGAAAGTGCTGATACCGCAAATCCAGGAAGCGAATTGATCATCAGCGTTCCTAACAGCGCAATGATAACGCTAGTGGATCGAAGCCGAAAAATGCCCATACTACTTATTATATTGTCAGAATTAAAATAATGCCTAAAATAAGATGATGTTTATTGAAACTCAGTATTTTCAAGGCTTTTTTCCGCCGCATGAATTAAAGTTGGCCAGTGGCGAAACCTTGGGGCCCATTACCCTAGCCTATGAAACCTACGGCTCCCTCAACACTGACGCATCCAACGCCATCCTGGTGTGCCATGCCTTGTCCGGAAATGCCCGATTGGCGCATCGTTCCGCCGAAAATCCTGATCAACTGGGGTGGTGGGACTCCTACGTGGGCAAAGGGAAAGCCATTGATACGGATCGATTCTTTGTTATTTGCATAAACACCATCGGCGGATGCAGCGGCTCAACGGGCCCCTCGTCGATTGACCCCAAGACCCAACAACCCTATCGACTAACATTCCCCGTTATAACGATCTTCGACATGGTCCGCTCCCAAAAAGCGTTAATTGATCATTTTGGTATCCAGCAGCTCTATGCCGTTGTGGGCGGCTCAATGGGTGGAATGCAAGCGCTGGAATGGGCCATTCAATATCCAGAGTTGGTCACGCGGTGCATCCCAATCGCTAGCACGTACAGTCTTCCTCCTCAGGCCATGGCCTTTGATGCCGTCGGCCGCCATGCGATTACCTCCGACGAGATTTGGAAAAAAGGCCAATATGATAGCGAAGACAGCGATCAAATGAAGGGCCTGTCTATTGCCAGAATGATTGGTCACATTACGTATTTGTCTGACGAGTCCTTGAAAGCAAAATTTGGACGCAAATTGCAAGAAAAAAACGACTATGGCTACAATTTTGACACCGAATTTCAAATTGAAAGCTATTTGAAATACCAGGGAGATAAATTTGTTTCTCGGTTTGACGCCAATTCATATCTATATTTAACCAAGGCCCTCAGTTATTTCGATTTAGAGAAGAGTTATGGCTCATTGGAAAATGCCTTTCAAAATTGCCGAAGCCGATTTTTATTGATCGCCATCTCCTCAGACTGGATTTACCCGCCCGAGCAAAGCCGCAAGATAGTCGACGTATTGATTGGATTAGATAAAGAAGTGGCCTACTGCCAAATAGAGTCATCCGTTGGGCATGACGCATTTTTGATTCACAATGAAGTATTAATTGGTACTATCAACGGATTCTTAGAATCATGAGCAACCCCCTATTTGACCCTCAAATATATGATCTCATTCCGGCCCAAGTTAAAGTACTTGACCTCGGATGTGGCAGTGGCGAGCTTTTGGCCCATTTAAGCAAAAAAAAATCAATTCGGGGGTATGGGATTGATCTCAACGAAGCCAATATTCAGGCATGCGTTCGGAAAAGAATCAGAGTATATCAATCTACAATTGAATCGGCCCTTACCCGATTTTCAGATAATTCCTTCGACATCATAATTCTCAGTCAAACGTTACAAGAAATGCGTGATCCATTATGGGTCATTGAGCAATCGCTGCGGGTCGGCCAAACCGCGATCGTGAGTTTTCCTAACTTTGCTTATTGGCAGATTCGCCTCCAATTATTGATGGGAAAAGTGCCCAAAACAAAACACCTGCCCTATTCCTGGCATGACACACCCAATATAAGAATCATCACCATAGCCGATTTTGAAGCCATTTGCCAAACCAACGGGATTCAAATTGAACGGTCATTTTCATATTCCAATTTCAACACATCTATTAGTGCCAGCCCGTCTAATTTTTGGAGCCAGGGTGCAATTTATTTTCTCAAGAAAGGCGGCAAGAATGACTGATATTTCAGTGCTGCAACTGGCCATCGGTCCGATGGATAATTTTGCCTACTTCATCATTTCAAAAGCCCAAAAAGAAGTCTTAATTGTGGATCCGGGATGGGAAGCCGACACCCTTCTAAAAAAACTGATCGAATTGAGCCTTACACCAATAGGTATTTTGTTAACGCATGGCCACTATGACCACGTGAACGCCATCCCCGAAATCCAAGCCGATTATCCTCAATTGCCGGTATATTTTTCAAAAAATGAATTGGCAATGTTCGCGCCAAAATGCAACAACATTGTGGATATCGAAGGTGGCACTGTCTTGAATTTGCTGGGCATCACCATTCAATGCATTGCAACACCAGGGCACTCTCCTGGCGGCATCTGCTTTCAGTTAACTGACTATTTGTTCACTGGAGACACTTTGTTTATCCAAGGCTGCGGCCGCTGTGACCTCCCCGGGTCAAACCCTAAAGAGATGTACAATTCGCTCTACACCCGCTTAAAACCACTCCCCGGCCACCTGGTCGTATATGCAGGGCATAATTATGGTCACGTTCCGAGTACCACGCTTTCAGAGGTCATTGCCAGCAACCCCATTCTAAATTGTGAGACCCCGGCTCAGTTTTTAGGACGATTTTTCTAACTTACTGAATTACCTCATCCAAAATATCGGCGACGGCTGGATCAGATGCCAAATTTTTGGCCCGGTCTCCGCTCGAAAGCACGTATAAATTTAGCACCCGCTTGGCTGAAAAAGTCCCAAACTCAAAAAATTTCACTACCTTAATTTCGATATCAAAGTCGGCGGTTCCTACGTAAAGTCGATCGTTTTCGACGCGGATCAAAGCAGCCTCTTTAGAAGGCACATCAGTAACACTGGCTTCAACAACTTCAAATACACTCCCTTTAAGTATCGTTTGGGCGAAATGATAGGGGTTACAAGCCTTAACCAAGTTTGAAATAGAGGCCGAGGTTTCAGTCCAATCGATCATAATGTCGCGAAACTTAATTTTGGGGTAATACACCGCCAAAGACTCATCCTGAACTTTTTCGGGAAAATTACGGGTTTCCAAAACATAAGACCATTCGCGAATAAATTCCGGGACCAACGCATTGACGCGTTCGACATAGATACCCTGGGTATCACAACCGCCAAGCGGAAATTCTTTTTCCCAAACCACATTGCCACTGTCCCACTGCTGAGAGAGCCGGTGAATAGTTAACGCCGAGGTCTCAGCACCCATTCGAATCGGCCAAAACCACGCGTTACCTGACCGAAATTCAGGCAATTTGGCCGGGTGAAAATTATAGGCACCCGCTGGCGCCAAATCCACGATTTCCTGGGGAATTTTGCCGCCAAACACCACCGATAGAATGGCTTCTGGCGCGTGATGCTTAAATAGGTTTAGGGTTTCCTCACTCTGAATTGAATCAAAATAGCGGACATTGGCCACCAGATTATTGATACCAAATTTGCTGAATGCCGCTGAGGCTGACTGAGGCGCAAATACTTCGACCGTGTGGCCGGCCTGCTGTAACGCCCGCACGGCTTCAACGGTGGTTGAATACTGGCCAATCAACCCAATTTTCATAGGCTGCGATGAGACCCATCACAGAATGGTTTACCCAATGATTTTCCACACATACATAGCGAAATGCTATCGGCTGTTTCCACTTTAAATTTCTTGGGGACGATATCGGTCGTTGAATGCGACCCATCGCAAAACGGAAATTGATCTGATAGCCCACAGTTGCAATATGAATACTGACCCGGGTCTAAATTAAAACGTTGAGATTGAGATAGAAATTTCGTCATTTTAAAGTCAACTTAGATCAACTGTAACATAGTTTTTACAAATGCTATACTCGAGCTCAAATGTCCTTCAAAACCTGGTCCGAATTTCCCACTCCGATCATCGGGCTGGCCCCCATGGATGGCTATTCCGACTCCGCATTTCGCCGCATTTGCAAAGAAGTAAATCCGAACATCATAACTTATACCGAATTCACTTCGGCTGACGGCATTCACCACAATGGGGACTCTATACGACGGCGGCTCCAATTTCACCCTTCCGAATCGCCGGTGATTGCCCAAATTTTCGGCAAAAACATCGAAACATTTCAAACTGCTGCAAAATATTGCGAAGATCAGGGCTTTGCCGGAATCGACCTCAACATGGGCTGTCCGTCTAAAAAAGTGGTGAAGTCCGAACACGGGGTCGCATTACGCCGCAATTGCGACCTGGCCTTTCAACTCATCGAGGCCGTGGCAAAGGCCACTAATTTGCCTGTCTCCGTTAAAACCCGTTTGGGATGGTCCGATGCCAGCGATTTAACCGCTTTTGGAAAAGGGGCTGAAAGTGCCGGGGCCCAAATGATTTGCATTCATGCCCGTACATACAAAGAACCCTATAACGTCCCGGCGTTTTTTGAGCCCGTTTATGAGTTAAAACGCAATGTCGCTATTCCGGTGTTGGGCAATGGCGGCATTATTTCGATGGCAGACGGGATGGCCAAACTGGGCAATCTTGATGGCTTTCTAATTGGCCAAGCCACCTTCGGAAATCCTTGGATTTTTTCTGAATCACCGCCCCAAACATTCTCAGAAAAAGTCGACCTCATGAAACGACACACCGCCTACCTCATTGAAAGCAAGGGGGAATCGGTGGGTACCCGGGAAATTCGGAAGCATTTGTTAACCTACGTAAAAGCAATTCCGGGCGCGCGCCAATATCGCAGCCGATTGTCAGTGGTGGGTTCTTATGATGAAATCTGCACGGTTTTAGACGAAATCGAGGCCGCCATTCGGGATGTTTAGCCTGTTAAAAAATTGGGTGTTCCGATTCAACTACTGGACGAAAAATCTTAGCCTATATGTCCGCTACCCCAAACTTATCCTAATAGAACTCACCCTTTTTTATTTCTATCAGCTCTACTATTCTGCCGGTCGCCGGGCATTTGAAGTCAATGAAATTGCCAAACCCAGGGCCGAGCTAATGCCAGGTTCTACCCCGTTGGCGAATTTGATACCGATACTTTCCAAAATTCGTAATATGCATCACCGAACCTTCATCGATTTAGGTTGTGGCCGCGGCCTTTTGGCAATGAGCATCGCAACTGTATTTAAAGGAACAGTTATTGGCATCGATTTAGTCCCTACCTATGTCCGGGTGGCCAATCGCTTAGTCAACCGAGAAAAAATCCCCAATATCTCATTTAACGAGGGCGATTTTCTGCTCGCTGACCTTTCTAAAGGCGACATATTTTACGCGACACTTACCTGCCTAGAAGAAAACACCATTTTATTATTGGCCCAAAAATTGGCCCTGATTCGACGTACAATACTGGTAATCACAGCGTCAGCACCGTTACCACCCGAGTATTTTAAAGTAGTAAAGACCTATCCTGGCTATTTTTCTTGGGGAAAAGGCGTGCTATACATTCATAAGAAGCGATGATCAATTCCCTAAAAATTCACAATTTGATTCATTTTGAAGACGTCGAAATGACGTTTGATCCGGGATTAACCATCATTACAGGCGAATCGGGTGCCGGAAAATCGGTCATTATTAATGCGCTTCAAACTCTGGCAGGAAAATCAATTCCGCCCTCCTGGGTCGCCAAAAGTGGCCAAACCGGATTCATCGAAGGCTTATTTGAAATCACCGCTCCCTCACCAGAGTTAGATGATTATTTAGACGAAACCAATTTGCTAGTGGTGCGGCGCTACCTAACCGAAGGAAAGTCCGCGATCGCGCAGCTCAACGGTCAAACGGTGACGCTTAAATTACTTAAAACGTTGATTTCGCCCCTTATTTCCGCCACCACTCAGCATCAACAAGTGGCACTATTAGACTCAAGCTTCATCATCTCCCTCTTGGATCAAAACACCGATAGACCATTTGAAGTTGAATTCATCACCCTTCTCGAGCAACGCCGGCAGCTATCCCAACAACTTGAAGCGATTTCAAAAGGGACCAATTTGGCGCAGCACCGCGCTTTTTTGGAATTTCAAATTGCTGAACTTGCCGACCTAACTCTCGTCGAGAATGAAGATACCTTTTTAAAAGAAAAGAAAGACCGCATTCAGAAAATGGACAAAGAAATTCAAGCAGTCCAAAAGCTCAAATACAACCTGGATCAGATCCAGGAACTGGTCACTTCAACCCAACGAATCGTAACCCCCTTGGTTCCGGTAGAAGGCAGCAATTCCGCCTATTCGATCCTTGATTCCGGACTAATTGAGATGATCCTTCAAGGCGAAAACTTAGCGCAGACGCTTGGCAAAATTGAATCCGACCTGTCTGGGCTCGAAGGCGAAGATATTGAAGAAATTGAATCTAGACTCGATGTCCTTTTTCGCATCAAAACCAAATACAATTTGGCCACTACCGATTTGCTGATCGCGCATCAAAAAGCCCTCGAATCGGAATTATTTGCCATTGAAAACAATGCACAATCCGCAACAGAAATTCAGTCCAAGCTTGCTCACACACTTTCTCGGCTCTCCGAAATCGGAACCCATTGGGCACAGCGGCGCAATCAGGCAGCAGCCGAATTGGTAGATACGTTAAAAACCACTTTACTTAAAATTGGATTCCCCTACGTCGCAATCGCATTTTCGGTACAATTTGATGAAAATCAGTTGGGTACCGATGGCGGTAGCGCAGCAGAAATAAAACTGTCCACGTCTCCCAGCCGAGCACCAGAAGCCTTAGCTAAAATTGCCAGTGGCGGTGAACTTTCCCGGATCTTTTTGGCCATTACAGCCACACTGACTCCGCAATCCCAACAAACCCTCGTCTTTGATGAAATAGACGCCGGAATTGGCGGGACAACTGCAAATGAAGTTGGCGCTCTAATACAATCGCTTTCGGATAGCAGCCAAATTATCTGCATTACTCACCTCCCTCAAATTGCAAAATTTTCAAAAACCCACTATGTTGTGAGTAAGCGTCTTTCCCTTAACGATATAATCGGAAAAGTGGACTTATTGTCCGATGAGCATAAGCATGAAGAGCTCAAGCGGATGATTGGTGGAAGCGCAGTATTGAGTCAAATAGACCCCCATTAATTTCGGAAGTTGGAGACGGTGTTATGTGCGGCATAGTTGGATATATCGGAGATAAGAATATTACATCCGTCCTATTGGTCGGATTGGAACGACTCAGTTATCGGGGATATGATTCCTCAGGCATTGCGGTCATCTCAGATGGAGAACTGTCATGGTGGAAGCGCGCCGGCAAGATTCACGAATTAGAAAATACAGTCAAAGGCCTCAATATTGCAGGTCATATCGGCATCGGACATACCCGCTGGGCCACTCATGGCCAACCCAACGAGGTCAACGCCCATCCCCATATCAGTGGAACGCCTAAGGTTGCCATTGTTCACAACGGCATCATCGAAAACTACCTGGATATTCGCGACCTATTGATATCAGAAGGTCATGTATTCCAATCAGAAACCGATTCTGAAGTTATTGTTAAGTTGGTTGAAAAATATTTAGCCGAAAGCACGAGCCTCGAACATGCCTTAGAATTAGCCATTAATCATTTACATGGCACTTACGGACTTGCCGCCCTTTCAGAAACGGAGCCCGAAAAAATAGTGGTGTGCCGAAAAGGGAGTCCGATTATCATTGGACTCGGCGATAACGAAAATTATGTAGCGTCCGACATCAACGCCGTTATCCAACACACCAAAAAAATTGTGTACTTGGATGATAACCAAATCGCAATCGTTGAGCGCAACAACGTGCGTTATAAAAACGTAAATGGCGCCTTTGTTGAAAAAACCCCACAAATTATCAAATGGGATTCAGAGGCAGCTGAAAAGCAAGGCTACCCCCATTACATGTTGAAAGAGATTTTTGAGCAACCCACAGTCGTCCGAACTATCTTGGAAAAATATGTCCCGTCAGGCAATCAAATTGTATTCAAAGACTTGCGCATTTCGCCTCAAATTTTTAAGCAGCTAAATCGCTTTATCATCCAGGCCTGCGGTACTTCTTGGCATGCGGGTATTATCGGCAAATATTTACTTGAAAGCTACGCTAGGGTATTTACCGAAGTCGATTTCTCATCTGAGTTTCGATATCGTCAAATGCTTACCGAAGGCAGCGAAGTGGTAATTGCTGTATCGCAATCGGGTGAAACGGCCGACACGTTAGCGTGTATTCGCGAAGCCAAACTTCATCATTTTCCGATTTTGTCATTTGTGAATGTCAAAAACAGCTCAATGGATCGAGAATCCGATGGCGTCATTTACTCCCATGCTGGTCAAGAAATCGGTGTTGCATCAACCAAGAATTACCTCGCCCAATTGGTTTGTTTTTTGCTCTTTACCCTTTATATTGGGCGCGAGCGGGGAACTATCACGCAGGAAGAATCTGACACATTAATCATTGCTCTCCAAAAAGTACCTGAATATATTTCATCGATATTGGACAAAGCAGATCAAATCAAAACCATCGCTGAGAAATACGGGTTTTGCCGCGAATTTCTCTTTATCGGTCGTGGATTAAACTATCCCACCGCACTTGAAGGCGCGCTTAAACTAAAGGAAATCTCTTATATCCATTCCACTGGATATGCGGCCGGTGAGCTTAAACATGGCCCGATCGCTCTAATTGACTCCAAATTACCCGTTGTTTGTATCTGCCCTAGCAGCAAAACTTACGACAAAATGGTATCTAACATTCAAGAAGTTAAGGCACGAAAAGGCAAAACCATCGTCATTGCAACCGAAGGCGACACCGTCATCAAAAATTTTGCGGACGACGTAATTTACATCCCCCAAATGCCGGAGGAGCTAACGCCAATCGTCTCGATTGTGCCGCTGCAATTGCTGGCGTATTACGTGGCGCTATCGCTGGATTGCGACGTTGACCAGCCTCGAAATCTTGCCAAGAGCGTAACGGTAGAATAGCCCGGACACCGAAAAAATGACTTCCCCCGCGCGTTACATTTGCCTGATAGGGTTCATGGGTAGCGGTAAATCAGCCGTTGCCTCGGCGCTGGCGGCCCACCATGCCGTTACGGTGCTTGAGTCCGACCATGCAATCGAATCCGCCACGCAGACGCCTATCCCCGAGATCTTTGCTCGCCAGGGCGAGCCCTATTTCCGCGAGCTCGAGACTAATTTTCTGAGGTCGTTGCCAACCCCCAGCAAGCCCGCGGTTCTATCGACCGGCGGCGGCATGCCCATTACGCCTGAAAACGGCCCGTTGCTCAAGGCCAAGTCCACGATATACTTTATCGACGTACCATTTGACACCATATGGACGCGCATTTCGGGCAGCGACCGCCCCAAGGTCGCCGAATTGGACCGTGATGCACTCGAGACGCTATACACCAATCGCCTCGCACGTTATCGGGCCCTCGCTGACCACATTGTCCCAGCTGAAACCATGACTCCCCTTGAAATATCAGAGTGGATTTGGAAGAATTACAGCAACGTGAGTCTCGATACGCCATTACCCATGACAACCTCTGAACCGACTTCTGAGCCGTTTTCCGAGCCGGTTGTAGCTGCGATTTCGGACACCGCATCCATTCGCGTTCCCATTCACCTCAATCAATCCTTTGATACCTCTATCACCATTGGTGCCAACATTCTCAAAGACGTGGGCCCAATGATTGTGAACGCCAATGTTGGCAGAAAATGCCTAATTTTTAGTAACCCTCAAGTCAGAAGTCTGTATGGCGATGTAGTAGTAAACAGTTGCCGAGAAGCAGGTCTGGATGCCGATTTTATCGACGTCCCTCAAGGCGAGAAATTCAAGTCATTTGAAATGGCCGGACGGTTGCTAGATTACATCCTTTCCAATCGCCTAGAGCGCAAGGACACGATTATTGCCTTGGGTGGCGGTGTCATTGGTGACTTGGGCGGCTTCGTTGCTTCCATTTACCTGCGTGGCATCAATTTTGTCCAAATTCCAACGTCGTTGTTGGCGCAGGTTGACGCATCGGTCGGCGGTAAAACCGGCGTGAATCACAGCAAGGGCAAAAATCTCATAGGCACCTTTTATCAACCCATTATGACCATTATTGATACCCAAACCATCAGATCCCTTCCCCAACGCGAAATTCGCTGCGGATTGGCTGAAATTGTTAAATATGGCGTGATTCAAAAGCCCGAATTGTTTGATTACCTCGAGCAAAATGCAAGCCTGCTCAAAGGAGAGCGTTATACCAAAGATCCTGCAACGTGGATTTACCTCACCACCGAGTCGGTTAAGTGCAAAGCAGGCATAGTGGAAAAAGACGAGCGAGAAGCTGGCCTACGTGAGATCCTCAACTTTGGCCACACCATTGGCCATGGGATCGAAGCCGCTTTTGAATACCAACGATATTCCCACGGCGAAGCCGTTGCCTTCGGCATGAAAGCGGCCTGTCTCATCGCCGTGAAAATGAATCTGCTCCCAGAAGCCACGTCGCAAAGAATCATCACCTTGATGGACAACCTCGGCTTTTTTCTTCAACTCAGTCCCATCCCGGTCGATCGCATTCTCAAAGCAATGCTTACCGACAAAAAAATCCGTAACGGAGCATTACGCTTTGTACTACCGACCGAAATTGGCTCGGTGGTTACCACCGATGCGGTACCGGAAACACTGGTCAAAGAAGTTATTCAAGCTTTAATGGAATAAAGGAGGCTCTATGCGCATTTGGATTGTTCAAGGTGTTAATCTAGACCAACTCGGAACTCGCGAGCCCGAGATTTATGGCCACCAAACCCTCACTGACATCCATAATGAGTTAGGTGAGATCGGCAAACGAGAAGGCATCGAAATTTCGCCTTTTCACAGCAATTTTGAAGGGGAAATAGTTGAGAAAATCCATGAGGCCGGAAAACAGGCTGATGGGTTAATCATCAATCCAGGCGCATTTTCGCATTATAGCTATGCCATCCGAGACGCGTTATCGGGCATTCAAATCCCAAAAATCGAAGTTCATATTTCGAATATTTACGCGAGAGAAGCCTTCAGAACCTTATCGGTTACCGCACCGGCATGTATCGGCGTAATTACGGGGCTAGGCACCCGTGGTTATGAATACGCCCTACTGGAAATCAAGAATCGGTTAATTTAGGCAAAAATCGTATTGGACTGAAACGTCACCGAAATCCATCACATATTGAAGCTTTTCGATGCGAAGCGCATCAAGTAAGCCGGCACTTTGGTCCAAAATTGCATTAAATTCTACGTCTTCCATATCCCAGCCTCCCTGTTGAGTGATAGGCAAATATTCCCCCTTAATGGAATCTATAAACATTTTTAGCCTATCAGCTTAATTCATACTTCAAAAAACCAGAGAAATTGCGTATACTTGGTCCAAATTAGCTTTAAATTTCTAGGAGAGACTCATGAAATCGGTAACATTAGACGTAGTAAAACGAGAGGAACGCGGTAAAAACAAGGCCAAAGTCCTTCGCAAAAAAGGGCTTATCCCATCCGTAGTTTACGGTCACACCACTGAAAGTGTTTCGATTACCGTTGAGCTATCCGAACTTAAAAAAATCCTAAAAACAGACACTGGCCGAAACGTTATTATCAATCTTCAAATCAAGGATGAAGCCGGTAAGGTAAATGCAATTGAAGTAATGCCGTACCAGTTTGACTTTGATTTCATCAAAAACGAAATTATTCACGTTGATTTTCTTGAAATCAGCGACAAAGTAAAAGTTAGTACAACTGTTCACATCGAAATCGCCGGTGTTGCGCCTGGTGTTAAAATGGGTGGTTTATTGG
>CANKTL010000029.1 GCA_947486405.1 bacterium
TATCTCAGATTGGTGCAGCAAACACTAAAATTCAAGCCGCCAGGAGCAGACACCTACTCAGTAGACGTTGCCAGTCGAACGTATTCAGCTGTAAATATTTCGGACGGAAAAGGGATTATGATTGGGACAAACACAGGCGGCACAGACCAGGCCCATATTACCAACAAAATTCCATGGACCACTTCCTCTGATACCACTCCGTTCATTTTGGGTCAGGTGTTTTTTCCAAACGTAGGAATTCTAAACGGAAATTTCCAATCGACCGTGTACGGGCTAAATTTCAGCAAATTGGTTGCCCCGAGCAAAATCAAGGTTGATTTGTACCGAATTTCAAATTCAGATTGGGAAGCCAAGAAATCAGACACCCCACTATTTAAACGAGTAAGCACTTTTGAAGTACTACCTCAAAAAGCCGTTAATGTGATTTATATTCCCGAAACAATGTTTGTGAAATATGTATTTCCCAAAACCATTATTTGGGATGTTGTCCAAGAATCTGACAAAGACTTCAATCGGGCCGAACATTACAACTGCCAGTACGCGATATCGGTAACCTTGGAATATGTAAAAGCAGATTCCAGTATCGAAACAAAAAAAGAGTCTTTTATTGTAAAAAGCGGCGTATCGTCTGTTAATTTCCTAAAAGGCATTTACGTAAACAAGACCAGCGTCCTTGCTGTAGACAGCGCCTCACCCCCCTATCAGCCGAAATGATATACTTAAAAGCATGACTACAACTACAATTCATCTCATAACTTTTTTCCAGTCGATCGCGTCGCTAATCGACTCAACCCATGCCCAATTTAGAGGGCAACATCTTAAATCCGCCTATATCTGTGCACGGCTGGCCAAAGTACTAAAGATTAGCCCTACCGACACCTTAAATTTGGTACTAGCAAGCTTAGTCCGAGATATCGGCACGCTTACGCTTCAAGAGCGTTTGACCATTCAGCCTTTTTCGTCTCAAAAAACGCAGCAACATTGTACAGTCGCGTACTGGATTTTGAATCAAGATTCCGATCTTTCCTCCATTGCGCAAATTATTCTCTATCATCACCACCCTTTCACCCATGAATTCGCAAGTAACGTAGATGCTAAAATTCAGCAGCTGAGTCAAATCCTTCACATTGCAGACCGTATGGCATGTGCCATTAATCCCGACCAGCTTGCGGTACTATCTGCGTCACCTGTGCTTTCAATGGTGGCGGAAAATTCAGGCCAACTATTCAATCCAGAATTGTGCAGCGCCATTCAAACCCTAGGCAACAACGAAGCCTTTTGGCTGGATATGGACCTTTCTAATATTTCAAGGGCGCTGGCGCTTCATCTGCCTGATGATGCACCGGTGGATCTCAATTATTTTGAACGCATTGCCCTCGTATTTAGATATTTCATTGATTTTCGATCAGAATTTACTATTGCGCATACTGCAGGGGTAACGGCAATCGCAGAAAAATTGGCTGAAATGGCCCACTTCTCTGCCGAAGATATTCAAAAAATTCGAATCGCAGCTTACCTCCATGATATCGGAAAATACGCGGTACCCGCTGAAATTCTAGAAAAACCCGTTGCGCTTTCATCTGAAGAATTCGAAGTAGTTCGCGCAACGCCCTATTACACTTACTGGTGCTTAGCCGGACTTGGACACGAGATTCAAACCTGGTCAGGTCATCACCACGAGCGTCTCAATGGCAGCGGATACCCGTTCGGAATTAAAGGTGACGCTATTGAATTAGGGGCCCAAATTATTGGGCTCGCAGATATGTTTTCTGCGATGATCGAACGACGACCTTACCGGGATGGAAAAACATCAACTGAAGCCCTTCAAATTCTGCAAAATGATGCCGAGCAGGGAAAAATTAGCGCCGATTTGCTGGGAATTGCTAAAGCGAACGAAAGCGAATTGGCGGCTTATCATGCGCAAAAAATTGATGAAGCTTTCGACGTCTACAACGAATACATCAAATCACTGATGTATGCCCAATCCAAATAAAGAAAATATAGATTGAGATAAGCTTTTATCTGTGATACATTCGGCTCTTATTGGCGTCAAATAGACGTTTAAAGAAGGAGTTCGGTATGACTACATTTAATGACATCAAAAATTATTTAGGTGACCAATCAGATTACCTACTTAACCACAAATGCACAGGCGTTAAAAAAGAAACGCTTCACATCCCCCACTCAGACTGGGTTTCTTCAATATATGGTCAATCTGACCGAAGCATCAATGTGATGCGGTCACTAGAAAATCTATTCAGCCACGGCCGATTGGGCGGAACGGGTTACCTTTCAATCCTGCCAGTAGACCAAGGCATCGAGCACTCAGCGGCAGCATCGTTCGCACCAAACCCAGCGTATTTCGATTCGGAAAACATCGTTAAATTGGCGATTGAAGGCGGTTGTAACGCAGTTGCGTCTACCTTGGGTGTTTTGGGTTCAGTTGCCCGTAAATATGCCCACAAAATTCCATTTGTTTTGAAATTCAACCACAACGAATTGTTCTCACTTCCTCAAATCCCTGACCAGGTTTTGTTTGCATCAATGAAACAAGCCTATGAGATGGGTTGCACTGCGGTTGGTGCCACAGTGTACTTCGGTGCGCCTGAAAGCCGCCGCCAAATCCAAGAAGTGGCACGTGCATTCGAAGCCGCTCACGACCTTGGCATGGCCACTATCCTATGGTGCTACACCCGCAACAACGCGTTTGTTCACGATGGTGTTGATTACCACACTGCGGCTGACCTTACCGGCCAAGCCAACCACCTTGGTGTGACCATCAAGGCCGATATCATCAAACAGAAGCTCCCAACCAACAACGGTGGCTACAATGCTGTTAAATTCGGTAAAACCGACAAACGTGTATATTCAGAATTAACCACTGATCACCCAATCGATCTAACTCGTTACCAAGTATTGAACTGCTACGCAGGTCGTATGGGTCTAATCAACTCAGGCGGTCCTTCTGGCAGCAACGATTTCCAAGAAGCAGTATTTACAGCGGTTGTTAACAAACGCGCTGGCGGTATGGGTTTAATCTCTGGCCGAAAAGCATTCCAACGCCCAATGGACGAAGGTGCTAAATTGCTTCAAGTGATTCAAGACGTTTACCTTTGTAAGGAAGTCACCGTAGCCTAATTCTTTTTAGGTTTAGAGTCATTAATAAAGCCCCTGGCAATTGCGTCAGGGGCTTTTGTTTTTAGCCCTGTTGAGGTCCCTCCGAATACAGGGTACAATCAGTAAACTATGAGCGATTGCGGAGACGTTAAGAAGGTATTTGTGCCCAGTAAAGCGGTGGCGGAGGCTGAAAAGCGTTCTGAAGCACCGGCGTTTGGAATCAAAATTACTGATCGGGCCGCTGAAAAGATTGTGTTATTCGTTACCAACGATGACCATTCCCCCACCGAATGGGGTCTACGCATTACAGTCAAAAAAGACGGATGCTCAGGCAATAGCTACGATATGAAAATCGCTACTCTTGAAGAAGGCAAAGCAGCCGAAGACAAAATTTTTGAACACAATGGTGGACTCGTTATGATCGAGAAAACCAGCTACTTTTTTGTAACCGGATCTATTCTGGATTACGTTGAAGCGTTAACCGGCTCCGGATTTAATTTAGTAAATCCCAACATTAAAAAAACCTGCTCTTGCGGATCGTCTTTCGCAGTTTAAGCACCCCATCTCCCTATGAAAGCGACTCTTATTCCATCGCTGGTTCAATCCAAAAAATCAGAACTGATTGATTGGATCCTTAGGCATGAAACTGGCCGAGAGCTACCGCTTTATTCATCCGTAGATATTCGCAATTCTGGGTTCAAATCAGCCGTGGTTGATACTAATTTATTTCCGGCCGGTTTCAATAATTTGTGCGCCACCAGTGTTTCAAAGGCCACGCAGGAGATCAAAAAAGCCATTCTCTCTAGATCTCTCAACTGCCAAAATATTATTATCATTATGGAGGAACACACCCGAAACACGTGGTATTTGGAAAACATTCGAATTCTCGCCACAATCATTGAGCACGCCGGATTCAAGGTAAAAGTAGCCACATTTTTTGATAAAGCCCTAACGGTGTGCCAAGAAGCTGGATTTATTGTAGAAACCACGGCAATCGGCCAACCCCTTAAAATTTACTGCCTCGATCGCCTGTCTGAAAGCATCGAGTTGGGCCACGAAAAAATTGATTTTGTGGTCCTCAATAACGATCTTACCCAAGGTATTCCGGCCATTCTCAAATTCTCAAAAATTCCCACCTACCCGTCTATTGCGGCAGGTTGGCATTCTCGCTCCAAATCGCATCATTTCACAGTAGCCAATGAATATTTAAACGAAATAGGCGCAGTTTTAGGGATCGACCCGTGGTTTATTTCCTGCCTATTTTCCTCGGTGGACCAAGTGAGCATTGGCGAGGCTGAGGATCGGGAATTACTGGCAGATGCAGCCGCTGACCTCTTTAAGCAAATTCAAGAAAAATACGATGAACATGGCATCACTGAAAAACCGTTTATCTTTTTAAAATCCGATAGCGGCACCTATGGAATGGGCGTAATTGCGGTAGAGTCGCCCGAAGATATATTGAACTTTAACCGTAAAGACCGCAATCGGATGAGTACCGGCAAAGGCACAATGCCCATTCATCGCTTTATTCTACAGGAGGGTGTGCCGAGTGTTAGGCACATTGAAAACCATGTCGGCGAAACCTGCATTTACCAAATTGATAACCACTTTGTCGGCGGGTTTTATCGCGTGAACACCCTAAAAAATGAGCGCCAAAACCTCAATTCTCAGGGAATGCTATTTAAACAAATCTGCAATACCCACAGTGATTTTGATGATGCCCGCTTCGCCAATTTATCTGATCCCATTGGCCTACAAACCGATTGCTTTGTCTCTGAAGAACACGCGCATCTTAATGTAACCGGCGCGGCCCCAGAATTCCTAGTAGCCCCCGACCCCTACTTCGAAATGAACGTCCTACTCGCACGAGTAGCCGGAATAGCTGCAAGCAAAGAAGTAGAAGAACTTAAGCTCCAAGCATCGATTTAATTGCCATCCCAGCGGGAAAGCAGGGATCTAACTAATTCAGCTGCTGGCAGACCTTTAAAAAGGCGTTCAATTGAGGCTTTGCGATGTCTTCAAAAAATTGGCGATCAAATTGGCGGACTGCTTTTAAAGCATCTCGAACCAGTTTTTCGCCCTCGGGTGTAATCGTCAAATAACGCATACGTTTATCCCGATTTCGTTGATCGCGGGTAACTAGGCCCCGTTCTTCAAGGCCCTTAAGCAAGGTTGATGTGCTTACAACATCCACCATCGAATGGGTTGCCAGTTCGATTTGAGTGGCCAGGCGCCCTGTGAGCTTCATCTCAACCAAACCCGCCAACAACATAAACTGAGATTGGGTTAAATCGAAGGGCCTTAACGCCATTCGAATTTCCCGATGCCATTTATTTTGAGCCCGCCACAACCGAAAGCCGGGGCTATCTTGAATTTCTTTTAAGATCATTGGGTTATTTTTTCTCTGCCCGAATACGCGCCACCCAAACCAATTTTTTAAGTGAATTAGAAAGGCGATCAGATAGATGATCCTGCAAAAACATCGCCACAATCGGGGCCTTGAATCCCCGAATTCTGAGCTCACGTGTTATTACTGTTTTGCCATTTCGAGACGATAAATAATGAATCAACTCCATTTTCCCCCACAGATACTTAAGTTCAGCTGAAAACCGGTGCGACCGAATAACTTCCACCAATCGCATAGCAATTTTTGGGCCTGAAATGGGGTTTAACTCCCCGATTGATTGTGACACAAACTCACCGGACAACCGGCTAGATTTTAATCCAGACTCCCAAGTATTCCAGGCCGAAACATCTTCTAATACCGCCCAAATCGCTTCGGGTTTTACATCTGTTTCAGTGGAATAGGCAAATTTTCTCATCATAGTTATGGCCTCCAAGTTATTACGCTCATTAATTTGTATATTAATTATTATGATTATTAGCATAATATATAGTGCACTAATTATCAAGCAAAGAATGGCCCCCTGGTCGCCCGCAGTTTTTTTTACTATGATTGATGGCCCGGTGAACCAATAATGTTAGACGATATTAAAGCTGAAATTGAATCTGCCCTCCCTGATGCGACCGTGTATGTGGCCTGCCCCATGAACGATGACACGCATTTTGAAGCATTGGTCATTTCGCCTCAATTTTCAGGGCTAAGCTTGGTACGCCAGCATCAATTGGTAATGACCTCACTCACCGAAGCGTTTAGCACCCGCCTCCACGCATTGGCATTAAAAACCTTTTCTCCCGAAAAATGGGAAGCCGAAAAGCACAAGTATTTTCAGCAACAGTCTTTATCTTAGTCACAATTTAGGAGATTTTTATGACACAACCGATTACAGAAACCATCAAAAATGACGTCGATCAACACCGAGTCGTTCTCTATATGAAGGGCACTAAAACATCGCCTCTTTGTGGATTTAGCGCCCGTGTGGTTGAAATCTTAATGATGGCCGGAGTGGATAACTTCGAAACCCGAGACGTTTTGGCCGACGAAACATTGCGCCAAGGCATTAAAGATTTCTCAAATTGGCCAACCATTCCGCAACTGTATATCAATGGCGAATTTATCGGCGGCTGCGACATCGTGACCGAGTTGTATCAATCTGGGGAATTGCAACAACTGCTCGCGAAATAAGCCCCCATGGGCTGGGATCAGCATTTATTAACGTGGTTTAACGCCCACCAGCGGGAAATGCCCTGGCGCAGCAATCCCCTGCCCTATTGGGTGTGGGTCAGCGAAATTATGCTGCAACAAACCCAGGTGGCAACGGTTATTCCGTATTTCAATCGGTTCATCGCGCAATTTCCCACAGTTGAGATCTTGGCAGCCGCTAATCAACAGACCGTATTAAAAGCCTGGGAGGGATTGGGGTATTACTCGCGCGCCCGAAACCTACATAAGGCCGCTCAAATCGTTTGTAATGACCATCAGGGCCAGCTCCCTGATACGTACGAAGGGCTTCAAAAAATACCCGGCATAGGGCCTTATGTGGGTGCCGCCATTGCCAGCATTGCCTTTTCGCAACCAGTACCGGTGGTTGATGGCAACGTATTGCGCGTATTTTCTCGGTTTTGGGGAATTGAAACAGACATCACAAAACCGCAAGCCCGCGTCGTTATATTTAGCCGGCTGTCACCCGTTATTCAAGCCAAAACCGCCAGCAATTTTAATCAGGCCATAATGGAACTGGGGGCACTGATCTGTACGCCGAAAAGCCCGAATTGTACCCAGTGTCCGCTTTCTTTCGAGTGCATCGCGTTTCAGACTAATCGCACAACCGAATTGCCCGTGAAGGCCAAAAAAGCGGCTACCCCGCATTATGACATTGCAGTAGCCGTGATCTGGAAAGACGGCAAGATTTTGATTGGAAAGCGGAAACCCGATCAATTATTGGGTGGGATGTGGGAATTTCCAGGTGGAAAACAAAAACCAAATGAATCGCTGGCGCAAACCGCCGAGCGAGAAGCCACTGAGGAAACAGGGTTAGAGATTCGGGTGAAGGATGGGTTTATCACAGTAAATCATGCCTACACGCATTTTAAGATTACGCTTACTGCGTTTAATTGCGAGTATTTTGCTGGGCTAGCCTCGAATAAAACGACTGATGAGGTTCGATGGGTAGATCCAGAAGAATTAAACGATTATCCTTTTCCTAAGGCGAATAAGAAAGTGGTTGAGGCTATTTTAGCGCCGAAGATTTTGGCTCAGACTCCGTTGTTTGAGGTTTAAGATTAAACAACAAGAAACTAAAATTGGGACTGGCCGAAAAAGTCACCAAGTGAAACACAGGTATATCCGTGTGACTCGATCATTTCGATGATCTGTGGCAGCGCTGCAACGATTACGGGATTTGTATCGTGAAACAAAAATATCGCACCCGGCACTAAAGCTTTCTCAATAATCTGAACCACTTCTTCAGGTGTTTGGCCCTTCTCCCAATCCAAGCCATCTTCAGACCACAACACGACATATTTATAGTATTTATCGAGCGTACTTAACTGGCTTTCTTTATATCCCCCAAACGGAGGTCGAAAATACAGGGGGAAAAACCCGACTGAATTTTTAAACTCTAATTGCGAATCTCGGATATCTCGCAATAAGTTTCCCATGGCTAGCCACGAATAATTGATATGACTCGTCGAGTGGTTACCCAGGGTATGGCCATCCGTCACAATTTGCTTGGCCAATTCGGGTTCGGCCTGAACTTTCATGCCGATGAGAAAAAACGTTGCTTTGACTTGCTTTTCGCGCAAAATGGCCAAAATTTGAGGGGTATATTCGGGGTCAGGGCCATCGTCGAACGTGAGTGCGACTACTGGCTCAGCCGTAGGTAATTTCCGAAGTGGCTCTACGGCCAATGCGGGTAATACGACAATAAATGACCCTAGAATTACGATGCCGAGGTGAGTGCGAAAATTAGGCACTGATCTCCTCTAGTTGCATTAACAGGCTTTCGATGTAAGCCAAGCTTTTGCGCCAGAATTTTGCACTGGTAATGTCGGCGCCTACGATTGCCGCGATTTCAATCGGTCGCATGCTGCTTCCGGCGGCCAACATTTGCTTCAGTTTGGGAACAAATGATTGACCCTCTTCTGAATATTGCTGATACAAGGCCATTACCAAGAGGTTTCCGAAATTATACGCATACACATAAAACGGAGACTCAATCATGTGCGGAATTGTAGACCATTCCCATTTATATTCATCAGGCTGTTTCACCGATGTACCGAACATTTGCTTTAGGGAAGCTTGATAAATGCCACAATAGTCTTCGGTGGTTAAAATCCCGTTTCCGATTCGGCCATGGGTTTCTTGCTCAAAGTTGGAAAACATATTTTGACGATGGCTGGTGGCGAAAATGTCTTCTAATTTTGTAGTTAAAAGCGCCTGTTTTGATAGTTTATCGGTTCGGGTTTTGAGCAACATATCGGTGATGATCATTTCAGAAAAAACAGATGCGGTTTCGGCCAGTGGCAAAATGGAATGGTAGTTAAATAGGGTTTGTTTTTCAGACAGGATTGCGTGAATGGCATGGCCCAATTCATGCGCCATTGTGGCCACGTCACGGTCACGACCCAGGTAGTTCAGCATCACGTAGGGCTTTAGGTCTGGAGTGGACGAGGAACAATAGGCCCCTCCCCGCTTTTTTGCACCCACTGGGGCATCGATACGATTTTGATCAAACATCAACTTGGCACCGTTATAAAATTCTTTATCGAATTTGCCAAAACCTTCTAAAACGATTTCTTTCGCTTCTTTATATAAAATTGTTTCAGAGCCGGTGGGCATTGGGGCATAAATATCGGCCAAAGTCATATCGGGCAGTTTGAGAATTTTCTTTTTGAGCGCGTAATACCGGTGCACCAACTTATATGATTCATTGGTCACTTGATGCAGGGCATCGACCGCAGCATCGGGTAAGTCGTTTCCGATATTTTTTATGCTGATGGCCCGTTTATACCCGCGTAGATCACGCTCAATTTCTAGGTTTTTAAGAACTTGGTTGAAAATATGAGTAATCGTAAGGCTATTTTCGTCATAGCGTTCATAGAAGGATTTCATTGCCCGACGGCGCACGTTTTTGTCTGGATGTTGACGTAACGCACGAAGCTCAGAGCCATTCATTCTTTTCTTTTTGCCATCTATTTCAAATTCATACTCAAACGTGTTAGTTAAATCGGAGTAAAGTTGCTTAAAAGCATTTACGCCAGTTAGATTTTTAAGGTTAATGATACGCTCTTCAGGCTCTGTTAGATTGTATTGCGCCGTTTCAAGAGTACGTCTAATGGAATAGCTGTAATTTTTGCATTCTTTGCTTTTGGCATGGTTCTCAATGGCCGCCTTAGACAATTTTGCCAATTCCAAATGGAAAAACATCGTGATGTTGGAGATCTTTGACTCTAGTTCATCAATTTGCACCATTAACCGCTTCGCGTCGTCGTTGCTGGTATCGGTGGAATACACAAGGTGGCTATATTGGCTGAGTTTATATAGAGGAGTAAGTAAAGCCTCCATTTTTTGAAAAGCTTTGGTCAGTTGAGCTGAAGTTAGTGTTTTTATTTTACCTTTATAGGATTTTTCAAACGCAGTGGCATTCTTAATAGACTCTGTCATTATTTTTTTAATTTTGGGGTCTTTTAGGCCTGAAAAAAGGTCTTTTAGATTCCAGTGAATTGATTCGGCGCCATAACTTTCATTTTGTTTCTTCATATCCTATACACGCTCCTAAATTTTATTAAATTGATTTTAATGTATTTTTAATATATGTTCTTTTTGGGACTTACATTACCCACATTATTACTAATGGAGGACTTCTTTGATGCAGCAATTTAAGTATATTTCACACTTTGTGGTTAGGCCACAACCACATTTTATTCCTATATCGGGAGGAAAGCTTGGCCTAACTCATTCTCAGCTTGTAGACGACGTGGGTCACAAAGGTGCAGAACTCACCGAAATGCAAGAAATTGGCATTAATACAGGTCTAGGATTTTCAACCACAGGCAAATTTTATGACGAATTTCTTGAGCTTGAGGTAACAATTCCTGGGCGCGCGGATATTCCGAAGCAATCTATTCGCAAACACATCGATTCAATTTGGACTCATTATTCGACCAAGTATTTTGATTCAGACACGGTGGATAAAAGTACGATAATGGAAAAAATCCAGAGAATGTGTTCATTAATCGGCAAAGTATTCGATCAAATTACAAAAACTCAAATATTAGGCGTAGAAAGTGAGCGAGACCCCAAATTTGTGGCCCTTCAAGACGGGTTAATGAACGAAATTTTGGCACGCCAAGCCGCCTCAGCAAATGGTGTGGCACAAGGCTTTTTTGTTCGCTCTTCGGGATTAAAGATGGAAGATTGTGGGGATACTTCTGCGGCTGGTCAAAATGCCACTTTGCCCAACGTTGTCGGGGGAACAAACATCATGATTGCGGTAATCGAATGTTTTAAGTCCCTTTGGGAAACCCGATCAGTCAAATACAGAATGGACAATAGAGACAAAGGAATTTCAGTTACAGACACCAAAATGGCAACCGTCATTCTTGAAACAGTTGCCTCAATGAATAACTGGATCGGATTCAGCCTTTGCAACGAAACGGGCAATCGTGACGTTATGAAAATTACAGTTCAGTGGGGCCAGGGAGAAGGCCAGGTCAGCGGTGAGCAAGGTGCCCTACCCGATATTATTTACTGCAGTAAATATTTGCTTAGAAAGCGACAAGCGCAAGAAGCGGCGGCGTCCGCCGGCACATTACCTGCAGGTGAAGAATTAGTCGATCCGGTTGTATTTCGACAAAAAGGCCGCCAGACCCAGATGAAAGCCTCTATGCCCGGAAGTGACCGGCCTGATTTAGCAACTGCTCTCAATGCGTTTTCAACTCAAACACTTCCGTTAACCACAGATGAAAAAGATGCCGGCATTGCCTTTTTAAGAGAAACCATGCGGGGCATAAGAAAACGACAGCCAGAATCAATATCGTTATTAAGCGATTCCGAGGCAGGCTCAGCAATGGAAGAACAGGCGCCCAATTCCGCCCCAGATTTAGCAAAAGCGTCGAGGCGCTATTCCACCACGGGCGACGAGGAACGCAGATCGCCTGAGGATGATGAACCAAGTAGCTTCAAAGTCACTTACGACAAATTTTCAGCATTAGTGGGTTCGCGACACGACTTAACTACCCGAACAAAGGCCTATTTGATGATGAAATCAATGGGGGGAGGCTTGGTTTCACAAGACGTTCCGGAGGAGCTACGAGACAAATTTGTTTTCACAGACACGCAGTTGTTCACATTATTTTCAAATTTATTGAAGCAGGAAGAACACTATTCGACCTTAGATGGGCACTATTCCGGACGCGATACAGAGGGCGGCCAAGAATTTCGTGACCATGCAGGCGTTGAAGCACTCTCAACCGGAACGGTAAACAACTTAGACCAAGTTTGGCTTCAAAGCCGTGGGGAAACCGTTCACTCGAAGAAAGATCCTGCCGACTTCAAGGTCGTTCGAGTTTCAAAAAAACCGGAATATGCGTCAAGAATTCCCGCACTTGAAGGCTTGGCAGCAGGTCAAATGGCTGGACAAGGAAAAATCTGCATCGTTCGGATGCATGACAAAGCCTTGATGGAACATGATTTAAAGAAGTTTAAGACAGGCGACATTTTAGTTGGGGCGTCTGCAGACCCTGATATCGGTGCCGTTTTAAAAGAATGCCATGGATTCTTTGTTGGGGGTGGCGGTCCAAACTGTCATGGATTTATTTTGGCCAGAGAACGCAATGCCGGCGGATTTGGCATGGCGGAAGGGCCTGAGGATACCAAATGCTGCATTGGCGGCGGCGGCAATATGGGTGATGGCAGCATTGAAATTACTGA